>NZ_JAHVHQ010000003.1:1526910-1832292 GCF_019802205.1 Roseovarius atlanticus
CGACGCTGGAGGACTGGATCGCGCGCTACCAGGGCGAGGCGGGCGTCGACCAGGCGCTGGTGCTGGCCGGTGGCGTGACCGAGCCGCATGGCGATTTCGACAGCTCGATGCAATTGCTGGAATCGGGCGCGTTCGACCGGGCGGGCTTCAAGCGGCTGCACGTGGCGGGCCACCCCGAGGGCAACAAGGACATCGACCCCGATGGCGGGCGCAGGAACGTCGACGACGCGATGCAGTGGAAGCAGAAGTTTTACGAGCGGACCGACGCCGAGATGGCGCTGGCCACGCAGTTCGCGTTCGACGCCGACCCGATCATCAAGTGGGCCAACGACCTGTCGGCCGCGGGCATCACCCTGCCCATCCATATCGGCATCGCCGGGCCTGCCAAGCTGCAGACGCTGATCAAGTTCGCCATTGCCTGCGGCGTGGGCCCCTCGCTGAAGGTGCTGCAGAAGCGCGCGATGGACGTGTCGAAGCTGCTTTTGCCCTACGAGCCGACCGACGTGCTGACCAAGCTGGCGGCGCACAAGGCGGCGAACCCGGATTTCAACATCACCAACGTGCACTTCTTCCCGCTGGGCGGCATCAAGACCAATGCCGAGTGGGCGATCGAAAACGGCGGCGCGTCGACCGTGCCCGCCGCGAAACAAGGATAAGTCATGACGCGTACCATCGTCGAAAGCAAAACCAAGACCGCCATAATCGGGTTCGACCAGCCGTTCTGCGTGATCGGTGAGCGGATCAACCCGACCGGCCGCAAGAAGCTGGCCGCCGAGCTGGAAGCGGGCGATTTCTCGACCGTGGAGGCCGACGCCATCGCGCAGGTCGCGGCGGGCGCGACGGTCCTGGATATCAACGCGGGCGTTGTCTACAACTCGAACCCCGATCCGAACCAGACCGAGCCGCCGCTGATGCGCAAGGTCGTGGAGCTGGTGCAGGGACTGGTGGATGTGCCGCTGTGCATCGACAGCTCGGTGCCCGGCGCGCTGGAAGCGGGGCTTGAGACCTGCGAGGGCCGCCCGCTGCTGAACTCTGTCACCGGCGAGGAAGAGCGGCTGGAACTGGTTCTGCCGCTGGTCAAGAAATACAACGTGCCGGTGGTGGCGATTTCCAACGACGACACGGGCATTTCGGAAGACCCCGACGTGCGCTTTGCCGTGGCCAAGAAGATCGTGGAACGGGCCGCCGATTTCGGCATTCCGGCGCATGACATCGTGGTCGACCCGCTGGTCATGCCGATCGGCGCGATGGGCACGGCCGGTCAGCAGGTCTTTACCCTGGTCCGCCGCCTGCGCGAGGAGCTGGGCGTGAACACCACCTGCGGTGCGTCCAACATCAGCTTCGGCTTGCCCAACCGGCACGGGATCAACAACGCGTTTCTGCCGATGGCGATGGGTGCGGGGATGACGAGCGCCATCATGAACCCGATCGCCCTGCCCGTGAAGGAGGCCGAGAAGGCCGCCAAGCGGGCCGAGGCCGAGGCCGCGGGGATCATCATCCCCGAGGACATGGACGACGAGACCTTCTGCCAGCTGTTTGGCCTGGGCAGCACCAAGCCCAAGGCCGGCAAGGAGATGGAGGCCATTCGCGCCGCCAACTTCCTGACCAACAACGACCCGCATGGCGGCGAGTGGATCAAGTTCAACAAGGCCCCGCCGAAAGCCGGCGAAGAAGAGGCCGGACGTGGCGGACGCGGTGGACGGCGCCGTCGCCGGGCCTGAACACCCGGACAGTGAACTCTGGAAAGCCCCGGTCTCGCGCCGGGGCTTTTTCATTGTGCGAGGGGGGTGAGCGGGCTTCTGACATGGCCGAATTCCTGCTAGCCCTCAGTCGGAACACGGGGGCCGCAAATGGCCGGTTCGGGCGCGTAATTATATTTGTCTTGAATTTTGGTGTGTGGGATGCCAGCCTACCACCACGGGTAAAAAGGCAGCGCGTACGAGGAGGTTCGCGCTGTCTCAATTTGCCCTGACAACAAGAGTATCGCCCGACGCGTGTCACGGACCACCCGAGCGGCCTCAGGGCCCATCGGGCCGGGGTCCTGCGAAGGGCTTGCACGATGTCTGGGAGGACAAGAGTTGAGTGACATTTCAATACCAGCGGGAGGCAAGGATACCGCCGCAAGCGGATCCGATGCCGTGCCAGGCGAAACGATCTACCTTGATGCGCCGGGAACGACGCTGAAGGACACCTGGAAGAACGCAGGCCCGGGCATCGCCGCCGCGATGACGGGCATCGGGGCGAGCCATATCATGCACGGTCCGACCGCCGGCGCGCAGTACGGTTACGCCCTGCTGTGGATCATCCCGGCGGCCTATATCCTGAAATACTGCTGTTTCGAATTCGCGCACCGCTACACGATGGTGAAGGGCGAAAGCATCATGAACGCCTATGGCCGGGTCGGCCAGTGGCCGTTCTGGTATCTTGGCTTCCAGTCGCTGGCCAACACCTTTGGCATTGCCGGGCGGGCCCTGGGCTGCGGTGCGCTGCTTTGGGCCGCGTTTCCGTTCATGTCGCTGGAAATGTGGTCGATGTCCGTCCTGTTGATCAGCGTCGCGATCCTGTGGCTGGGCAAGTACGAGGTGTTCGAAGGCGTGGTGAAGGTGGCGATCATCGTCTTCGCGCTGTCGTCCTTCATCGCCTTCGCGCTGCAGGCACCGCCCCCGGGTGAGTACCTGTCGCGGCTGCTGCCGAGCCTTCCGCCGGCCGGGGCCATGATCCTGTTCGGGGCGATGTTCGGGTATTTTCCGACCACGACCGAGGTGTCGGCGATGCAGTCCAACTGGGCCGTCGACAAGAAAAGCGGCATGGTCTACGTCAAGGAGATGCGCGCGAAGGGCCACAAGGTCGAGGTGCATCCCGACTACATGAAGAACTCGATGATCCTCTATCGCCGCGACATGAACGTGTCCTACATCATCGCGGCGCTGACCGGCATGGTGTTCCTGATCGTGGGCGCCGTCGTGCTGAACCCGATCGGGCTGGTTCCCGCGGGGCGTGAAATGGGCGTGACCATCGCGCGGATCTATACCGACACGTTCGGCTCGTGGGTCTTCCCGGTCATCATCGCGGGCGGTATCGCGGCGCTGTTCTCGACCGTGTTCACCTATTTCGACGGTCAGGCGCGGGTGTTCGAGGAATGCTGTGTGCGGCTGAAGACGAGCTGGGACACGCCCGGAACGCGCAAGCTGATCAACCGCGGGTTCCAGGTGTTGTGGGTCATCGGGGGGGCCGCAGTGATGTTCGGATTGCCGAAACCGATCCTGGTGGTGCAGCTTGCTTCGATCCTGGCGCTGGTCTTCTCGCCGGTCATCTACTGGCTGACGATCAAGGCGATCACCGACGGGTTCCAGACGCCCGAGGAGCGCGAACACATGCCCGGCCGCTTCATGATGGGGCTGGCCTGGGCCGGGACGATCGGCCTGACCCTGGTGTCGATCTACGTGCTGTTCATGATGGCGACGGCCTAGCGCGCCCCGAACTTGTACGAAAAGGCCGCGCCACGGGATCCCGTGGCGCGGCTTTTTTCATGGGCGGGCCGGATGCGGCGCCCTGCCCCTGCACCCTGCCCCGGTCGTCCGTGCCGCGGCGTCAGACGATCAGCACCGGAACGGGCGAGAGATAGGTGACCTTCTGCGAGACGCTGCCCAAAAGGTAGCCTTCCATCGAGCCCATGCCGCGCCGGCCGATCACGATCAGGTCGATGCCGTGTTCCTCGACGAACTTGACGATGTTGCGCGCTGTGGGGCCGGCCATGACGAAGGCGCGGACGTCGGTCTTGCCGGCGTCCTGCGCGCGTTTCTTGGCGGTGCCGACGACCTCTTCGGCGTGGCTGCGCATCGCGTCGTCCATGTTGCCCGGATCGTCGGGGCGGACCATGGAGAGCGACGCCTCGAGCATCGAATGGTGGCGATAGACGGTCAGGATCGTCAGCGCGGCCCCGCCGCAGAGCGCGGCCATCTCGATGGCCCTGTCCACGGCCAGCTCGGAATTGGGCGACCCGTCGAAGGGCACCAGGATGGATTTGTACATGTCTCTCCTCCGGTTACTTGTCGAAGGCCAGGTCCCGCAGGAACAGGGCGATCTGGGGGAAGAAGATCAGCAGCACGGCGACCGACAACAGGATGAAGATGAAGGGCGGCGTGCCTCGGATGACCTCGATATAGGGGCGCTTGAAGACCGCGATGGCCGTGAAGATGTCGCAGCCGAAGGGTGGCGTGGCCGAACCGATGGCGACCTGAAGCGTGATGATCGTGCCGACCAGCACCGGGTCGAGCTGGACGGAGTCGACCACCGGCGCGAAGATCGGGACCAGGACCAGGATCACCACGATCGGGTCGACGAACATGCAGCCGATGAAGAAGGCGATGGAGATGACGAAAAGCACGCCGATCTGGCCCATCTCGTCGATGCCGATGCCGCCCAGGATTTCCTGCGGGATCTGGGCGAAGGAAATGACCCATGAGAACGCCGCGCCGACGCCCACGAGGATGAACACCACGGCGGTGATGAGGCCGGTGGACTTGGCGGTCTCGTAGACGCCCTTGAGGTCCATTTCGCGGAAGATGATGACTTCGAGCACCAGCGCGTAGAGCACGCAGGCCGCCGCGGCCTCGGTCGGGCTGAAGATGCCGCCGTAGATGCCGCCGATGATGATCACCGGAAAGCCCAGCGGCCAGAGCGCCTTGCGCCCGGCGACGAGGCGTTCGCCCCAACTGTATTTGGGTTCGGTGGGCACGTTGTTGCGGACCGCGTAGATCCAGGCGTAGACCGAGAACAGGAACAGGATCAGCAGGCCCGGCCCGATGCCGGCGATGAAAAGCTCGGCGATGGAGGTGTTGGAGACGACGCCATAGATGATCATGCCGATGGAGGGCGGGATCAGGAAGGCGATGTCCGAGGCGTTGACGATGAGCGCGAGGATGAAGCTGTCGTTGTAGCCCGCCTTCTGCATCCGGGGGCGCAGGGGCGAGCCGACGGCCACGACGGTGGCCTGGGTGGACCCGGAGACCGCGCCGAACATGGTGCAGGCGGCGGCGGTCGACACCGCAAGGCCGCCCTTCAGGTGACCGACGAAGGCCATGACGAGGTCGATCAGGCGGTTGGCAGACTGGCCGCGGGTCATGATGTCGGCGGCGAAGATGAACATCGGCACCGCGATCAGGGACGCGGGCCGGATGCCGGCCATGATTTGCTGGATCATGGTTTCAAGCTGACCGAAGCCGCCGAACATGGTGTAGAACCCGACGAAGGCGCCGACGATCAGCGGGATCATCATCGGAAAGCCCAGGAGCAGAAGGACGATCATGATGGAAAAGATGGTAAGGGCCATCGTTCAGACCTCCTTCTCGGTGTCGTCATACCCTTCGAGCACGGCGGTCGAGAGGTAGATATCCCTGTCGATGATGTTCTTGATGGCGGTCAGCAGGTACTGCACCCCGGTCATGAAGAAGCCCACCGGCACCCATACGAGCGTGATCCAGACCGGGATCTGAAGCGAGGGCAGCACGCGGCCGCGGCCCGACTGGGTGAGGATGTAGGTATAGGCGTAATAGGCCAGCCCGAACATGAAGACCGCCGTGACCAGCGTGATCACAATCATCATCAGCTTGCGGGCCTTGGGCGGCATGGTGTCGTAGATCGCCGACATGCGGATATGCCTGCCATGGCGGGCGGCATAGCTGATCCCTGCGAAGGTGATCAGGATGATCAGGATGCGGTTGAGTTCCTCGGAAAAGAAGATGCTGTTCTGAAAGACGAAGCGCCCGACCACGTTGGCGATGGTATTGGCCGCCATCAGGAGCACGCCGACGGCGAGCATCACCGCCTCGATCTTGCTGATGAGAATGTCGATCGTGCCGAGAATTCCGGGCAGCGTGGAGACGTATTCTCCCGTGGGTTCGTCGTCCAGCCCGGTGGTGTCGGTCTGCGACTGGATCTGCGAGCCGTGTTCGTCTGACATAGCCTGTCCCCGCGTTCAGTGGTTCCGGCCGCGGCCGCGCCCCGCAAGGCACGGCCGCCGCACGGCTGTTGTTGTTATTGGACGGCTTCCAGGTCGGCCTTGAGCTGATCGAGGATCTGCTTGCCGCCATCGCCGGTCATTTCGAGGAACGTCTCCTCGACCGAGGCACCGGCCTCGATGAAGGGCTGGCGCTCTTCCTCGGAAAGGGTGTTGACCTGCATCGAGGGCTTGGCTTCCTTGATCTTCTCGATGCTCTCTTCGTGAAGACCCTTCTGGTAGTCGATGATGTGATCGAAGGCGACGTCGATCGCGTTCTGGATCACGGTCTGGTCCTCTTCCGACAGGCCGTCGTAGAATTCCTGGTTGGCCATCACCGCGGTGGTGAAGTTGTTGTGGCCGGCGCAGGTGATGACCTCGGTCACCTCGTACATCTTGGTCGACTCGATGAAGAACATCGGGTTTTCCTGGCCCTGGATGATGCCGGTCTGAAGCGCGCCATAGACCTCGCCCCACGGCAGCGGCGTGGGCGTGGCGCCGAAGGCCTTGTAGCTTTCCACCAGCAGCGGATTGGTCATGACGCGGAACTTGACCTGGTCGAGGTCGGGCGGCCCGGTGACGGGTTCCTGCGTGGTCATGCAGACCTCGCCTTCGGGGAACATGGTCAAGAGCTCCAGCCCCTGCTCGGCGTAAAGCTCGGGGAACATCTCGTTGATGGCCTTGGAGGTGCGGAAGAACTCGCCCAGCTTCTCGGTGTCCTGCGGCAACAGGTACGGCACGAAGAAGACCTGCGCCTCGGGGATCAGAGAGCCGGTGAAGCCCGGGCTTTGATCGACGAATTGCAGGATGCCGGCCTGGGCCTGCTCCATCGTGTCGGCGGATTCGCCGAGCGTGCCGTAGGGGAAGAGCTGGATGGTGTGGTCGGAATTGGCCTCGACCTCTTCCTTGAACTTCTGGGCATAGACGCCCTGGACCTCGTCGAGCGCTTCTTCGAAAGCGTAGCGCCAGGTCTCGGCGTTCGCGGTACTTGCGCTCAGTGCCATGCCCGCGGCGACCGCGGCGGCAAAGGACGTGGGCAAAAATCTAGCCATTTCAAATCTCCCATTTCTTTCGTGACTGACCCTAGGCTGAGGGGCCGACGTTAAGCTGTCAATGAACTTATCCGGCGCGACCGAGGTGGCGCGACACGGTGACCGGACTTTGGACGTTTTGAATTTACTCAATAAAATCAAGCCAATGCCTGTGCATTGACCATGGGCTGCAGCGTCGGAAACCATGCCGAAAAATCAGGCGGCTTTTCTGCGGGAACCTGTGCGAGCAACGTGAAAAACGCTTGTGGACGCATGATTTTTGCACAGAACCGGGCACAGGCGGACCGTCAGCCGCCGCACATCGCGGGTGCCGACATCCGCTTTGCAACGCCGCGTTTCCAAGGGATGCGATGTCGTCCGGCGCATGGCGAAAGGTGGGGCGTGCCGGTCGTCCGGGCGCCCCACCCTGCCCGTCAGGTCAGCTGTTGAGCCACCAGCGTTCCATGTAGCGTTCGCCGTCCAGATCCCAGTTGGTGGCAAGTTGTTCGGGCATGCCGACATCGTCGCCCACGCCGAAGACGTAGGACGCGAACATCGGGATGGCCGAGCCGCCCTCTTCGTTCAGGATCTTCTGCATCTCGAAATACATGTCGCGGCGCTTGGCCTCGTCGAGTTCGGCGCGGGCCTCGACCAGCAACTTGTCGAAACGCTCGTTGGACCAGTGCGACTCGTTCCACGACACGCCGGTCTGGTAGGTGGTCGAGAACATCTGGTCCTCCACCGGACGCCCGCTCCAGTAACTGGTGATGAAGGGCGATTTCATCCAGTGGTCGGCCCAGAAACCGTCATTGGGCTGGCGGTTGACCTTGAGGTCGATGCCGGCGCCCTTGGCGGAGTTCTGGATCAGGATGGCCGCGTCGACCGCCCCGGCAAAGGCCGCCTCGGAGGCCATGATCTCGATCTGCAGGGAGTCGAGGCCGGCCTCTTTGAGGTGGAATTTGGCCTTGTCAGGGTCGTACTGGCGCTGTTCCAGTTCGTCGTTGTAGAACCGCTGGCCCGAGCCGATGGGGTGGTCGTTGCCGACCTCGCCGTAGCCGAAGAGGATCTTGTCCACCAGTTCCTGCCGGTCGATGGCGTATTTCACCGCGAGGCGGATGTTGTTGTCGGTATAGGGGTCGACGTCGCAGAGCATCGGCAGGGAATAGTGCAGCGTGCCGGTGGTGGTTTTCAGGTTGACGCCGGGGCGGCGGCCCAGAAGAGCGGCGGTCTTGAGGTCGACCCGGTCGATCACGTGGACGTCGCCCGAGACCAGCGCCGAGGTGCGCGCGTTCTGGTCGATGATCGACAGCACCTCGACCGTGTCGAAGAAGGCCACGTCATCGGACCAGTGGTTGGGGTGGCGCGAGAGCTGCGAGCTGACGCCGGCGTCGTAATTATCGAGCACGTAGGAGCCGCAGCCGATGTAATCCTGCCAGTTCATCGTGCCGGCCTCGTTGGCGGGCATCACCGGCAGGTGGTAGTCGGTCATGATGAACGGAAAGTCGGCATTGCCGGATTCCAGTTCGACCACCACGACGAGATCGCCATCGGCCTTGAGGTCGACCACGGGCGCGACCAACGGACCGGCGGCGGAGGTGTTGCCCTCGCCCCGGTGGTGGTTGATCGAGGCCACCACGTCGCTGGCCTTGACGGTGCGGCCATTGTGGAATTCCAGACCGTCGCGCAGCTTGAACGTCCAGGTCTTGGCGTCGGGCGAGGATTCCCAGCTTTCGGCGAGCGACGGTTCCAGGCCGCCGTCAGTGCCGATCTGGGTCAGGTAGCCCTGGTAGCCGCCGAGCGAGAGACCGATGGTGTAGCCGTTCTCGATCACGCCGGGATCGAGCTTGTCGGTGGTGGCGCCGTGGCCGCGGGCGACGCGGAAATGTCCGCCCTTTTTCGGGGTCTGGGCCCGGACCATGTCGGCGGTCAGCGACAGCGCCGAGACCGTGGCGCCGGCGGCCAGGCCCTGTTGCATGAAGCGGCGGCGCGAGATCCGGCGCGTGCGCAGGTCGCGCGTCAGTTTGTCGAGGAAATCCATTCTCTTCTCCTTGTTGGACCGGCCTTTTGGCAGCCGTTTTTTATCTTTTCCGGGGGGACGTAATGCACGTGATGCACCTCCCCCACGGCGCAGCTTAACGCGTCTTTTCGCGATCTGTCTCGTGGATGTTGGGAGCATGCGCGGTTTCCGCCGGCAATGGTCGGGTTTTTCAGCGTCCTGCCTGCCATTGCGGCGGTGCAGACGCGGTGGGTGGCGATCCTTGGGCGATATGCCCGCGTGGGTTGTCGCCCACCCTACGCGGTCAGGCGATGGCGGTGCGCACGCCCTCGGTTTGGAAGAGCCGGCCCGGCCCCCAGCCCCGGGCCTCCGTGCCCGCGCGGCCCAGAACGTGCCAGATCAGGGCCTGATTGGAGCTGACGACCGGCAGGCCCAGCTGGGATTCCAGCGCGTCGATCACGCCGAAGGTGCGCAGGTTGGTGCAGGAGGTGAAGATCGCCTGCACACCCTTTGCCCTGGCTGCCTCGGTGACGGCGGCATGGGTGGAGGCTTCGGTGATGCGGGCGACGCGGCGGTCGTCGGTTTCGCCGAAGCTGAGATTGTGCACCACCTCGATGCCGCGCGATTCGAGGAATGTCCGCATCGGGGCGACGACCTGCGCCGAATAGGGCGTGACCATGGCGATGCGCGAGGCATTGAGCGCCCGGAGCCCGGCGACCACGGCGCTGATCGGATTGGTGACCGGCACGCCGGGATGGTCCAGCTGCACCTGCCCTTCGACCAGGTCGGGGCCCATCAGCGCCGAGGCGGAGGTGCAGCCGTAGCCCACCGCATCCAGCCCGCCCGGCAGAAGGGCTGCGGAGGCGGCCATGCGTTCCTGCATGGACAGCAGGTTTTCGGGGCTGACCTCGTTGTCGGAAAAGATGCGGGTGTGATGCACGCCCACGTCGCGACCCGCAAGCACATGACGCGCCTCGGTTTCCAGTGTTTCGTCGGTGCTGAGGACCACGAGGCCGATGCGGGTGCCCATGCCGGTGTCCAGGTCGTATTTCATCGCGAACTCCCGTCCGGCCAGCTGACAGTTCCGCCTGCCACCGCCGCCGCGACGCCGGTTGTCGCGGGGCAGGATGTGGGCAGGCCGCGCAACACGCGCACGGCGAGGTGGCCGAAGGCCTGCGCTTCGAGCATGTCGCCGTCGAGGCCCACGGCCTCGACCGGGTCGACCACGGCATCGAGCGCGGCGCGCAGCATCGCCATCATGACCGGGTTCTTGCGCCCGCCGCCGCAGACCAGCAGGCGTTCGGGCGGGGATGGGCAATGTTCCATCGCCTGCAGGACCGACGCGGCGCTCATGGCCGTGAGGGTGGCGGCGGCGTCGGCGTCGGAGAGTTCGTGCACGAGGGAGTAGAGGTCGGAAAACGCGTCGCGGTCGAGGCTTTTGGGGGGGATCTTGCGGAAATACGGCTCGTCGAGAAAGAGTTCGAGCGCGCCCTGCGCCACGGTGCCCTGCAGGGCCAATGCGCCGTCGCGGTCGCAAGGCTGGTTCCGGCGCTGCATCATCAGGTCGTTGACGGGCGCGTTGGCGGGGCCGGTATCGAAGGCCAGGAGCGCGCCGTCCTGTTCGGGGCGGTCGCGGGTGGGGTCGATCCAGGTGATGTTGCCGACGCCGCCGAGGTTGAGGAACGCCAGAGGGCGGTCCGCCCCCATCCACTTGGCGCAGGCGAAGTGGAAGAATGGGGCGAGCGGCGCGCCCTCGCCGCCCAGGCGCACGTCGGCCGAGCGGAAATCCCAGATCACCGGCAGGCCGAGATGCATCGCCAGCGCCTCGCCATCGCCCAGCTGGTGCGTGCCGCGCCCTTGCGGGTCATGCGCCAGGGTCTGGCCGTGGTACCCGACGATCTGCGCGCCCTGAAAGCGCGAAAGCACGTCGATATGGGCCTGTTGCACGAGCGGCAGGACCTCCTGCCCGACCTCGTCCGGCCACTTGCCCAGGGCGTCGCGCAAGACGGCTTCCTCGGTGGGAGAATAGGCGCGGTAGGCGCTGTCGCCGAAAGCAAAGATCGTCTCGCCATCGGTCTGGACCATGGCGGCATCGACCCCGTCGAGAGAGGTGCCCGACATCGCCCCCAATGCCCAGACCGGGCCACTCTTCAAACCGGCCTTCAACATGGCCTTTTCCTTCGCCTGAACCATCCCTATACATGCCGCGCAAAACCAGCTGGGACAAGCGATATGACCTACCACGCCAAATCGGATTTCATGGCCACGATGATCGAGCGCGGCTTTCTGGCCGACTGCACCGATTACCAGGGGCTGGACGAGGCCCTGAGCGCGGGCGTGGTGCCCACCTATATCGGTTATGACGCCACGGCGCAGTCGCTGCATGTGGGGCACTTGCTGAACATCATGATGTTGCGCTGGTTGCAGAAGACCGGGCACAAGCCGATCACCCTGATGGGCGGCGGGACCACGAAGGTGGGCGACCCGAGTTTCCGGTCGGACGAGCGCCCGCTGCTGGGGCCCGAGCAGATCGAGAGTAATATCAACGGGATGCAGCAGGTCTTTGCGCGCTACCTGGCCTATGGCGACGGGGCCACGGACGCGCTGATGCTGAACAATGCCGAATGGCTGGACGGGCTGAACTACCTTGAATTCCTGCGCGACATCGGGCGGCATTTCTCGGTCAACCGGATGCTGTCGTTTGAATCGGTCAAGTCAAGGTTGGACCGGGAGCAATCGCTGTCGTTCCTCGAGTTCAATTACATGATCCTGCAGGCCTATGACTTCCTGGAGCTGAACCGGCGCTATGGTTGCCTGTTGCAGATGGGCGGGTCGGACCAGTGGGGCAATATCGTCAACGGGATCGACCTGACGCGGCGGGTGTTGGACCACGAGATCTACGGCCTGACCTCGCCGCTGCTGGAGACGGCGGACGGGCGCAAGATGGGCAAGTCGGCAGATGGCGCGGTGTGGCTGAATGCGGACATGCGCTCGCCCTACGAGTTCTGGCAGTTCTGGCGGAACACGATGGATGCCGATGTGGGGCGGTTCCTGAAGCTCTACACCGAGTTGCCGGTGGAGGAATGCGAGCGGCTGGGCGCGCTGGCGGGAGCGGAGATCAACGAGGCCAAGGTCATCCTGGCGAACGAGGTCACCACCCTCTTGCACGGGGCGCAGGCGGCGGAAAACGCCGAGGCCACGGCGCGGGAAGTGTTCGAGAAAGGTGGCGTCGGGGACGATTTGCCGACGCTGGAGCTGTCGGCGGCGGAGGTCGGCGACGGGATCTCCATCGTGCAGTTGATCGTGAAATCGGGGCTGGCGGGTTCAGGGAAAGAGGCCAAGCGCCTGATTGCCGAGAACGGGGCCAGGCTGGACGACCAGCCGCTGACGGATGCGGGACTGATGGTGGACGCGCAGGCGCTGGCCCACCCGATCAAGCTGTCGGCGGGCAAGAAGCGGCACGCGCTTGTGAAGATCGCCGGGTAACGGCTTGGCACCCCGGAATTTTCGAAAATTCCGGGGCGTTTTCTTTGCAAGAAAACGGGGCCGTTCGGGCCTCAGGGTTTCAGCATCACCTTGCCGTCCCGGCCGGGTGTCAGCGAGGCGGTCACGGCGTCAGTGATCTGATCGAGGGAATACGTGCCGTCCGTTGCGAGCGGAAGCTTGCCCTGCACGGCGAGTGTTACCAGTTCTTTCATCAGGCTCTCGCGGTGGTCAGGGTCCATCTCGGACCCGACACGCGCGCCCCAGAATCCCTTGATCGTGATCTGCTTCATGATGAGAGGCCCCGAGGACAGCGGCATCGGGTCGCCCGTGGCGGTGCCGAACACGATCAACTCGCCGTCGCCGGACAGGACATCGACAAGATGTGCCGCGATGTCGCCGCCGACGGAGTCGATGGCGGACACCAGTTTGCCGTCGCCGACCGCCTGGCGCACCCGGTCGGTCCAGTCGTCATCGGACGTCGAAATGACGTTGGACGTGCCGGCATCGCGCAGGCCCTGCGCGGCCTCTTCTCGGCGCACGAGGTTGACGAGGTTGATGCCACGTTCGGCTGCCAGAACCGCCACGATGCGGCCCACCGCGCCGTTGGCGGCGGTCTGGACGATCCAGTCGCCCTTGTCGGCCTTCAGGCTGTCGAGCAGGGAGATGGCCGAGAACGGCATCGCGATGAGCTGGGCGCCCTGCTCGTTGGAAATCTGCTCGGGCAAGGGCATGAGGCCGTTCGCCGGGGCGAGGAAATGCTCGGCCCAGGTGCCGTGGACGCCCGCGACGGCGACGCGCTGGCCCTTGAGACTGTCATCGACGCCCGCGCCCACGGCATCGACGATGCCCGCCGCTTCGGAGCCGCCGATGGCGCCCGGCAGCGAAGGCTTGTAGCCGTAGGTGCCGCGGACCGTCCAGAGGTCGTGGTTGTGGATGGGCGACAGCAGGGTCTTGATGCGCACCTGCCCCTCGCCCGGTTCGGACGTGTCGGTATCGGTGGCGTAGAGGACCTTTGCCGGGTCGCCGAACGTGTCGTGGAGGGCGGCTTTCATGAAGATCGACCTTTCATTTCGAGTGTGCGGCCGGACTGCGGGCCTTTCCCCGGCGGAACGGGTGGCGATGGGTTTTGTTCCTGAACCGCTATGCTGCCGTGGCGGCAGCGGCCTCGTGTCATGGAAACGTCGCTTGCGCTGCGGGCAATATATCCATAATTCTCGATATATGGATAAGCCAGCCGCCCTTTCCGCCCTTCAGGCGCTGTCGCAGGACACGCGGCTGGACGTGTTTCGCCTGTTGATGCAGGCCGGCCCCGAGGGCCTGGCGGCGGGCGAGATCGCGGCACGCTGCGCGGTGCGGCAGAACACCATGTCGGCCCATCTGTCGATCCTGTCGCAAGCCGGGCTGATCCGGGCGGCGCGAGAGGGTCGATCGGTGCGTTACCGGGCCGAGATCGAGGGGATCCGCGGGCTGCTGGGATTCCTGATGGAGGATTGTTGCGGCGGAACTCCGGCGCAATGCCAGTCGCTTATCGACGAGATTTCACTCAAGTGTTGATCGCGACAGAACCGAAAGAGAGGCAAGCATGACGGACAGAGCCGACACCGCGCAGGACAGCGGACTTGGCGTGTTCGAACGCTACCTGAGCGTCTGGATCGCGCTGGCCATCGTGCTGGGCATCACGCTGGGCGTCGTGGCGCCGGGGCTGGTGGAGGCGGTCGCGGCGGCGGAAGTCGCGCAGATCAACCTGGTGGTGGCGGTGCTGATCTGGGCGATGATCTATCCGATGATGATCGGCGTCGACCTGAGCACCATTCCGGCGGTGGCGAAACAGCCAAAGGGGCTGGTGATCACGCTGGTGGTCAACTGGCTGATCAAGCCCTTCACCATGGCGCTGCTGGCGGTTCTGTTCTTCGACTACGTCTTTGCGCCGTGGATCGCGCCGGAGGATGCGGCGCAGTATATCGCGGGGCTGATCCTGCTGGGGGCGGCGCCCTGCACGGCGATGGTCTTCGTGTGGTCGCAACTGACCCGCGGCGACGAGACCTATACGCTGGTGCAGGTGTCGGTGAACGACCTGATCATGGTGGTGGCCTTTGCGCCCATCGTGGCGGTGCTGCTGGGCGTCACGGACATCACCGTGCCGTGGCAGACGCTGGTGACGGCGACGGTGCTGTACGTGGTGCTGCCGCTGGTGGCGGGGCTGGTGACGCGGCGGATGCTGGGCTCGGAAACCGCCATCGAGGCGTTCACGGCACGGGTGAAGCCGTGGTCGATCATCGGGCTGATCGCGACGGTGATGATCCTGTTCGGCTTGCAGGGCAGCATCATCCTGGCGAACCCCTTCGTGATCGCGCTGATCGCGGTGCCGATCCTGATCCAGAGCTACGGGATTTTCGCGCTGGCCTATGGCGCGGCCTACGTGATGCGCGTTCCGCACCGGGTGGCGGCGCCCTGCGCGATGATCGGGACCTCGAATTTCTTCGAACTGGCGGTGGCCGTGGCGATCAGTCTGTTCGGCCTCAACTCGGGCGCGGCGCTGGCCACGGTGGTTGGCGTGCTGGTGGAGGTGCCGGTGATGCTGTCGCTGGTGGCCTTCGCCAACCGGACACGGGCGCGGTTTCCGGGGCACTCGGTTGAACGGGAGGGTGCGCGATGACGGACGAGATGCCGAACCTGAAGGCGGGCGCCCTGCCCGATATCGACGAAGGCAAGCTGTTCCCTGCGGAACGCGCCGCCCATGCGCCGCGTGTGCTGCTGCTCTATGGCAGTTTGCGGGAGCGGTCGTTTTCGCGGCTGTTGAGCGAAGAAGCGGCGCGGGTGCTGCGCCATCTCGGCGCGGAGACGCGGACGTATGATCCGTACGGGTTGCCCCTGCCGGACGATGCGGAGGTCAGCCATCCGAAAGTGGCCGAGCTGCGCGATCTGGTGCTGTGGTCCGAAGCCATGGTCTGGGTCAGTCCCGAGCGGCATGGCGCGATGACCGGCGTGATGAAGAGCATGATCGACTGGATTCCGCTGGCCCCGATCGGGGGGATCCGGCCGACGCAGGGCAAGGTGCTGGCCGTGGCGCAGGTCAGCGGCGGCAGCCAGAGCTTCAACGCAGTGAACCAGATGCGGATCCTGGGGCGCTGGATGCGGATGCTGACGATCCCGAACCAGTCTTCGGTTCCGAAAGCCTGGGACGAATTCGACGAGGCCGACCGAATGAAACCGGGGCCGCTCTATGACCGGGTGGTGGACGTGATGGAGGAGTTGGTGAAATTCACGGTGCTGACGCGCGGACAGGCGGGGTACCTGACGGATCGCTACAGCGAGCGGGTGGAGACGCTGGAGGAGCTGTCGGCGCGGGTGAACGCGGCAAAGGCGATCGGGACGGAGTGACCCGTGCGGCGCGTGGGTTTTCACCCACCCTACGCGTATGGCGGGCCGGTCCGAGGGCGCGGTCAGCGGGCGGCGAGTGCGTCGTTTAGAACCTTGCGGACCTCGGTCATGTCCACGTCTTCTGCCACGAAGGCGTCGCCGATGCTGCGCGCGAGGACGAAGCGCAGCTTGCCGTCGACCACTTTCTTGTCTTGGCCCATGAGGTCGAGCAGGCCATCCGCATCGGGCAAATCGCCTTGGATATCAGATAGATCGACCTTCATCTTCATGTCGCGCAGATGGGCGCGCACGCGGCTGGGATCCTCCTGCGAACACAGGCCGAGGCGGCTGGACAGTTCGAACGCCAGAGCGCAGCCGATGGCGACGCCTTCGCCGTGCAGCAGACGGTCGCCATAGCCGGTGGCGGCCTCGAGCGCGTGGCAGAAGGTGTGGCCCAGGTTCAGAAGCGCCCTGCGGCCATGTTCCTTTTCGTCCTCGACGACGATCTCGGCCTTCATCTCGACCGAGCGTTTGACGGCCGTAATACGTGCCGCCATATCTCCTTCGGCCACGCTGGGACCGTGGGTTTCGAGCCAGTCGAAAAACGCGGCATCCCCAAGCAGGCCGTACTTTACGACCTCCCCGTAACCCGCCAGGAAATCACGGTTTTTCAGCGTCCCGAGGACGTCCGTGTCGGCCAGGACCAAGCTGGGCTGATGGAACGCGCCGATCAGGTTCTTGCCCTGGGGCGCGTTGATCCCGGTCTTGCCGCCCACCGAGCTGTCGACCTGCGCCAGAAGGCTGGTGGGGACCTGCACGAACCGCACACCCCGGCGCAGGACGGAAGCGGCAAACCCCACCAGGTCACCGATGACACCGCCGCCGAGTGCGATCACGACATCGCTGCGCTCGACCTTCTCGGACAGGAGCCATTCGACGCAGCGTTCCAACTGCGGCCAGCTCTTGGTGGCCTCGCCGGGGGGCAGCGCCAGCGCGGTGCTGTCGATGCCGCCCGCCCGCAACCCCGCCTGCAGGGTGGCGAGGTGCAGCGCGCCCACGGCGTCATCCGTCACGATGACCACGCGGGGACGACGCAGGAGCGGCGCGACGAGCGCCCCGGCCTGCCCGAGAAGCCCCGGGCCGATGTGGATGTCGTAGGCGCGGTCGCCCAGGCCCACGTGAACGAGTTCGGTCATGTCATCTGCTCCAGTACATCCGGGCGTTGCTCCAGCGCGTCGCGGACCTTCGTGGCCATCTGGTCGATCGTGTAGGACGCATGGGCGGGCACGGCCAGATCGGCCATTTCGTAATACGGCAGCCGCGTCTCGTAGAGATCCTTCAACGTCCTGTAAGGATCAGCCGTGCGCAGCAAGGGCCTGGTATCCTTGTGTTTTACGCGGTTCCACAGAAGCCGGAGATCGGCTTTGAGCCAGACCGACACGCCCTTGGCCCGGATCAGGTCGCGGTTGCGTTCGGACAGGAACGCGCCGCCGCCGGCGGACAGGATGCCGCGCTGGCTGTCGAGCAGGCGATCGATGACCTGGGTTTCGCGGTCGCGGAAGAACGTCTCGCCGTCGCGGGCGAAAATCTCGGAAATCTTCATGTTGGCCGCGGCCTCTATCTCGACGTCCGAATCAAGGAAAGGCACATCAAGAATGGCCGCCAAAGCCTTTCCCACAGCCGTTTTTCCGGCTCCCATCATCCCCACCAGCACAACGGTTTTCTTCAACTGCCAACGCTCCCCGGCGGCCACTGTCGGCGCTCCTATGCCAATCGTAACTTTTCGTGCACTGAATGACGTGATCTTGATGAAATTGCCAGTTATAAAGTGGTAAAAGACGGCAATAAACGGGCAGGCACTTCATGTTCAGACTGATCAAATGGCTGATCTACCTTGGCATTCTGGCGTTCCTCGCGCTGGTGGGCTATGCCTATCTCGGACCATTTTTCGGGGCGGATTTCTCGCCCGACCGGGAAGAAATTCGACAGGAAATCATACTTGAAGACTCTTGATACCGTTGTCTTTTCCATCGCCTTCGCGGCCCCCGCCCTGGCGCAGGAGCCGCTGGGGGCCATCGACTGGCTGAACGACCCGGCGCCGATCAGCGTGGCGAGACCCCTGGAAGCGCCTTTGCAGCCCCCGCCCGAGAGCGACGCGGAAGGCGCGGTCGTGCCGGACGTGGACGTGATGCCGCTGGATGGCGCACGGCCCGACGCGGCGGGACTGCTGCCCGGCAGCACCACCGGGCTGCCGCCGAACCTGTGGGCCGGCAGCAGCACCGACACGCTGATCTCGCTGTTCTCGCGGCTGCCGTCCGATCCGTTGCCGGCGATCCAGGCGCTTTACTATACCCTGTTGCTGGCCGAGGCCGAGGCGCCCGCCGACGCAGGCGCGGAGGCGCGGTTCCTGCGGGCTCGGCTGGGCGCGCTGCGCAAGATGGGCGCGGTCGAGCCGGCGCTGGCGCTGGTGCAGCAGGCGGGGCCCTACGATGCCGATCTGTTCGATCAGTGGTTCGACCTGGCGCTGCTGAGCGGCACCGAGAACGAAGCCTGTTCCGCCCTGACGCAGGAACCCGAATTGTCGGACCAGTACGATGCGCGGATCTATTGCGGGGCGCGCACGGGGGACTGGCAGACCGCCGCGCTGACCTACGAGACGGCGACGGCACTGGGGGTGCTGGATGCCCCGAGCGAACGCCTGCTGGCGCATTTCCTGGACCCCGAAACGATCGATGCGGACACCACGCTGGCGCCGGCCGCGACCATGACGCCGCTGCTCTACCGGCTGTACGAGGCGGCCGGAACGCCCCTGCCGACGCGCAATCTGCCGCGGGAGTTCGCCGTGGCCGACATGCGCGGGCTGACCGGGCTGAAGGCCGAGATCGAAGCCGCCGAACGGCTGACCCGCACTGGCGCCCTGCCCGCCAATCGCCTGCTGGGGCTTTACACCGATCAGAGCCCGGCTGCGTCGGGCGGGGTGTGGGACCGCGTGGCGGGTGTGCAGGACCTGGAACAGGCGATCCTCGACACCGACGCGAAAGCCGTGGGGCAGATCCTGCCCGACCTGTGGCGCGACATGAAACGCGAGGGCCTGGGGGTGGCGTTTGCCACGCTCTTTGCCCAGTCGCTGTCGACGCTGGATCTGCAGGGCCGCGGGCGCGAGGCGGCCTTCGAGGTGGCGCTGTTGTCTCAGGATTACGAGTCGCTGGCGCCGAAACTTGCCACGAACGATGCGCGCGGCCGGTTCCTGGTGGGACTGGCCCAGGGCACGCCCGACGCCGACCTGGCCAGCGAGACGCCGCAGATTGCGATTGCAGAAGCGTTTGCCGCCACGGCGGCCCATCCAGACCATGCCGACATGCTGGAGGCCGGGCGGCTGGGACAGGCGATCCTGACGGCGGCGCTGCAACTGGACGGTGCCGGTCCGAACCAGGCCAGCGATATCGTGGCGGGCCTGTCGACGCTGCGGGCAGTGGGGCTGGAGGACACCGCGCGCAAGGCGGCGCTGCAGATCCTGCTGCTGAAGGCGGGCACGTGAGCACGCGGCACTGGCTGGCGAATTTCCTCGACGCGCAGGCGGCCGAGGCGGGGGCGGCCCGCAATACCTTGCAGGCCTATGCCCGGGACCTGACGGATTTCACAGAGTGGCTGGCGCGCGGCGGCAAGGATGCAGCGCGCGCGGCGCAGGCGGATATCGAGAATTATCTGGTGCATTGCGACGCGCAGGGACTGGCGCGGTCGACGCGGGCGCGGCGACTGTCGGCGATCCGGCAATTCTATCGCTTTGCCTTCGACGAGGGGCTGCGCGAGGACAACCCGGCGATCCAGATCCGCGGCCCGGGCCGCGACAAGCGCCTGCCCAAGACGCTGGAACTGGGCGACGTGGACCGCCTGCTGGAGGCCGCTCGGCAGACCGGGCGGAACAAGGCCGACCGGGTGCGCAATGCCTGCCTGATGGAACTGCTCTATGCCACGGGTATGCGGGTGAGCGAACTGGTCTCGTTGCCGGTGGCGTCCTGCCGGGGCGAGCCGCAGATGCTGCTGGTGCGCGGCAAGGGCGGCAAGGAGCGGCTGGTGCCGATGTCGCCCCCGGCCCGCGGGGCGCTGGACGCCTGGCTGACGGTGCGCGATGCGGCGGAAGAGGCGGCGAAGGCCAAGGGCAAACCAGCCTCGGCCTTTCTGTTTCCGTCGAGCGGCAAGGCGGGTCACATCACGCGCAACCGCTTTTTCCTGCTGGTCAAGGATTTCGCCGTGGCGGCGGGGATCAGCCCCGAGCGGGTGTCGCCACACACCCTGCGCCATGCCTTTGCCACGCATCTGCTGGCCGGGGGCGCCGATTTGCGGACGATCCAGACGCTCCTGGGTCATGCCGATGTGGGCACGACCGAGATCTATACCCATGTGCTGGAAGACCGGCTGCGCGACCTGGTGTTCGACGCGCACCCGCTGGCGCAGGAGGCGCGCAAGGCGGCGGGCGGCAGGTCGACGGACGGCGACTGACCGATTGCAGGCGCGATGTCCCGGGCTCGGGACCGTGGAAGCCCCTTCACGGGCCCTGCGTCCCCAAATCTGCAAGTTTCCGCACCAGTTTCCTTGAATGCCCCGCCTGCACGCCCCATAACCCCTGCAACGCATAACGTGACTTTTGGACAATGGACCCCGTTTCGCCAACCTTTGACACCGCCTTCTGGATCTCTGCCGGTGCGATCCTTCTGCTTCTGGTTCTGTCCGCCTGCTTTTCCGGCAGTGAAACCGCGCTGACCGCCGCGTCGCGCGGCAAGCTGCGGGCGCGGGCCGACAAGGGATCGAAAGGCGCCGAACGGGCGCTGCAGATCACCGAGGACAACGAGCGGCTGATCGGCTCGGTCCTTCTGGGCAACAACCTGGTGAACATCCTGGCGACGTCGCTGGCGACCGCCCTGTTCACCCGCGCCTTCGGCGAGAGCGGCGTGGCGCTGGCGACGCTGGTGATGACGTTCCTGGTGCTGATCTTTGCCGAGGTGCTGCCGAAGACCTATGCGATCACCAATGCCGAGGCGGCGGCCTCGCACGCGGCCCCGGTGATCCGCTGGGTGATCGTGATCTTTTCGCCGGTCGTGTCGGCGGTGCGCCTGCTGGTGCGCGGCGTGCTGCGGGTGTTCGGGGTGAAGACCGATCCCGACAGCCAGATCCTGGCAGTGCGCGAGGAAATCGCGGGGGCGCTGTACCTGGGCCATTCCGAGGGGGTGGTCGAGAAAGAGGACCGCGACCGCATCCTGGGCGCGCTGGACCTGGGCGACCGGGCGGTCGAGGAGATCATGTTGCACCGCAGCCAGATCGAGATGATCGACGCGGCGCTGGAGCCCGAGGCGATCCTGGACCAGTGCCTGAAATCCAACCACACGCGGCTGCCGATCTATCGTGACGACCCCGACAACATCATCGGGATCGTCCATGCCAAGGACCTGCTGCGCGCCATGCACACGCTGGCGCTGAAGGCCGAGGGCGCACGCGGGGCGCTGGCCACGTTCGATATCTGCGACGTGGCGATGGATCCCTATTTCGTGCCCGAGACCACCACGCTGGACGACCAGATGCGCCAGTTCCTGCGGATGCGCAGCCATTTCGCGCTGGTGGTGGACGAGTATGGCGACCTTCAGGGGCTGATCACGCTGGAGGACATCCTGGAAGAGATCGTGGGCGAGATCACCGATGAGTTCGACCCCGATGGCGACCACCCGGTGGGGCGCAGCGATGACGGGCAATTCCTGGTGGACGGGGGCACGACGATCCGCGACCTCAACCGCGCAACGGACTGGACCTTGCCGGACGATCAGGCCAACACCGTGGCGGGCCTGGTGATCTACGAGGCGCAGATCATCCCCGAGGTGGGACAGGTGTTCAATTTCCACGGCTTTCGGTTCGAGGTGGTGGAGAAGGAAGACAACCGGCTGACCAAGCTGAAGGTGCGGAAGTTGTAGAGATTGCGGCGGGTGTGCGTGGGTTTTCACCCACCCTACGGCGGCATCGAGGTTCCGGGTCGGGTTTGCGCGGAGTCAGGGCGCGGCGGTGGGGTGGAACCCCACCCTACGGTAGCAGGACAGGTCCCGGCGCGTTGTCGTGCGGACCCGTAGGGTGGGTGAAAACCCACGCGCCCACACCGATGTGATCATCCACCTCAGAACAGCTCCATCTGGTCCCCGGCCCGCGCCGGCGGCGCGAAGAGGTCGCACCGCAAAGGGGGCTGTTTCGCGTCCAGCCCCAGCCGCCGTGCCGCGACCCGAAACCGCTGGGCCACCATCTCGGCATAGGGCCCCGAGCCGCGCATCCGGCGGCCCCAGTCCGAGGCGTAATCCTTGCCGCCATGCATGTCGCGCACATGGCCCATGACCCGCGCGGCCCGGTCCGGGCAGGTCTGGGCCAGCCATTCGCGGAAGAGCGGCGAGACCTCCAGCGGCAGGCGCAGCATGATCCAGCTGGCGGCGCCGGCCCCTGCCCCGGCGACGGCTTTCAGGATCGGCTCCATCTCGTGGCAGGTCAGGCCCGGGATCACCGGCGAGACCATGGCGCGCACCGGAATGCCTGCATCCGCCAGCCGCCCGATCACCTTGAGGCGGCGGGCCGGGGCCGGTGCGCGCGGCTCCATCGCGCGGGATAACGCTGCATCGAGCGTGGTGACGGAAACACCCACCCGTGCCAACCCGCGCGCGGCCATGTCCGACAGGATGTCGATGTCGCGCTCCACCAGGCTGCCCTTGGTGACGATGGCAACGGGGTGGTTGAACTCCGACAACACCCGCAGGCAGGCACGCATGATGCCATGGGTCTTTTCGATGGGCTGGTAAGGGTCGGTATTGGTGCCGATGGCGATGGGCGCCACGCGGTAGCCGGGCTTGCGCAGCTCGGCGGCCAGAACCTGGGGCGCGTCAGGGCGCGCGACCAGCCGGGTCTCGAAATCAAGCCCCGCCGACAGGCCGAGCCAGGCGTGGCTGGGCCGAGCAAAGCAATAGATGCAGCCATGCTCGCAGCCCCGGTAGGGGTTGATCGAGCGGTCGAAAGGCAGATCGGGCGAGCGGTTGTAGGTGATGATGCTGCGCGGCCGCTCGATGCTGACGCGCGTGCGCAGCGCCGCCTCTTCGGGCGCGGCGTTCCAGCCGTCATCCTCGAAACTGCGGGCCTGCCGCTCGTACCGGCCCACGGCGTTGCTGACCGCGCCCCGGCCCGGACGGCGCAACCGCGGATCGACGGTATCGGAGCTATCTGACATGGCCCGATTATAGGAACATTAAGAGAACATATGCAACAAGCTCATAGTCAGTATGGAAGTTTTTCACTGAAGGCCGCGCGGAATCTGCGCTATCTGTCGGTGCAAGAACCGCGCATGTCGGAATTGGAAAGTCGTGTGCGACAAAATGGACGTAATCGCGGAGGCTAGACACAGGGCCACGCGCCACACCAAGGGATAAAGCACATGTCCGACGAAGAAGACGACATCATCCTCAGCGAACTGGACGACGAGGAACTTGTCCAGCAGATGTTCGACGACCTCTATGACGGTCTGAAGGAAGAGATCGAGGAAGGCGTCAACATCCTGCTCGAGCGTGGCTGGCAACCCTACCAGGTGCTGACCGAGGCGCTGGTGGGCGGCATGACCATCGTCGGCAAGGATTTCCGCGACGGTATCCTGTTCGTGCCGGAGGTTCTGCTGGCGGCCAACGCGATGAAGGGCGGCATGGCCATCCTCAAGCCCCTGCTGGCCGAAACCGGCGCGCCGCGCGTCGGCAAGATGGTGATCGGCACCGTCAAGGGCGACATCCACGACATCGGCAAGAACCTGGTGTCGATGATGATGGAAGGTGCGGGCTTCGAAGTGGTCGACCTGGGCATCAACAACCCGGTCGAGAACTATCTCGAGGCGCTGGAAACCGAAAAACCCGACATCCTGGGCATGTCGGCGCTTCTGACCACCACGATGCCCTACATGAAGGTCGTGATCGACACGATGGTGGAACAGGGCCTGCGCGACGATTACATCGTGCTGGTGGGTGGCGCACCGCTGAACGAGGAATTCGGCAAGGCCATCGGCGCCGACGCCTATTGCCGCGACGCCGCCGTGGCGGTGGAGACCGCCAAGGACCTGGTGGGCCGCAAGCACAACCAGGGCGCCACGGGCTGAGCCCCTGCCCTTGGGTGAACGACAAGGCCCTGCCCGACCCGGCGGGGCTTTTTTCGTCGGGTGACTGCGCTTATGTCTGTTGCGGAAAGGACCTTCGCGATGCCGCTCAACAAACTGGTGCTTCTGTTGCTTGTCGTGATCGCCGCTGCGGGCGGCACGATTTTCCTGCTGACCTCGGCCTGGGGGCCGGAGGCGCTGTCGGAGAACTGGATGGTTGCGGTGCCGCTGGTGCTGGGGGTCTACCTGCTGGTGCGCTTCATCGGCCTGCGTGGCGGCGGGCGCTGAGATGCTGCTGAGCGACAGCACCCTGACCGAGGACGGATATGCCGAGCGGGCGAAGGGAAACATCCTGCTCATTGCCTGCGGCGCGCTGGCGCGCGAGATCCTAGCGCTGAAGCGCGCCAACGGATGGGATCACATGGTGCTGCAATGCCTGCCCGCGAAATACCATCTTTACCCCGAAAAGATCGTCACGGCGGTCGAGGAAACGGTGGCCGAGCATCGCGACGCCTATGACGACATCTTCGTCGTCTATGCCGATTGCGGCACCGGCGGCCTCTTGCAGGCGAAATGCCGGGAGCTGGGCGTCGAGATGGTCGAGGGCCCGCATTGCTATTCCTTCTTCGAGGGCAACGAGACCTTCGCCGCCCGCGACGAGATCACCGCCTTCTACCTGACAGATTTCCTGGTCAAGCAGTTCGACGCCTTCGTGTGGAAACCCATGGGCCTCGACCGCCACCCCGAACTGCGCGACATGATCTTCGGCAACTACACCACGCTGGTCTACCAGGCGCAGGTCGAGGACCCGGCGCTGAAAGCCAAGGCAGAGGACTGCGCCGACCGACTCGGGCTCGAGTTCGAATACCGTTTCACCGGCTACGGCGATCTCGAAACCGCGCTGTCAGCCCGCGCCTGAGCGGCTGTCTTCCTCTGGCCACAAATATCCCGGGGAGGAGGTCGAAACATCGTTTCGACCGGAGGGGCAGCGCCCCTCTTCACGGAAAAACAGAGCGTGCCGCAGGCACTCCTCTAAAGCGTTTCGCCAAACACCTGACTCACAGCTTTTGGCGAAGCGCAGTGCAAGGCTCGGTCGATGCGCGCGCCCCGCCTTTATCTGATGTGTCAGGTTAAAGGCGGGACGCTTCAGGATCACGCCGCCTCGGAGGCCACGGCGCGGATCCGCTCGATCATCGCGCGCAGCCCATTCGAACGCTGCGCCGACAAGTGATCGTTCAGCCCCAGCCGGGCCAGTTCGCCCGGGGCGTCCACCTGCCCCACCTGGCCCACGGGCGTGTCATTGTAGAGCGTGCGCAACACCGCGATCAGGCCGCGCACGATCATCGCATCCGAATCGCCGTCGAAGCGGAACGTGCCGCCGTCGGTCTGCGGATGCAGCCACACCTGGCTGGCGCAGCCGTCGACCTTGGTCGCCGGGACCTTCAGCGCGTCATCCAGCGGCTCCATTGCGCGGCCCCGGTCGATCACGTAGCGGTAGCGATCTTCCCAATCCTCCAGGAACTCGAAATCCTCGACGATCTCCTCGAATGCCGGCTGCGCCATGCGGCTGGTCTCCTTCTGCTTCATTGCACCACAGTTAGGCATGCAACACCGCGAGGTCCAGTGCGCCAAGTCCCTTTTCAAGTCCGTCCGGATCGGGTAGTCGGAAAGAAACGAGGAAGGGGCGGTCGAAATGCGGGTTCTGCTTTCGGTGATGGTGATCTCAAGCATGACGCTGACGGCGTGCAGCGGCTGGCGCGATTCCGGCGCCAACCCGCGCAACTGGTTCGGCAACAGCCGGTCCACGCCTATCGTGAACACCACCAGTACCGGCGAGCGCCGCTCGCCCAGCGACCGGCAGACCGGCAACCCTCTGATCGAGGATGAAAATGCCGAGATGATCGTGCGCAGGAACGCCTCGGTCGCGCAACGCTCGGGCATCTTCCGCCGCCGCGCCAAGGTCGAGATCTATAATGGCAGCCTTGTCGATCAGGTGACCAGCATGGTGGTCGAGCCGCTGCCCACGGGGGCAATCGTGCGCGTGACCGGCCTGCCCCAGCGCGAGGGCGCGTTCGACGTGCGCCTGTTGCCGATCAGCGAGGACGGTCCGATCAATGGCGTCATGGAATACACGCTGAACGCCTATCAGCCGATCGAGATGCCGGTGGGCACGCAAAGCACCCGCGAGGTGCGGGTGGGCGCGTTCCTGAGCAACAACGACCTGGAAGAGATCAACGAGATCCGCGTGCGCGGAGAGCTGAACGCCCTCAGTTCTCGCCGCTGACGGATCAGAGGTCGATCGTCCGGATCGAGCCGCCCTTGGCGGCCAGGGCCACCTTGCCGTCGCACAGCCGCATCGCATCGTCGCCGAAGACGTCGCGCCGCCAGCCGCCCAGGGCCGGCACGTCGCGTTCGCCCGCTGAAATGGCGTCGAGGTCGGCCGCCGAGGCGATCAGCTTGGTCGCCACCGAATATTCCTCGGATTTCGCTTTCAGCAGGACGCGCAGAAGATCGGCAAGCGCCGGGTTGATCTGGAGCCGTTCGCGGCTGCGGTCGGCCTTGGGCAGGTCGTCGTTCGGGCAATCCAGCCCCGCCTTGACCGCCGCGATGATGCCGTCGGCGATATCGCCGCGCCGGGCCTCGCGCAGCAAAAGCCGCGAGCGCGAGAGGTCATTCGCGGATTTCGGCTTGGTCGAGGCCAGTTCCACCAGCGCGTCGTCCTTGAAGACCCGGTTGCGCGGGATATTGCGGCTCTGGGCATAGTCCTCGCGGAAGCGGGCCAGCTCGCGCACGATGGCCAGGAAACGACCCGAGGAGTTGCGGGTCTTGACGCGCTGCCAGGCCTCTTCGGGGCGGGTGACATAGGTCTCGGGGTTGGTGAGCACCTGCATCTCCTCGGCCACCCACTTGTCGCGGCCCGACTTCGCCAGCTTGGCGGCGAGGAATTCGTAGATGTCCCGCAGGTGGGTCACGTCCGCCAGTGCATAGGTCTTTTGCGCGTCGGTCAGCGGGCGGCGCGACCAGTCGGTAAAGCGCGAGGTCTTGTCGAGCGACTGCTTGGCGATCTTGCGCACCAGGGTCTCGTAGCCCACCTGTTCGCCGAAGCCGCAGACCATCGCCGCGACCTGCGTGTCGAAGAGCGGATCGGGAATCAGCCCGGCATCGACGTAGAAGATCTCGAGATCCTGCCGCGCGGCGTGGAACACCTTGACCACGGAAGGATCGCGGAAGAGGTCGTAGAGCGGCTCCAGCGACATGTCCTTGCCGTCGATCGGGTCGACCAGCACGGCGTCGTCCTCGCCCCGGGACGGCAGGGCCAGCTGGATCAGGCAGAGCTTGGAATAATAGGTGCGCTCGCGCAGGAACTCGGTATCGACGGTGACATACTCGGCCTCTGCCGCGCGGGCGCAAAAGGCGGCGAGGTCTTCGGTGGTGGTGATGGTCTGCATTCCTGCTCCGGCGGATAAAACGTGGTAGTCCAACCGCCTATACCGAGGCGCGGCGGAAAGCAAAGCGCAAGTGACACGCGACCGCGGGGCTGCGGCATGGCGGCACCGGATACATCACGATTCTTTATACCCGATACAACATTCATTCGTTTCAAAAATACTAGGACCGCATCTATGTAACGTGCAGTACCCATGACGGAGAGATGCCATGACGACCCTCGACCATATCCCCAGCCGCCCTGCCCCGCGGATGAAATCGCGCGACGTGGCGATGACGCTGAGCGCCCTGCTGCTGCTGGCGCTTGGCGGTGTCGCGGTGAGCGCCCCGCCGGCCGATGTCTCGGCCGACTGGCACGGCAACGTTGCGGCGTCCGCGCCGCGTTGATGCTCAACCGCGCGGCGCGCCGTCCGCCCTCACCCGCTCAGGGCAGGTGGACGGGCGTGCGGTCGCCGGCGGCGAAGCGGCGCAGGACCGCCGGGTAAAGCCGGTGTTCCTGCTCCAGCACCCGGGCGGCCAGCGCCTGGGGCGTGTCGCCGGGATGCACCGGCACGCGGGCCTGGCCCAGGATCGGGCCGTCATCCAGTTCCAGCGTCACTTCGTGCACGGTGCAGCCCGCCTCGGCCTCGCCCGCCGCGATGGCGCGGGCGTGGGTGTCGAGGCCGCGATAGCTGGGTAGGAGCGACGGGTGGATATTGATCATCCGGCCCTGCCAGCGCGAGATGAAATCGTCGGTCAGGATGCGCATGAAACCCGCGAAACAGATGATGTCGGGGGCGTAGCGCTCCAGTGTCCGGGTCATGACGCCTTCGAAGGCCGGACGGTCGCCCTTGAAATCGCGGTGATCCACAAGCTCGGTCGGCACGTCGCGCGCCTCGGCCTTGGCAAAGCCGGGGGCGTCGGGCGTGTTGCAGAGCGCCACCACGGGGCGCGCCGGGTGGTCGCCCGTCATGCTGTCGATCAGCGCCACCATGTTGGAGCCGCTGCCCGAAAACAGGATGGCAACACGCTTGGTCACGCCAGGTTGCCGGTGTAGCGGACGCCCTGCCCCTCGGTCACGTGGCCCAGGCGGATCACGGTCTCTCCGGTGCCTGTCAGAAGCTCCGCGAGCGCGTCGGCGCGGTCGGCCTCGACCGCCAGCACCATGCCCACGCCGCAGTTGAAGGTCTTGAGCATTTCCGATTGCGCCATGCCGCCCTGCGCCATCAGCCACTGGAAGACGGGCGGCAGATCGAAGCTGTCGAGGTCGATGTCGACGCCAAGATCGTCCGGCAGGACGCGGGGGATGTTCTCGGTCAGGCCGCCGCCGGTGATGTGCGCGAGCGCGTGGACGCCGCCGGCGCGGACCGCCTCAAGCGCCTGCGTCACGTAAAGGCGCGTGGGCGTCAGGAGGGCCGCGCCGAGGGTGCCATCAGACCAGGGGCAGTCGGCGTCCCAGCCGAGGCCGGACATCTCGACCAGCTTGCGCACGAGGCTGTAGCCGTTGGAATGCACGCCGTTGGAGGCAAGCCCCAGCAGCACGTCGCCGGACGTGACGCCCGACGGCAGGTCGCTGCCGCGCTCCATCGCGCCCACGGCAAAGCCGGCGAGGTCGAAGTCGCCTTCGGGGTACATGCCGGGCATTTCTGCCGTTTCGCCGCCGATCAGAGCGGTGCCGGAACGCACGCAGCCTTCGGCGATGCCTTCGATGATGCGGGCGGCGGTGTCGGTGTCGAGCTTGCCGGTGGCGAAATAGTCGAGGAAGAAGAGCGGCTCGGCCCCCTGGCAGACAAGGTCGTTGACGCACATGGCGACAAGGTCGATGCCGACGCCGTCGACATTGCCGGTGTCGATGGCGATGCGCAGCTTGGTGCCCACGCCGTCGGTTGCGGCCACGAGGATCGGGTCGGTATAGCCCGCGCCCTTGAGATCGAAAAGCGCGCCGAAGCCGCCCAAACCGGCCATGACGCCCGCGCGGTTGGTGCGCTTGGCGGCGGGCTTGATCCGGTCGACGAGCGCGTTGCCCGCGTCGATATCCACGCCGGCATCGGCATAGGTGATCCCGTTCTTGGCGTCGGTCATGGGCGGTCTCCGCTTGGCATGTCGGGGCTTCGGTTAATCCATCGCGGGCGTCCGTGCAATCGCGAAAGCCCGCGACGGGCTGCCAGAGCCCTTGACGCCCGCCCTGCCCCCGCCTATCCCGAGCAAAGGTCGGGCCTGTAGCTCAATTGGTTAGAGCAGAGCGCTCATAACGCTTTGGTTGGGGGTTCGAGTCCCTCCGGGCCTACCAGAACGACCCCGATGAGAGGCACCATGCGCAGACCCTTTTCCATACTTGCCGCCCTCGGCCTGCTCGCCGCCTGTTCGGAGGCGGCGCCGGTGACCGCGTTCACCTCGAGCATCTACGAGGTTTACGGCGTGGAAGAGGGCGACATGCTGAAGCTGCGCGGCGGTCCGGGCCTTGGGTTCGAGACACGCGTCGGACTGCCCAACGGCACGCTTGTGCGGGTGCGGGACTGCAAGCGTGTCGGCGGGACGCGCTGGTGCGAGGTGGCGCTGGACCGGGCGCCGGGGCTGACGGGATATGCCTCGGAGACCTACTTGCGGCCCCGTTCCTGAGCCTGCGCAAGGGTCCGGGCCCGGGTCCGGGACCGTTTTCTGCGCAGAAAAAGGACTGGAAGATGCGCATTTTCCAGTCCGGAAATTTTGAAAATTTCCGCGCGCCCTAGCGCCCGATCACGATATCGGCCTGCAGGCCGCCCAGGCGGGCGCTTTCGCCCAGCCGCAGGGTGCCGCCGTGGGCACGAGCGATGTCCATCGCGATCGCCAGCCCCAGGCCGACCCCGGTGCCGAGGTTCTGGTTGCGGGCCTCGTCCAGCCGGGCGAAGGGTTTCAGCGCCTCTTCGCGCAGCGCCTGCGGGATACCGGGGCCGTCATCCTCGACCCGGATGCGCAAGGCCCGGTCTGTCAGGTGCACCGACACCTCGGCGCGGCTGCCGTAGCGCACCGCATTGCCGACGAGGTTTTCCACCGCCCGCCGGATACCGCCGGAGCGCAGCGCGACGGTGCCCTGTCCTTCGCGCTCGGCCAGCGTCACCGCGTTGCCGCCGCGCTGGTAATCCTCGACGATGCGGGCCACCAACGCGTGTGGGTCGACGGGTTCGGGTGCACCTTCCTGCGCACCGCGCGCGAAATCGAGAAACTCGGTGATGAGGCGTTCCATGTCGGCGACGTCCTGTTCCATCGGGGCGCGGTCCTCCGACTCGAGCATCGTAAGCGCGAGCTTGAGCCGGGTGATCGGCGTGCGCAGGTCATGGCTGACGCCCGACAGCATGAGCGTGCGCTGCTCGATCTGGCGCTCGATCCGGGCGCGCATGTCCAGAAAGGCCGCCCCGGCCGCGCGCACCTCTGTCGAGCCTGCCGGGCGATACTCGACGTGGCGGCCCCGGCCGAACGCGTCGGCGGCATCGGCCAGGCGGGTGATCGGGCGCAACTGGTTGCGCAGGTAGAAATAGGCGATCACCGTCATGAGGGTGGCGCAGAAGAACATGTAGACCAACAGCTGGTGCGGGTTCGAGGCCGACACCCGGCGCCGGTCGAACGTCATCCGCAAGCCGGTGTCGGCCATGGTGAAGTAAAGATGGACAACGCCGTCATTCGGCAGGTCCAGCGCCTGCAGGTTCGGCAGCAGGCGGTTGAACTCGCCAATTACGTAGGCGCCGGTGAAATCGTACCAGCGGCGGCTGTCCTGGCGCGGCATCTCCTCGAGCGGGACCGTCTCGGCCGAGATCTGCAGGATCCGTGCAAGGCGCGAGGCGCCGATCTCGGAGGGCTGCATCCCGGCGTCCAGCAGCACCCCGACCTCGCGGCTGGCGGACCGGGTCATCTGCTTGGTGACGCCTTCGAAGTGACGCTGCACGAAGACGATCGAGACCACCAGCATCAGCGTGATCACCGGCAGCAGAAGGATCGCGATGGCGCGGCCATAGAGCGACCTGGGCATATAGGGTTTGAGCCAGCGGAAGGACATGCGCTAAACCTAGCCATGACGGGCAGGAACGGAAAGAGCGAAGCACATGCAGGACAAACGCCCCACGCCGGGGATCGCAGAGCGACTGGCCCCCGGCCTGCGCCGCGTGCTGGCCGACAACCCGTCGCCGATGACCTACTGGGGGACGAACACCTACCTCGTGGGATCACGCGATATCGCGGTGATCGACCCCGGACCCGACGATCCGGCCCATCTTGCGGCCATCCTGGCGGCGCTGGAGCCCGGACAGCGGGTGTCGCACGTTCTGGTCACGCACAGCCACGTGGATCACTCGCCGCTGGCGCATCGGCTGGCGCGAAAGACCGGCACGCGGGTGCACGCCTTCGGCCCCTCCGGCGCCGGGCGCAGCGAAATCATGACCCGGCTGGCCGCCGCGGGGCTCGAGGATGCGGGCGAAGGCGTGGAGGCCGGTTTCGCGCCGGACGTGACGCTCGACGATGGCGACGTGATCGAGGGCGACGAGTGGACACTCGAGGCGCTCTGGACGCCGGGGCACCTGGGCAATCACCTGAGTTTCGCCATGGGCGACACGGTCTTTTGCGGAGATCTGGTGATGGGCTGGGCCAGCTCGCTGGTGGCGCCGCCCGACGGCGACTTGACCGATTTCATGGCCTCCTGCCGTCGGTTGCGGGACCGTGGCGGGAAGGTCTTTCACGCCGGCCACGGCGCGCCGATCACCGAACCTATGGCGCGGCTCGACTGGCTGATCGCGCACCGCGAGGGGCGCGAGGCGTCGATCCTCGACGCGCTGCGGACTGGCCCGGCGGACGCCCGGGACCTCGCGCGGCGAATCTACACTGAAACCCCAGAGGCCCTGATGGGAGCAGCCGCCCGCAACGTCCTCGCGCACCTCATTGATTTGTATCGCAAAAACATGGTCGCGCCGGCGGGTCCACTTACGGCCACCGCGCTCTTCAGCATTGGTTGAGCCCGCAGGAATTTTTTGTCACAAACCCTCTGGACGCCACCGGAGTAGGTTGCTATATCCGCCCCCGGTATTCCGGCGTAGCTCAGCGGTAGAGCAGTTGACTGTTAATCAATTGGTCGTAGGTTCGATCCCTACCGCCGGAGCCAAAAATCCCCCGATTTCAACGCACTAACGTTGTGAAGCTTCTTTAGAGCTAGGCGTGGCCGTCGACGTGTCCCCAAACGCTTCGTACCGCCACCTACATCAGATCCACGTCTGTGAACTCCGGCTTCAATCACGTGATTGCTCTCCAGATCCTTCTAAGTCCTTCGCTCTGACGAAGTGATCCATCGGAAAGATCAAGAAAGCCGCGGGCAAAGGGGTGTCCGGGAGCATCCGGGAATCACCGGCGCTGCCCTTGAAGAGCTTTCCGAACGGGATGAGTGCGGCCTTGATGAACCGGCGGCAGGCGATGATGGGTGGTGCCTTGCCCCTGCCGGGTCTCCGAGCACAAGCTGTGCCCCGGCACAAGCCATGCCCGCGGCGCTGAAACGGCGTCGTAGGCAGGTCATGGGCGGGCCTGGCACCTTCTGCGTCGGTCCTCGAGAGCGGAGCCGGCAAAGCCTCCTCTCGGAAGGCGCCTGTTGCAGGACGCGGACAGCTGGCATTACTGTGGTACCTACGGAGGACCGATGAACACGCAGACGCCGAATGAGCCCTTGCAGGCGCTGGACGACCAGACATGGCGTGACGTGGTCACCGCCATCGACCGGACGTATTCGGAGCTGGTGGATTATCAGGAACGGCTGGAGGCGCAAAACCGCGAACTGGACGAGATGCGCCAGTTCATGGCGTCGGTGCTGTCATCGATCTCGGAAATGCTGATCGTCATCGACCGGGCGCACAATATCGAACGCACCGGCGGCGCGTTGTCCGACATCCTCGGCATCGACACGGCGTCGATGATCGGCACACCGCTGTCCGACCTGCTGGAAGCCGGCGCGGGCAAGGCGCTGTCGGACGCGATTGCCGAGGTCATGCGCGACCGCCGCCCCCGTGTCATCGAGGTGAGTTTCCTGACCCCCGATGGCCCGACCCCCCTGGACGTCAGTGTCAGCCCCCGGCTGGACCCGCGCGGCCGGAGCCAGGGCGTCGTCCTGGTGGGGCGCCCCTTGGGCGAGTTGCGCAACGCCTACCGTGAGCTGGAGGCCAGCCACACCGCCTTGCAGAACGCCCAGGCGCAGCTGGTACAGCACGAAAAGCTGGCCTCGCTGGGGCGGCTGGTGGCTGGCGTGGCGCATGAGTTGAACAACCCGATCAGCTTTGTCTACGCCAACACCCACGCCCTGGAGAAATACACCCGGCGGTTCGAGACCTATTTCGACGCGGTGCAGTCCGGGGCGAGCCGTCCTGAACTGGGGGCTTTGCGGGATGAGCTGAAACTGGACCGGACGGTGAAGAACCTTCGGGGCGCCATTGACGGCGCGAAGGACGGGGCCGAACGGGTGCGCGACATCGTCGAGGATCTGCGCCGGTTGAGCGCCGACGGAACCGGCGAAAAGGTGCGGTTCGACTTGGTCCAGACCGCCCGGACCGCAGCCGACTGGGTGGTGCGCGGCACCAAGACCCCGGTTCGGATCGTCATGGATGGCGCGGCGCAGGCCTTCGCCATGGGCAATCCCGGCCATGCGCAGCAGGTCGTGATGAACCTGGTGCAGAACGCCATCGACGCGCTGGCAGACACCGCCGACCCGCTGGTTACGCTGCATGCCCAGGCGCGCGACGGCAAGACGGTTCTCCAGGTCAGGGACAACGGGCCCGGCATTTCCGAAAGCGATGCCTCGGCCATTTTCGACCCGTTCTTCACCACGAAACCCGTCGGCAAGGGCACCGGACTGGGCCTGTCGATCTCGCAAAAGATCGCGCAGGAGAACGGCGGAACGCTCACGCTTGCCGCCACCGGACCGAATGGCAGCTGTTTCGAGCTGAGCCTGCCCGCAGGAGATCCTGAATGAACATTCTCTGGCTGCAATCGGCTGGCTGCGGCGGGTGCACGATGTCCCTTCTGAATGCGGAATCTCCGGGCGTGTTCGAGCTTTTGGACAATGCCGGGCTGCGGTTCCTCTGGCACCCGGCCCTGTCTCAGGAAACCGGCGGAGAGGTGCGGCGCATCCTGGACGATGCGGAGACCGGGCGTGTGCCGCTGGACATCCTGTGCGTCGAGGGCTCGATCCTGACCGGCCCCAAGGGCACGGGACGGTTCCAGATGCTGTCCGGCACGGGACGTTCCATGCTGGACTGGGTCGAGAGCCTGGCGCCGCGCGCCGCCCATGTGGTGGCGGTGGGCACCTGCGCGACCTATGGCGGTGTGACCTCGGCGGGTGGCAATCCGGCGGGCGCCATCGGCGTGCAGTATGACGGCCGCAATCCCGGCGGCGCCCTGCCCCAGAGCTTTCGCAGCCGATCGGGCCTGCCGGTGATCAACGTGGCGGGGTGTCCGACCCATCCCGACTGGGTGACCGAAACCCTGATGCTGATCGCAGCCGGAGAGATGCACGCAGATGCTCTGGACGCGCTTCAGAGGCCGCTTTTCTATGCCGAACACCTCGTGCACCATGCCTGTCCCAAGAATGAATTCTACGAATACAAGGCCAGCGCCGAGAAGCCCGGTCAGATGGGCTGCATGATGGAGCACCTGGGCTGTGTCGGCACGCAAGCCGTGGGCGATTGCAACATTCGCGGCTGGAACGGCGGCAGTTCCTGCACCCGGGCCGGCTATGCCTGCATCAACTGCACGGCGCCCGAATTCGAGGAGCCGAACCACCCGTTCAGCGAGACCCCGAAATTCGCCGGCATCCCCGTGGGCCTGCCGTCGGACATGCCCAAGGCGTGGTTCATGGCGCTGGCGTCGCTGTCCAAGGCGGCGACACCCAAGCGGCTTTCGGACAACGCCGTGGCGGATCGGATCAAGGTCACGCCGACGCTCGGTGGCAAGCGGAAATGACCACGCGATCCCTGCTTGTCGGGCCGTTCAACCGCGTCGAGGGCGATCTTGAAATCCGGCTGGAGGTTGCGGACGGTCATGTATCGGCGGCCTACGCCAACTCGCCGATGTTCCGGGGCTTCGAGGCGATGATGCTGGGCAAGGACCCGATGGATGCGCTCACCATCACGCCGCGCATCTGCGGGATCTGCTCGATCAGCCAATCCGCAGCGGCCTCGGCCGCCCTGGGCGATCTGGCCGGGCGTGCGCAACTGCCGCAAGGGGCGCTGGCGACCGTGATCATGCACGGGATCGAGAACCTCTGCGATCACCTCACGCACTTCAACCTCTTTTTCTGCGCCGATTTCGCCCGCCCCGCCTATGCGGGCCGGTCCTGGCACGACAGGGCCGTGGCGCGGTTCACGGCGATGGACGGCTCCGCCACGCGGGCCTGCGTGGCCGCGCGGGCCGAGATCCTGCACATCGTCGGCCTCTTGGGCGGCAAGTGGCCCCACACGCTGGCGATCCAGCCCGGTGGCGTCACCCGCGCGCCCACGTCGCGCGACCGCATTCGCATGGCGAGCACGCTGAAATCGTTCCGCCGGTACCTGGAGAGCACGCTTTTCGGCGCACCGCTTGAAGCGTTCGCCGAGCTCCGCACTGCCGAGGCGCTTTGCGGCTGGGACAAGGGCGATGCGGGCCTCTTCATGGAAATCGCCGCCGACCTGGGGCTGGCCGAGATCGGTTTCGGTCCCGGACGCTACATGTCCTTCGGCGCCTATCCCCTGCCCGAGGGGCGCGCCTTTGCGAAAGGCGTCTGGCAGGACGGGGCGCTGTCGGACGTGGACACCGGCGCCATTCGCGAAGACCTGAGCCACGCCTGGATGCATGGCGAAACCGCGCATCCCTCGCAGGGCGAGACGCACCCTGACGAGGACATGCAGGCCCCGGCCTATAGCTGGTGCAAGGCGCCCCGGCTGGATGGGCACAGCATGGAGACGGGCGCCCTGGCGCGGCAGGTGGTGGACGGGCATCCGGCGGCCCTCGGGTTGGCGCAGGCAGGATCGAACGTGCGCGCCCGCGTGGCGGGACGGCTGCTGGAGATCACGCGGACGCAAATCCTGCTGGAAGGCTGGGTGGCCGCGCTGGACCCCGGGGCGCGGTTCATCGAGGATGTCCCCCTGCCCGCCTCCGGCTCCGGCGAGGGGTTGGTCGAGGCGGCGCGCGGCGCGCTGGGGCATTGGACCAGCGTCGAAAACGGGCGGATCAGCGCCTACCAGATCATCGCGCCCACCACATGGAATTTCAGCCCGCGCGACGCGGCCGGCAGGCCCGGCCCGGTCGAGGCGGCGCTGGTCGGCGCCGAGGTCGGCGAGGCCGAGGACACGCCGCTCACGGTGCAGCACATCGTGCGCAGCTTCGACCCCTGCATGGTGTGCACGGTCCATTGACCGAGGGTCTGCGCATCCGCGTGCGCGGGCAGGTTCAGGGGGTCGGGTTCCGGCCCTTCATCTGGCAGCAGGCGCAGCGGTTCGGGATCGCGGGCGAGGTGCTGAACGACCCCGAGGGTGTGCTGATCCATGCCTGTGGCGGCGACATCGACCGCTTTGTCGGCAGCATCGCCACCGATGCGCCGCCCCTCGCGCGGGTGGATGCGGTCGAGACCTCGGCGCATGTCTTCGAGATCGTGCCGACCCGTTTCGAGATCACCGCAAGCCAGGGCAGCGGGGCCGAGACCCGTGTGACGCCCGATGCCGCCACATGCACGGCGTGCCTGGCCGACATCCGGGGCACCGATCCGCGCCGGCAGGGCTATGCCTTTACCAACTGCACCCATTGCGGGCCGCGGTTCACCATCCTGCGTGACCTGCCTTATGACCGCGCCAGGACGACGATGGGCATGTTCGGGATGTGCGCCGACTGCGCCACCGAATACGCCGACCCCGCGGACCGCCGCTTTCACGCGCAGCCCGTGGCCTGCGCGGTCTGCGGCCCGCAGCTTTGGCTGGATCACGGGCACGACGTGATTGCCCGCGCCGCCGGACGGCTGGCGGCCGGGGAGATTCTGGCCATCAAGGGCCTTGGCGGGTTTCACCTGTGCTGTGACGCGACGAATGCGTGGGCCCTCGCGACATTGCGGGCCCGCAAGCACCGCCCGACCAAGCCGCTGGCCCTGATGGGCCGCTGGGAGGAGATCGAAGCGCATGCGGCCCCATCAGCCGAGGACCGCAGCGCGCTTGGGTCAAGCGCCGCCCCGATCGTGCTGCTTGCCCACCAAGGCACCCTGCCCGACGCGCTGGCCCCCGGTCAGGACCGGCTGGGCTGGATGCTGCCCTATACGCCGCTGCACCACCTGTTGCTGGACGCGGTGCGGCGCCCGCTGGTGATGACCTCGGGCAACCTGTCGGGTGAACCGCAGGTGATCGGCAATGACGAGGCCGCGGCCAAACTGGGCGGGCTTGCCGATGGTATCCTGTCCCACAACCGTGACATCGCCCGGCGGCTTGACGACAGCGTGATGCAGATCACAAGGCATGGTCCGATGATCCTGCGGCGCGCGCGCGGCATGGTGCCCGACACGCTGCCGCTGCCCGAGGGGTTCGAGGACGCAGCCCAGGTCGTGGCGTTCGGCGCGCATCTGAAATCGGCGATCTGTCTCGTGAAGAACGGCCAAGCTCTGCTGTCGCATCACCTGGGCGACCTGGACGATCCACAGACCTGGGACGAATTCATCAAGGCCGATGCGGATTACGCGGCGCTGTTCGATCATCGGCCCGAGGTGTTTGCCTGCGATCTGCACCCCGGCTATCGGTCCTCGCAACACGCGGCGGCGCGGGCGGGCGGTGGTTTGATCGAGGTCCAGCACCACCACGCGCACCTGGCGGCGTGTCTCGCCGAAAACGGCTGGCCCCTGGATGGCGGGCCGGTGGCAGGGATCATTCTGGACGGGCTGGGCCTTGGGCCGGATGGCACGATCTGGGGCGGCGAGCTTCTGTTGGGCGATTATCACGGGTTCACCCGCGCCGCGCAGCTGCGGCCGGCCGCCCTGCCCGGCGGCGATGCCGCCAGCCGCGAGCCATGGCGCAACCTGCTGGCGAGGTTGGATCAGGCCGGATTTGCGGGTATCGCCGACGAAATGCTGCCGGAGGCCCCGCGCGAGATGCTGCGACAGGCCATGGCCAAGAGCGTGAACGCGCCAGTGTCGTCCTCGGCGGGCAGGTTGTTCGATGCGTTTGCCGCGCTGCTGGGGTTTCCCGGCGCGCAAAGCTATGAAGGCGAGGCCGCGATGGGGCTGGAAGCCAAGGCCCGGCGCGCTCTTCCCGAGACCGGCGGCCCCTATCCGTTCGGTCAAACGGACGGAGTGATCGACCCCGCGCCGATGTGGGAGGCCGCCCTGGCGGACCTGCGGCACGGCGTTGGAAAGGACGTCATGGCCCGGCGATTTCACGCGGGTCTGGCCCAGGTCTTTGCCGGGTTCGCCCGAGGGCTGGTGACGGACGGCAGGGCCAGGGCGGTCGCGCTGTCGGGAGGGTGTTTCCAGAACGCGCTGATGCTTGATCTGACGGTGGCGGCGTTAGGGGATGTGCCTTGCCTTCTGCACAGGAAGGTTCCCGCGAATGATGGCGGTCTTGCCCTGGGACAGGCGCTGATCGCGGCGGCGACCAGGGCCGGCAATTGGTAAGAGGGCGACCACCCCCGGGGACAATCGGTTATCACCCAACCGTCCGCAGAGCCGCAATTGCAGCCGAAATCCTGATTAAGCCATTGATAGGACTATAGAAAACGCCACGATTGGCGCCACCTCACTTTTTCGAACCCTTTCCCCCGCGACCGCGCCATCAAGAAGATGGACCACTTTTACTGACGTCCCGCCTCGTCAGTTCAACCGCGGAGGAGAACGATTTGGCCGATATTGAAACCTTCTACGATGTCATGCGCAGCCAGGGGATCACCCGGCGCAGCTTCATGAAATATTGCGCGCTCACCGCCAGTGCGCTGGGGCTTGGCCCTGCCTTTGTTCCAAAGATTGCCAACGCGATGGAAACCAAGCCGCGCACGCCGGTGATCTGGGTGCACGGGCTGGAATGCACCTGCTGTTCGGAATCGTTCATCCGCTCGGCGCACCCGCTGGCCAAGGACGTGGTGCTGTCGATGATCAGTCTCGATTACGACGACACGCTGATGGCCGCGGCCGGTCACGCGGCAGAGGCCGCGATGATGGACACGATCGAGAGATACAAGGGCCAGTATATCCTGGCCGTCGAGGGCAACCCGCCGCTGAACGAGGACGGGATGTTCTGCATCTCGGGCGGCAAGCCCTTCGTGGAAAAGCTGAAGATGGCGGCCAAGGACGCCAAATGCATCATCAGCTGGGGCGCATGCGCCTCCTATGGCTGCGTTCAGGCCGCAAAGCCGAACCCGACGCAGGCCACGCCCGTCCACAAGGTGATCACCGACAAACCGATCATCAAGGTGCCCGGCTGCCCGCCCATCGCCGAGGTCATGACCGGGGTGATCACCTACATGCTGACGTTCGACCGCCTGCCCGAGCTTGACCGGCAGGGCCGGCCGGCGATGTTCTATGGCCAGCGCATCCACGACAAATGCTACCGCCGGCCGCATTTCGATGCCGGCCAGTTCGTCGAGGAATGGGACGACGACGGCGCGCGCAAGGGCTATTGCCTTTACAAGATGGGCTGCAAGGGTCCGACGACCTACAATGCCTGCTCGACCGTGCGCTGGAACGAGGGCGTCAGCTTTCCGATCCAGTCGGGCCACGGCTGTATCGGCTGTTCCGAGGACGGATTCTGGGACCAGGGCACCTTCTATGACCGGGTGACGGACCTGACCCAGTTCGGCGTGGAAAAGAACGCCGACCAGATCGGCATGGCCGCGGCCGGTGTCGTCGGCGGGGGCGTTGCCCTGCACGCGGCCGTGTCGGCGCTGAAATCGGCGCAGAACAAGGCACAGAAAAACCCAACCCCAAAGAATGAGGAGGCCTGAGCATGGTTGTCCAAACGCCGAACGGCTTCGATCTCGATGACAGCGGCCAGCGTATCGTCGTCGACCCGGTGACCCGGATCGAAGGCCACATGCGCTGCGAGGTGAACGTCGATGACGAAGGCTATATCCGCAACGCGGTCTCGACGGGGACGATGTGGCGCGGCCTGGAAGTGATCCTCAAGGGGCGCGACCCGCGCGATGCCTGGGCCTTTACCGAGCGCATCTGCGGCGTCTGCACCGGCACCCATGCGCTGACCTCGGTGCGGGCGGTGGAAGACGCGCTGGGGATCGAGATCCCCGACAACGCCAACTCGATCCGCAACATCATGCAGCTGAACCTGGAGATCCACGACCACGTCGTGCATTTCTATCACCTGCACGCGCTCGACTGGGTGAACCCGGTCAACGCGCTGCGCGCCGACCCCAAGGCCACGAGCGAATTGCAGCAGGCGGTCTCTCCGTCTCATCCGCTTTCGTCTCCGGGCTATTTCCGCGACGTGCAGAACCGGCTGAAGCAATTCGTCGAAAGCGGTCAGCTGGGCCTTTTCAAGAACGGCTACTGGGACAATCCGGCCTATCTGTTGCCGCCCGAGGCCGACCTGATGGCAACGACCCACTACCTCGAGGCGCTCGATCTCCAGAAGGAGATCGTGAAGGTGCACACCATCTTCGGTGGCAAGAACCCGCATCCCAACTGGCTGGTGGGCGGCGTGCCCTGCCCGATCAACATGCACTCCACCGGGGCCGTGGGCGCGATCAACATGGAACGGCTGAACCTCGTCAGCTCGATCATCGAGAAATGCAACGAGTTCAACCGCAACGTCTACCTGCCGGACGTCATCGCCATCGGCGGGTTCTACAAGAGCTGGCTTTATGGCGGGGGGCTGTCGTCCAAGGCGTGCCTTGCCTATGGCGACATCCCCGAGAACCCCAATGATTTCTCGTCCGAGCAGCTGCATCTGCCGCGCGGGGCGATCATCAACGGCGACCTGTCGCAGGTGCATGACGTCGATGTGCGCGATCCCGAACAGGTGCAGGAATTCGTCGATCACTCGTGGTACGAATACGGCGAGCCCGGCAAGGGTCTGCATCCATGGGACGGCGTGACCGAGGCAAAGTTCGAGCTGGGTCCGAACCTGAAGGGGACCCGCACCAACATCAAGCAGATCGACGAAGGGGCCAAATATTCGTGGATCAAGGCGCCGCGCTGGCGCGGGCACGCGATGGAGGTCGGTCCGCTGGCCCGCTACATCGTGGGATATGCCAAGGGCCACGAGGAGATCACCGATCAGGTCACTGGCCTTCTGAGAAAGATGGACCTGCCGACAGAGGCGCTTTTCTCGACCCTGGGCCGGACCGCGGCACGGGCGCTGGAATCCGAGTATTGCGGGCGGCTGCAGAGGTACTTCTTCGACAAGCTGGTCGCCAATATCAAGAACGGCGACGAAAGCACCGCGAATGTCGCCAAGTGGGACCCCAGCACATGGCCCAAGGAGGCCAAGGGCGTCGGCATGACCGAAGCGCCGCGCGGCGCGCTCGGGCACTGGATCCGGATCAAGGACGGACGTATCGAGAACTATCAATGCGTGGTGCCGACCACCTGGAACGGCTCTCCGCGCGACAGCCAGGGCAATATCGGCGCGTTCGAGGCCAGCCTGATGAACACCAAGATGGAACGCCCGGAAGAGCCGGTCGAGATCCTGCGCACATTGCACAGCTTCGATCCGTGTCTTGCCTGCTCGACCCACGTGATGTCGCCCGATGGCGACGAGTTGACCACCGTCAAGGTTCGCTGAGGGAGGAAGAACCATGAGACCACGCATACTCACACCGATCGCGACCCTGGTGGCCGCAACCCTGATGGCCGGACCCGCCCTTGCCCACAGCGCGGGGCACGAGGCCAACGGTTTCATGCACGGACTGGCGCACCCGGTGTTCGGGCCCGATCACCTGCTGGCGATGCTGGCGGTGGGGCTGTGGTCCGGCATTGTCCTGCCACGCCGCTTCTGGGCCGGGGCGCTGAGCTTCATGGCGGCGATGGCCGGCGGCGCGGCGCTCAGCTGGGCCGGGATCGGCTTGCCCTTCGTCGAGACGGTGATCGTCGCGTCGGTGGTGGCCTTCGGGCTGCTGACCCTGCTGTCGCACCGGGGACAGGCGCGGGCCGTCACCGCCGCCTCGTTGGGTGCCATAGCGCTGTTCGCAACCGCGCATGGCCATGCCCACGCCACCGAGGCCGCGGGCAACGCCCTGGCCTACCTCGCGGGGTTCCTGATCTCGACGGCATTGCTGCACGGGGTGGGGATCGTCCTTGCCCAGGCGGTTGCCGCGCGCCCCGCGGTGCAGCGCTCTATCGGTGCAGGGATCGCCGCCTCCGGCCTTCTGCTGATGTTCGGCTGAGGGCGGGATCATGAACACCAGGATCACCACCCCCGCCCCGGGCGGCGCGAGCACCAAGGTCGACGCCTACGGCGTCTCCACGCTGACCGGCGACGCGACCGAGGCCGACCGCCGGACCGTCACGCGCAACACGTCCGTCTATGTCTACGAAGCCCCTGTCCGGCTCTGGCACTGGATCAACGCGCTGGCGATCATCGTGCTGTGCGTCACCGGCTACCTGATCGGGTCGCCACCGCCCTCGGTCGACATGGCCGAGGCCACGCACCAGTTTCTATTCGGTTATATCCGCTTTGCCCATTTCGCGGCCGCCATGATCATGACGGTGGGCTTTTTCGGGCGCATCTACTGGGCGTTCGTGGGCAACCACCATGCCAAGCAGATGTTCAAGCTGCCGCTCCTGAACAGGGCCTGGTGGTCCGAGGTGGTCGACGAGATCAAGTGGTACGCCTTTCTCAAGAAGAAGCCGCGCAAATACGTGGGGCACAATCCGCTGGCGCAGATCGCGATGTTCTTCTTCATGACCGTGGGGATGACCTTCATGATCGTGACCGGCTTTGCGCTCTATTCCGAGGGTGTGGGCCGTGGCGGCGTGCTCGACACGCTGTTCGGGCCGTTTCTGGATTTCGTGGGCGGGTCGCAGACGATGCACCAGATCCACCATCTGGGGATGTGGGCGATCGTCATCTTCGTGATGATCCATATCTATGCGGCGGTGCGCGAAGACATCATGTCGCGCCAGTCGATGGTGTCGACGATGATCTCCGGCACGCGAACCTTCAAGGACGACGATCCGAACTGAGACCGGCCGGGCAAACGACGGGAAGGCGGGTGCGGGGCGCCCGCCTTTTTTGATGGACAGAAAGATTTCAAATTTCCATCAATCTGATAACCAACTAATCATCAGCGCAACTTCAGGACATACGCATACGACAGAATACTGTTTTATTTCTGCTACTTAATTAATCTCCCGAAGACGTGCGTTTTACATATCCGACGGGTCAATCGGTAAGCTAACCTCGTTTTCAGGGACGGACGGAAACCAGCATTTCCATCCGAAGGAGGGAGGAGCGAATGGCAGACAATGTTCTGATCATGGGCATCGGCAATGTGCTGTGGGCCGATGAGGGCTTTGGCGTGCGCTGTGTCGAATATCTTGCAGAGCATTGGGACCTGCCCGACGGCGTGACCCTTCTGGATGGTGGTACGCAAGGGCTCTACCTGCTGCCCTTTCTTGAGGATGCCGACACGCTGATCGTGTTCGACGCGGTCGATTACGGGCTGAAGCCCGGCACCCTGAAAGTCGTGGAGGATGACGAGGTCCCGCGCTTCATGGGCGCCAAGAAGATGTCGCTGCACCAGACGGGTTTTCAGGATGTGATCGCGACGGCGCAGCTGATGGGATACTGCCCGTCCCGCCTGCTGCTTGTCGGGTGCCAGCCCGAAGAGCTGGAGGATTACGGCGGCGGACTGCGCGACGTGGTCGCCGCAATGATCGAACCGGCGGTGCAGGTGGCGCTGACGCATCTGGCGCAGATGGGCCATGTCGCCCAGCCGGGCCGCACCGAAAGCGATCTTCTGGCCGATCCGTCGATCATGCAAACGGCCTATGAAGACGGCCGTCCCTCGGAAGACGACGCCTGCCGCACCGGCGACGCACGGTTCTTTCCGGCGGCGGAATGACCGATGTGCGTCGGAGTGCCCCTGCAGATCACATCCATCACCGGCATCGCCGCGACCGTCCGTGACAGTGCCGAGCTGATCGACCTGTCGCTGACGCCCGAGGCACGCACCGGCGACTGGGTGCTGACCTTTCTCGGCGCGGCCCGCGAGGTGATCTGCGAAGACGAGGCCGTAAAGATCTGTGCCGCGCTCGACGGGCTGCGCGCGGTCATGACGGGCGGCGATGTCGGCAATGCCTTTGCCGATCTCGACGCGGCCACCCCGCAATTGCCACCGCATCTGCAGGCTGCGTTCGACGCAGGCCAGAGCACCGGCTGAACACTGACGATGAAGGACCGCAGATGACCCACCCCCTTGTCACCCGACTGACCGACGAATTTGCCTACCGTGCACTATGCACGATGGCGGATGTGGCCGAGTTTGCCGAACGCCCCGGCACGCACGTGATCTTCGTGCCGGGCGATGCGCAGCGAAATCTCGAGACGCCCGATGTGGCGGTGATCCTCCCCGAGCTGCACCAGGCGTTTCAAGGCCGGTTCGATTGTGCCGTGGCCACCGACGCCGTCGAAAGCGAGTTGCGCGACACCACCGGCATCTTCAAGACCCCGAGCCTGATCTTCTTCCGCGATGGCGCGTGCATCGGCGGGATCCCCAAGGTGCGGGACTGGTCCGAATACGTCGAACGGATCACGCATTTTCTGTCGCTGCCTGTTGCCGCCGAATAAGAGGACCTGAGCATGACCAACCCTTTCATGATGCCGCCCACCGGCTTTGGCCCGGGATCCCAGCCGCTCGACCAGCAGGACGAAGCACTGGAATACATGCCGCTGCCGCAGGACATGCGCACCTACTCTCCGCGCATCCCGGAAATCGAAGAACTGGGCGGCGCTGACGTGACACCGGCGCTGGCGCTTTTGGCACAGGTGGCGAACGCCGCCGCGGAGGTAGGTGCCGGCGGCGGCACACGGCAGTTCGACCTGGCCGGCCTCGATCCAGCCAACCGCGCCCTGATCGCGGAAACGATGGGCAGCGGAGAGGTGTCGGCCAAGGTCCGCGCCATCCCGGCCATTGCCGTTCAGGAGAGCGTCTTTGCCGGGATCTGGTCCCTGAAATCCGCCACTGCCGACCTGATCGAAGTCGCCGCCATTCCGGCCTGTGTCACCCGGGCCCCGTTTTCCCCCGTGCGCACGGCGTCGGGCAAGGACACGCCCCTGGCGGACGGCGTCGTGAACGCACCGCCGCTTCAGATCGAGCTTTTCGACAAATCGGCCGCCTTTTCGCCGGAGGCGGATCTGCATGTGATCAACCTTTCGCTTTTGCCGCATACCGAGGAAGACCTTGCCTGGCTCGATCACGCCGTGGGCGAAGGCGCGGTCACCATCCTGTCGCGCGGCTATGGCAACTGTCGTGTGACGGCGACGGCCATTCCCCATGTGTGGCGGGTGCAGTTCTTCAACTCCCAGGACACGCTGATCCTCGACACGTTCGAAGTGACGACGATGCCCGAGGTGGTCTGTGCCGCGCCCGAAGATCTTGGCGACAGCGCCAGGCGGCTGACCAGCGTGCTGGAGGCGATCCGATGAGCCGGTTCGAAGGCAGCTTCCTCGGCGCTGAGGACAAGATCAGCGCGCAGGCGGTCATGGAATGCAAGATCTGCTGGACGCCCTACGACCCGGCGGAAGGCGACGATTATCGGCAGGTGGAGCCGGGCACGCCGTTCCTGGCCCTGCCGGACGACTGGTCCTGCCCCAATTGCGGCGCGCCGAAAGAGCAGTTCATGGTGCTGGAGGACCCCGGCGCCGAGCCCGTGGCGGACGCCGCCCGACTTGACGCACTGACCGCCAGGCTGGTCGCCGAGTTCCGTGAAATCTGGCACGCCAAGATGCGCGACGTGCCCATGGTCAACAAGCTGCTCTCGGTCGAGGCGGTGGGGTTTCGCATGGTCGACGGGCGCCCGCTGGGTGTCCTGGTGTCGCCGTGGTTCATGAACCTGGTCCAGCTGCCCGGTGAGGGTGAGGATTGGTCGGGCCTGACGCCGGGCACGAAAGAGCTGATCGCCTTTCCGTCGGGGGACTACGAGTTCATCCACAACACCCGCGACATGATCGGCGGTTACAAGGCCTGCTCGCTGTTCTCTCCGATGGGTGATTTCTCGACCCAGTTGCAGGCGCAAGAGGTCGCCCGGGCGATCATGGTGGCCCTTTTCGACGAGGGCCATCGCGCCGAGACGGACCGCGCCGCCGACATCCGCGCCGAGCGCGAGGCCGCACTTGCCCCCGAGGAGAACGACGCGCCGAGCCTTACCGATGCCCCCACGCGCCGCGCCGTGATCTCGGGCGGTCTGGCGGAGACCTGACAGGCGATGAACCGGCCCCTTGCATATCCGCTGCGTGCCAGGCCTGTCCCCGCCCTGCCGGTGGCGCAGGTCGTGCTGGGCAAGCCGGTGGAAGAGGTCGCGGCGCTGTTGCCGCGTCTGTTCAACCTTTGCCGGGTGGCGCAAGGCGTGGCGGTTCGGGCCGCGTTGGGACTGGAACTTGCGACCGGGTGGCAAGAGGCGTTGCGGCGGGAAATCCTGCGCGAACACGTGGCAAAGCTGTGCCTGAAATGGCCCGCGCTCATGTCGCGGCCTGCGGTGCCGTTGCCCCGGGATTGGACCCACGACGCGCAGGCGGCACGCCTGGCGCTGTTCGGCGCAGGTGCAGGACTGCCGCACGACGTTCAGGGCCTTGCTGGATTCATGGCGCAAAGCCACGGGGTCGCGCCGGTCCTTCGCGCGATAGATCAACTGTTCCAACCCGCTGAAGGCTGCCGCGCCGCGTTGCCCTTTGCATCGGCCAGGACCGTGTTCGACCCCACGGCACAGGAAAATTCGGTCGCCACGCGCAGGGCCGGGCACCCTGTCCTGCACCACGTCGCCACGACCCATGGGCGCGGTCCGCTCTGGTCGGCCCTCGCCGTCGCCTACGAGCTTGACGCCCTTCTTGCCGGGGACGACGCGCCCCGGCTGTGGCACGCACCGGGCATGGCGGTGGTCACGGCGGCCCGTGGTCTGTACGGGATCAGGGCCGAGGTCGAGAACGGTCATGTCGCGGCCTTCAGGCGCCTCACGCCGACCGATCATTTGACGGCCCCGGGCGGCGCCCTCGACCAGTCGCTGGCCAGCCTGCCCGCCACGCGGGCGCAGGCGCTGGCCCCCCTGCTATTGTCAATTCTCGATCCATGCTATCCAGTTTCCCTCGAACCCGTCCAGCCAGGGGAGCCGGACCATGCATGAGATGTCGCTTTGCGAGGGGATGCGCAGCGTGATCGAGGAGCAGGCGCGCCGGCACGATGTGGCGCGCATCACACGGGTGCGGGTGGAAATCGGACGCTTTGCCGGGGTCGAGACCGAGGCGCTGCATTTTGCCTTCGACGTGGTGATGCGCGGATCGGTGGCCGAGGGGGCCGAGCTTGTGACGCTCGATTTGCCCGGGCGGGCCCTTTGTTACGATTGTATGAAAGAGGTGGAAATCCATGCCCGCCTCGACCCCTGCCCGCTTTGCGGCGGCGGAAAACTGATGCCGCAAGGCGGCGATGAAATGCGAATCAAGGACTTGGAGGTGGCATAATGTGCACTGTTTGCGGATGTTCCGACGGCGAAACCAAGGTGCATGGGCACGACCATGGGCATCACCATGATCACGACCATGAACACGGGCATGATCATGGGCATCATCACGGGCATTACCACCCCCACGATCACTCCCATGACCACGAGCATCATCACCATTATGGCCAGGGTCCGGCCGGTACCGAAGTGCCGGGCATGACGCAAGAGCGGCTGATCGAGATCGAGACCGATATCCTGTCCAAGAACGACCGCTATGCCCAGGCAAACCGCACATTTCTGGCCGAGCGCGGCGTGCTGGCGCTGAACCTCGTCTCGTCGCCCGGATCGGGGAAAACGACGCTGTTGTGCAAGACCATCGAAGCCCTTGGCGACCAGTCGCTGTCGGTGATCGAAGGGGATCAGCAAACCCAGAACGACGCCGACCGTATCCGCGCCACCGGCGCGCGGGCCGTGCAGGTCAACACCGGCAAGGGCTGTCACCTGGACGGGCACATGGTGGGTCACGCGATGGAGCACCTGGCGCTAGAGGCCGGTTCGATCCTGTTCATCGAGAATGTCGGCAACCTTGTCTGCCCCGCCGCCTTCGACCTGGGAGAAGACGCGAAGATCGCGATCCTGTCGGTCACCGAAGGGGAAGACAAGCCGTTGAAATACCCCGATATGTTCACCGCGGCCCGGTTGGCGATCCTGAACAAGACCGATCTTGCCCCGCATTGCGACGTGGATCTGGACCTTTACGAGGCGAACCTGCGACGGGTCAATCCGGGGATCGAGATCCTGAAGCTGTCGGCGCGCACCGGCGAAGGCATGACGGACTGGCTGGCCTGGCTGCGCACCCGGCTGGCAGAGAAATCCGTGACAGAGGCCGCGGAATGACGGGCCTGCCCACCATCTTGCTGGTGGATGACGAAGAGCATTCGCTGGCCGCGATGCGCATGGCACTCGAGGACGATTTCGACTGCCTGACGGCGGCCAACGCGGACGACGCGATGCGGCTCATGGAGGCGCATTTCGTCCAGGCCATTTTCTGCGACCAGCGGATGCCCGGCAAGACGGGGGTCGAATTCCTGGCCGATGTACGGGACCGCTGGCCGGATACGGTGCGGATCATCATCACCGGCTATACCGAGACCAACGACATGATCGCGGCCATCAACGAGGCCGGGATCTATCAGTTCGTGACCAAGCCGTGGCACCCGGATCAGTTGATGATGGCGGCCAAGAACGCCGCACAGCTTTTCCAACTGGCGCGCGAGCATGACCGCCTGTCGCTGGAAATGCGGTTCCTGGGCAAGACCGCGGAAAGCAAGGTCGAGGCGCGGCGGCGTACCTTGCGTGAAGGTTTCGGGTTCGAACGCATCCTGCGCGCGCCCAACTCTCCGATGAACGCGGCGGTCGAACTGGCCCGGCAGGTGGCCAGTTTCGATGTGTCCGTGCTGATCACCGGCGAGGCCGGTACCGGAAAGGACATCATGGCGCGCGCGATGCACTACGCGTCGCTGCGGTCCGACCAGTCGTTCTATGAACTGAACTGCGCCGGCCTGCCCGATGACGTTCTGAAGCTGGAAGTGCTGGGGGCCAAGAAAGGCGCTGTGCCCGGCCAGCCCAACACCAGGATCGGGCTGCTGCAGAAAGCCTCGCGCGGCACGCTCTTCCTGAACGGTATCGATACGCTCAGCCCGCAGATGCAGCTTGTCCTGTTGCGCGTGGCGACCGAGGGCAGCTTCGAGCCCATCGGCGGCACCGAGACCCTGACCACGAACACGCGCCTGATCACCGGCAGCCACAGTGACCTGTCGGTCGCGGTCTCGGACGGCGCGTTTCGGTCCGATCTCTACTACGCGCTTGCGACAACGGAACTGGCCATGCCGCCGCTGCGGTCGCGCATGGAAGACCTCGACATCCTGTCGCGGCATATCCTTGGCGACCTTGCCGGCGAGCATTCCAAGCCGGTGGACGGCTTGTCGAAACTCGCCCTGGAATTCCTGGGCAATTACGACTGGCCCGGCAACCTGCCCGAGCTGACGAACGAGCTGACCCGGATGCTGATCCTCAGCCAGGAACCGCGTCTTGGGCCAGAGCTGATCTCGCGCCACATATTGCAGGCCGATCCGTCGGTCTCGTTCCGCGCCGACCCGCGCGAAGCCGATCTTCTGGTGTCGGAAGGTACGCTGAAAGAGCGGATCGAAGCCATCGAGGCCCGCATCCTGCGCGAGACCCTGACGCGGTTGAAATGGAACAAGAGCCGCGCCGCCGACGAGCTTGGGTTGAGCCGTGTCGGGCTGCGCTCGAAGCTGGATCGTTACGGCGTGCATCAACCGGGCAAGACCAAGGCCCCCGAAGACGAGGACTGAGACATGTGTCTGGGAATACCGGGACAAATCGTCGAGATCACCGACGCGAACCGCCTGATGGCGCTGGCCGATATATCCGGCGTGCGCCGCGAAGTGTCTGTCGCCTGCGTGGCCACGCCCGACCTTGGCGACCTGATCGGCGAGTGGGCGCTGATCCATGTGGGCTTTGCCATGAGCGTGATCGACGCCGACGAGGCCGAAAAGACGCTGGAGGCCTTGCGGGGTCTCGGTGAAGCGCAGGAAACGCTGGAGGCGATGGCCGAAGGCGCGTCAGCCCTGGAGGGAACGCAATGAGATATGTCGAGGAATTCAGGGACCCTGTGGCCGCCAAGGCCGTGCTGGCGGCCATTGAAACCGTGGTTCAGGAGATCGGCGCGACCGCCGAGAAGCCGGTGCACATCATGGAAATCTGCGGCGGGCACACCCATGCGATCTTTCGCTACGGTCTCGACCGCCTGACGCCTAAGGGCATCGAGTTCATCCATGGCCCGGGCTGCCCGGTCTGCGTGCTGCCGATGAGCCGGATCGACGAATGCGTCGAGATTGCCGAGCGGCCCGAGGTGATCTTTTGCACTTTCGGCGATGCGATGCGCGTGCCGGGCACCCGCAAATCCCTGATGCAGGCCAAGGCCGACGGCGCGGATATCCGCATGGTGTACTCCCCTCTCGACGCGCTGGAGATCGCCCGCCGCAACCCGGAGCGCGAAGTGGTGTTCTTCGGTCTCGGTTTCGAGACGACGACCCCCTCGACCGCCCTGTCGATCCAACAGGCCGCGCGTGAGGAATTGCGCAACTTCAGCGTCTTCTGCAACCACATCACCGTGCCACCCCCGATCAGGGCCTTGCTGAACGACCCGCACATGGTGCTCGACGGTTTCGTCGGGCCCGGCCACGTGTCGATGGTGATCGGCACGCATCCCTATGATTTCATCGCCGAGATCTATGGCAAGCCCATCGTCGTCGCGGGGTTCGAGCCGCTCGACCTGCTGCAATCGGTGCTGATGGTCCTGCACCAGATCCGTGACGGGCGGGCCGAGGTGGAGAACCAGTATGCGCGCGTGGTGCCGGAGCATGGCAACCCGGTCTCGCTGGCCGCCATCGAGGATGTCTACGAGCCGCGCCCCACCTTCGAGTGGCGCGGACTTGGGGAGATCGACGCAAGCGGACTGCGTATCCGGGGCAAGTACGCCGCCTTCGACGCCGAGGAAAAGTTCGGCGTCGGCTACGGGGCCGGCCCGCGGCTCGTCTCCGAGCCCGAAGGCTGCGCCTGCGGTCAGGTGATGACCGGACGGATCAAGCCCACGGGCTGCCCGCAATACGGCACCGGCTGCACGCCCGAGATGCCGCTGGGCGCCCTCATGGTCAGTTCGGAAGGCGCCTGTGCCGCTTATTACCAGTACGGCGCAACCGACGAGCGGCTGGAGGCGGTGGAATGAACATGAGCACTCCGGTCAAGCCTGCACGCCTGCGCGGCGATCGCGTGACCATGGCCCATGGCGGCGGCGGCAAGGCGATGCGCGACCTGATCGAGGAGATTTTCACGGATGTCTTTCTGCCGCCCGGCTCGGAGGACCAGGCGCGGCTGACGTCGGACGCGCTGCGCGTGCCGGGGGCGCAACTGGCCTTTACCACGGACAGTTTCGTGGTCTCGCCGCCTGAATTTCCCGGCGGGGACATCGGCAAGATCGCGGTCTGCGGCACGGTCAACGACCTGGCCGTCGGCGGGGCGAAACCGCTATGGCTGTCGGCGGCGTTCATCATCGAGGAAGGCTGCGAGTTCGACCTGCTGCGCCGGATCGTGGCCTCGATGCAGGAAGAGGCCGAAAAGGCCGGCGTCCGGATCGTCACCGGAGATACCAAGGTCGTGGAACGCGGGGCCGCGGACAAGGTCTTTGTCACGACCTCCGGCGTCGGGGTCATCCCTCCGGGGCGCGACATGCGGGCGGAAAACATCCGGCCCGGCGACGTGGCGCTGGTCAACGGGGTTCTGGGCGATCATGGCGCGACCATCCTGGCCGCGCGCGGCGACATGGCGCTCAGCACCGACATCCGGTCCGATTGCCAAAGTCTCGGCGCGCTGGTCGAGGCGGTCCTGGCGGTCGCCCCCAACACCCGCGCGGCCCGCGACGCGACACGCGGCGGGGTGGCATCGGCATTGAACGAAATGGCCGAGGCGGCTGCCCTGGAGATCGAGATCGACGAGACCGCCCTGCCCCTGCGCCCCGAGGTCAAAGGCGTGTGCGAGGTTCTGGGGCTCGATCCGCTATACCTGGCCAATGAGGGCACGTTGGTGCTGTTTGTCCCGCCGGACGAGGCAGAGGCCGCCCTTGCCGCGATGAAAGACCTGGAGGCGGGACGAGGCGCGACCATGATCGGCAAGGCGCGATCCGGGCGTGCGGGCCGGGTGGTGATGACCACCCTCTTCGGGGGTCAACGGCTGGTCGACACCCTGGTCGGTGAACAATTGCCCCGCATCTGCTAGTTGCCCTGCTTTGCCTTGCGTGGCCGCGACCCGGGCGCCGTCAGCCTGCGTCAACGGGTCGGGTCGCGGGACGCGGGCGCTATCGGCGCTGGAACAGGATCACGACCAGCGCCAGGAGCGACGAGCCGAGCATCAAGAGCAAGGAAACCGCATTGAGAAGCGGGGTAGACCCTTCCTTCAGGCGGTCGAACATCGCAATTGTCAGCGGCGCGTCGGAGCCGACCAGCATGAGCGTGGTGTTGAAGTTCTCGAAGCTCATCAGGAAGGCCACGACCAGCGCGCCGATCATGGCGGGCATGAGGAAGGGAATGGTGATCGTGCGCACCGCCGTCAAGCGGGTGGCGCCGAGGTTCAGCGCGGCCTCTTCCAGCGTGCGGTCGAACTTTTGCAGGCGGGCGGTGATGACCAGTGTCGCGATGGTGGTGATAAAGGAGAACTGCCCGAGGATCACCAGCAGCAAGCCGGGGCGCAGGGCCTGGATGTCGACCTCTGCCGCGTTCCAGATGCCGTTGGCCAGCGTCGAGGAAAACACCAGGATCGAGATGCCGAGCACGATCCCGGGGATCACCAGCGGCAAGAGCATGAGCACATAAAGCGCGCCCTTGCCGCGAAACTCGTAGCGGTTGAAGAGAAACGCGTTGGTGGTGCCGACGCTGACCGACAGGACCGATACGCAGGCGGCGACGAAGGCCGAGGTGCCCACCGCGCGCAGGATGCCGCGTTCGTGAAAGACGCCGATCTGGGGGCGGTCCTCGCCGAAGAACCAGTTCCAGGTGAAGCCTTCCCAGGGCAGTGACGGAAACTGGCTGTCGTTGAAGGCGAAGACGGCGACGACCGTGAGGGGCAGCGCGAGGTAGAGAAAGAACAGCAACACGTAGCCGCCGTAGAGGAGGCGAAAGCTGCGCGAACGGGGGATGGTCGGGATCATGGCCTACCCCATCGTTTCCTGAAGGGTCCGCCCCGTCAGGCGCAGCATCCCCCAGACGATCACCGAGGACAGAACCAGCAGCATGAAGCCGAAGGCCGCGCCCAGTTCCCAGTTGGAGCGGACGATGAACTGATTGTAGATCATCTCGGTGAACCACAGGCTGTCCTTGCCGCCCAGCATGGTTGGCGTCAGGTAATTGCCCAAGCTGAGCATGAACACCACGATGCAGCCCGAGACGATGCCCGGCATGGCGTGGGGGATGATGATTTCGCGCAGGACCGACAGGCCGTTGCCGCCAAGGTCATAACCCGCCTCGACCACGCTGTCGTCGAGGCTTTCAAGCGTCGTGACCAGCGGGACCACCATGAAGAGCATCGAGGTATAGACCAGCCCCACCATCATGGCCGCGTCGTTGTAGAGCATCTCGACCGGCTGATCGGCCAGCCCCGCCCATTGTAGCAAGTTGGAGATGAGGCCGGTTTCGCGCAGGAGGATCATCCAGCCGAAGGTGCGCACCAGTTCCGAGACGTAGAACGGGATCAGGCACAGCATGAACAGCACCTGCTGCAAGCGGCCCCGCGCCATCTTGGCGATGTAATAGGCCACAGGAAAGGCGATCAGCAGGGTGATGGCGGTGGCCAGCACCGACATCACCGCCGTGCGCCAGAAGGTGCGCAGGTAGAGCGGTTCAGTGAGGGCCTTTTCGTATTGCGTCAGGCTGGGCTCGTAGACGCCGAAACTGATGCGTTCGCGCAGCGAGATCATCAACATGTCGATATGCGGGATGACGATCAGCAGGCCCAGCCACAGGACCAGCGGCGTCAGCAGCAGGATGAACCCGATCCGGGCCTCGGCGCGCATCAGGCGGCCCCGGCAAAGCACATCGCCTGTGCCGCGCCCCAGCCGATATGCACCCTGTCGCCGCGCTTCAGGCTGGCGAATTCCCCGGTCTGTGGCAGCGTGACCTCGAGCGTTTCGCCCGCGTCGTCCTCTACCAGCACGCGCGAGGCCGCGCCGTTGAAGAGAAGGCTGGTCACCCTGCCCTGCATCCGGTTCTCGAACTGCGCCAGCGCCTCGGCATTGGCGGCGAGGTGGACGGCCTCCGGCCGGACGAAGATTTCGGCAGTATCGCCCTTGGACAGCGCTTGGGCGGCGGTCGCGCGCATGGTGAGGCCCGTGTCGGTGCGCATTTCCAGCGTCGCGCCCTCGACCCGGTCGATGCGGCCTTTCCAGCGGTTCGCCTCTCCGATGAACCCTGCGACGAAGGGCGTCGCGGGCCGGTAGTAGAGGTCCTGCCCCGTGCCGACCTGCTCGAACCGTCCGGCGTTCATCACGGCGATCTGGTCGGACATGACCAGCGCCTCGGACTGGTCGTGGGTGATGTAGACGAAGGTGGTGTCAAAGGCCGCCTGAAGCGCCTTCAGCTCGATCTTCATGTGCTCGCGCAGCTTGAGGTCGAGGGCGCCGAGAGGTTCGTCCAGCAGCAGCACATCGGGTTCCAGCACCATGCAGCGGGCGATGGCCACGCGCTGTTTCTGCCCGCCGGACAGCTCATCCACCTTGCGCGCACCGATACCCGGCAGGCCGATCCGGTCCAGCGCCTCGTCCACCTTGCGGGCGATCTGGGCCTTGGCCATGCCCTGCCGCCGCAACCCGTAGCCGATATTGTCGGCGATGGTCATCATCGGGAAAAGCGCGAGGTGCTGGAACACCATGTTCACCGGGCGCTTGTTGGGGGGCGTGTCCAGGACCGTGCCGCCCTTGATGCGGATGTCGCCGGACGTCGGCTCCAGAAACCCGGCGATCATCCGCATGATCGTGGTCTTGCCACAGCCCGACGGACCCAGGATGGAAAAGAAACTGCCCGGCGGCACGGAGAACGACACGTCGTTAACGGCGGTCGTGTCGCCGAAACGCTTTACCAGCTCGACGCATTCAAGATCAGGAGTCATGCAGGGGGCCGTTTGTTGGGCGGCACCCTCGCTAAAGGGTGCCGCGTCGTGTTGCGCGATCAGTTGGCGGCCTGGACGCGGTCCAGAACCTCGCCTTCGATGGCCTCCAGGCCGGCGGGAACCGGCGGATACCACTTGATGTTGTCGACGGCCTCAGGCGGGAAGCTGTCCTGGTACTTGGCCTTGAGCGCGTCCTCGGCATATTCGTCCGCACCGGCAGAGGCGGTGAAGTTGCCCGCCGCCGCGGTGATCTTGGCCGATACCTCGGGCTGCATCACGAAGTTGATCCATTCATAGGCCACGTCGTCGGCCTGCCCCTTGGCAGGCAGGACGAACGTGTCGATCCAGCCCAGTGCGCCCGAGGCCGGGGCGACGAAGGTGATGTCGGCATTGTCTTCGTTCAACTTCCAGCCGCCAGTGTCCCAGGCCATCGACGCGGTGACCTCGCCCGAGCGCAGGAGGTTCATCAGCTCGTCGCCGCCGCTCCAGTAGGCCTTCACGTTGGACTTGCACTCGGTCAGCTTGGCTTCGACCTTTTCCATGATCTCGGCGTACTTGGCCTCGTCGTCATAGGCCGCGAACGGGTCCTCGCCCATGGCGAAGGCAAAGCCGATCAGGGTGGGCCGCTTCAGGCGGTAGGACACCTTGCCTTCCAGCGCCGGATCGCAGAGATCGGTGTAGTCCTTGACCACGTCGCCCGCCTCGGCGGTGTTCAGCACCAGGCCGGAGGTGCCCCAGACATGCGGCACGCCGTAGACTTCGCCGTTCACGGTGGTGTTGCCCTTGGTGGCTTCCAGCATGGAGGGGATGAAGAGCGACTCGTCGATTTTCGACAGGTCCATGGGCTTGTAGATGCCGAATTCCATCTGCGGGCCCATGATGCGGTCCTGCGAGGGTTGGGCGAGGTCGAAGCCGCCGCCGCCCGTGGCGCGCAGCTTGGCGATCATTTCCTCGTTGTTGGACTTGGTCACCTCGACGGTGTGGCCGGTCTGTTCCTCGAACATCTCGACGACCTCGTCAGGCGCGTAGCCGCCCCAGGTCAGCAGGCGCAGCGTGTCGGCGGTGGCGGCCTGCGACAGGCCGAACACGGCCAGGCAGGTTGTCGTGAGCAAAGTCTTTTTCATGGGTGTCCCCCTCTGGTGGATGATTGTTTGCGTGCAGGATGGTCAGCATTGACCATTTGGTCAAACTCTTTGACGAGTCGGTGCCTTTTGCCCGAGTTTCTTGACAGTTTCTTGTCAGGCCCCCTGCCCGGTCGCTTTTTCCTTTTGCGTCAAAGACAAGCCTCGAAAAGCTTGCGCGTATTCTCGGCCGTCATCTCGATCGGATTGCCGCCTGTCGACGGATCCCGCAGCGCCGCATCCACAAGCGTGTCAAGGTCGGGGTCGGTCACGCCCAGGTCTGTCAGCGTCCTGGGGATGCCGAGACTGTCGTTCAGCTGATCCACGAAGGCGCAGAAGCCGTCGAAACCGCCCTCGATGCCAAGATAGGCCGCAGCGGGGCCAAACCGCTCGCGGATCGCGGGCGCGTTGAATTGCAGGACGGCGGGCATACAGACGGCGTTCGTGGTGCCGTGATGGGTGTGATGATGCGCACCGATGGGGTGGCTGAGCGCGTGGATCGCCCCCAGCCCCTTTTGGAAAGCCGTGGCGCCCATGGCCGCCGCGCTCATCATGTTCGCCCGCGCCTCGATATCGGAGCCGTCGGCATAGGCGCGCGGCAGGTAATCCTTGACCAGACGCATCCCTTCCAGCGCGATGCCCTGGCTCATGGGGTGGTAATGCGGGCTGGAATACGCCTCGACACAATGGGCGAAGGCATCAAGGCCGGTGCCGGCGGTGATGTGCTTGGGCATCCCCACGGTCAGTTCGGGGTCGCAGATGACCACGGCGGGCAGCATCTTGGGGTGGAAGATGATTTTCTTCTCATGCGTGGCCGAATTGGTGATGACCGACGCGCGCCCCACTTCCGATCCGGTCCCTGCGGTGGTGGGCACGGCGACGATGGGGTGGATGCCTTCGGGGTCGGCGCGGGTCCACCAGTCGCCGATATCCTCGAAATCCCAGACCGGGCGGGTCTGGCCAGCCATGAAGGCCAGAGTCTTGGCGAGGTCGAGGCCAGAGCCGCCGCCGAAGGCGATGACGCCGTCAAAGCCGCCGTCGCGGTAGAATTTCAGCCCTTCCTCGACATTGGCGTCCGAGGGGTTGGGATCGACCTCGGCAAAGATCGCGCGGCCCAGCCCGGCGGCCTCCATCAGGTCGAGCGTGCGGGTCGTGATATCCATGGATTTCAGCCCCCGGTCGGTGACCAGAAGCGGTTTCGCGATGCCCGCGGCACGGCAGGCCTCGCCAATCTCGGCAATGCGTCCGGCGCCGAAGTGCATGTTCGTGGGATAGGACCAGTTTCCGGTAAGAGCCATGTCAGATCTTTCTCAAGTGGTAGGATTTGGGCCGCGTCAGGGCCTGGTAGGCGAGTTTCGACAGCCCCGCGCCGTGGCCGGTATCCTTGCATCCGGTCCAGCACAAGGCGGGGTCGAGGTAATCGCAGCGGTTCATGAAGACGGTGCCGGTCTCGATCCGGTCGCCGATGCGTTCGGCGGCGGCGGCGTCGCGTGTCCAGACCGAGGCGGTGAGGCCAAAGCGGCTGTCATTCATCAGGCGGATCGCGGTGTCGTCGTCGGGCACGGACATGATGCCGACGGCGGGACCGAAGGATTCGTCGCGCATGACGCGCATGTCGTGGGTGACATTCGTCAGGACCTGCGGCGTGACATAGGTGTTGTCGCCGTCATCTGCCTGCATCCGGTCGATATGGGCCGTAGCGCCATCCTCCAGCGCCTCGGCAATCTGTGCGCGGACTTCGCGGGCAAAGCGGATATTGGCCATGGGGCCGAGGGTGGTCTCGGGGTCGAGCGGGTTGCCCAGTTTCTGCGCCTTGGTCCAGGCGACGGCCTTTTCGACGAAGGCATCGAACAGGGGTTCGGCCACGTAGATCCGCTCGATCCCGCAACAGCACTGGCCCGCGTTGAAGATCGCGCCGTCCATCAGCCCGTCGACGGCGGCATCGAGGTCCGCGTCGGCGCGCACATAGCCCGGGTCCTTGCCACCCAGTTCGGTGGCGACCGGCGTGAACGTCCCGGCGGCGGCGCGTTCCATCGCCTGCCCGCCCCCGACCGAGCCGGTGAAGTTCACGAAATCCACGTGTCGGCCCGCGATCAGCGCGTCGGTCGTGTCGTGGTCGATGACCACGTTCTGGAACACGTCCCGGGGCACGCCCGCCGCGTGCAGCGCCTCGGCCAGGTGCTCGCCCACCTGCAAGGTCTGGCTGGCATGTTTGAGGATGACGGAGTTGCCCGCGATGAGCGCGGGCGCGACCGTGTTGATCGCCGTCATGTAGGGATAGTTCCACGGCGCCACGACCAGGACGACACCCCAGGGCACGCGCTTGATCACGCGGCGGGCGGTGTCGCTGTCTTCAATGATGTCCTCGGCCAGCCCCTCGGCGGCCACGTCGGCCATGTAGGACAGCCGCTCGCTGAAGCCGCCATATTCGCCGCCGTAACGCACCGGGCGGCCCATCTGGTGCGCCAGTTCCCGTGCCATGCGGTCGGTGTCGGCGCCGATGATCTCATTGGCTTTGCGCAGGGCCGCGACACGCTCGGCCAGTGGCGTTGCGGCCCAGTCCGCCTGTGCCGCCCGGGCCTTGTCGGTCGCAGCGACCGCCGCGTCGAGGGGCAGCACATCCCGCGTGATGTAAACCGATCCGTCGATCGGCGAGATCAGGTCAACTGTCTTGCTCATTCCTCAGGCCCTTTCAAATCCGCGCGCGATTTCCCAGTCGGTCACGACGGCGTCGAACGTCTCCTGCTCGACCTCGGCGGTGCGGGTGTAGTGATCGACCACGTCGTCGCCCATCACTCGGCGCAGCATGTCGGAGTTGCGCAAAAGGCCGGTGGCCGCGCGCAGGGTGTGGGGCAGCATCGGCACATTGTCCATCTGGTAGACATCGCCGGTGACGGGGGGCGACAGCTCCAGCCCCTCTTCGATGCCGCAGAGCCCGGCAGCCAGCTGGGCGGCACAGGCGAGATACGGGTTGATGTCCGAACCCGGTGTGCGGCATTCGATGCGCACGCCCTTGGTGCCATCGCCCACCAGCCGGTAGCAGGCGGTGCGATTGTCGATGCTCCATGCGATCTTGGTGGGGGCGAAGGTGCCCGGCATCAGGCGCTTGTAGCTGTTGATGTAGGGCGCGAGGAAATAGGTCATGTCGGGAGAATACTTCAGCAGGCCCGCGACATAGCTTTTCAGCGTGGCGGACATGGTCAGGTCGGCGTCCGCATCGTAAAACGCGGGCGTGTCGCCCTTGAACAGAGACTGGTGGATATGCGCGGCCGAGCCGACCTTGTCGGCGTGCCACTTGGGCAGGAAGCTGGCGGCGTGGCCGTGCTGGTTCGCGATCTCCTTCACCGCCTGCTTGGCGATCGTGTGGTGATCGGCGCAGAGCATCGCGTCGGCATAGCGTATGTTCAGCTCCTCCTGCCCGGTCTCGGCCTCGCCCTTGGTATTCTCCACCGGCACGCCCGCCGCATAGAGCAGGTTGCGGATCGGGCGCATCACATGCTCTTCCTTGGTGGTCTGAAGGATGTTGTAATCCTCGTTGTAGCCGCTGAAGGGCGTCAGGCTGCGAAACCCCTCCTTGCGGATCTCGTCGAAGGATTTCTCGAACAGGAAGAACTCCAGCTCGGTCGCCATCATCGGGGTAAAGCCCATCGCCTCGGCCCGTTCGATCTGGGCCTTGAGGATCTGGCGCGGGCTATGCGGCACCGGCTTGTGGGTGTGATGGTCCAGGATATCGCAGAGCACCATCGCCGTGCCTTCGAGCCACGGCACAAGGCGCAGCGTGCCAAGGTCGGGCTTCATCACGTAGTCGCCATAGCCCTTTTCCCAGGACGTCGCGGCATAGCCGTCCGGCGTCGCCATTTCCAGGTCCGTCGCCAGAAGGTAATTGCAGCAATGGGTTTCCACATGCGCGCTTTCAAGGAAGTTCGACACGTGGAACCGCTTGCCCGCAAGCCGGCCCTGCATGTCCACGAGGCAGACAAGCACCGTGTCGATCTCGCCTTTGGCGGCAAGCTTTTTCAGGTCGGCGAAGGTGAGGTTGGCGGTCATGGTCTGTCTCCGTGAAATGAACGGAGCGCCTTGGCAAAAGGCGCTCCGGGATCCTTGGGCTGGCTTACTCGAAATTGTAGGGCACACCGGCCTGGTTGATGACCGAGTTGTACTCGCGGAAGATGCCGACGATCTTCTCGTGAACCTCGCCTTCCTGGGCGACTTCGTCCCAGAACTCCTTGGCGGCGTTTTCGACCTCGGCCCATTCGGACGCGGGCACCGAGCGCAGTTCCAGCTTCTCGCCATTGGCACGCAAAGCTGCCTCGCCGCCCCAGTACCACTGGTTGCGGTAGGTGTGCCCGGCCTCGACCCCGGCCATGACGACCGATTTCAGGTGATCGGGCAGTTCCGCCCAGCGTTCCTGGTTGGCGAACCACGAGCCGATCCAGGCGCCCGAGATGTTGTTGGTCAGGAAATAGTCGGTCACGTCGGCCCAGCCCACGGTGTAATCCTCGGTGATGCCCGACCAGGCCATGCCGTCAAGCTCGCCGGTCTGCACGGCGACCTCGGCGTCCTCGTAGGGGATGTTCACCGGCACGACGCCGAACTTCGCGAGGAACCGGCCTGCCGTGGGGAAGGTATAGAGCTTCAAGCCGTCAAGGTCGGCGACCGAGGTGATTTCCTTCTTGGTGTTGAAGTTGCAGGGGTCCTGCCCCGCCGCCGACAGCCATTGCACGCCGACCTTGCCGTATTCCTCGCGCCAGATATCGGCGAGGCCGTACTGGTTGAAGAGCACCGGCACATCGAGGATGTGCTTGGTGGCAAAGGGAAAATACCCGCCGAACATGCGCAGCGGCGTGGGCGAGGCCATCGAGTCGTCGTCCGAATGGACGCCGTCGATCGTGCCGCGCTGAAGCGCCTGGAACAACTCGCCGGTGGGGACGATCTGGTCGGCGTAAAAGAGCTCGATCTCCAGCTCTCCGTTGGAATTGGCGTTGATATAATCGATGGCCGGCTTGGTCACTTCCTCGCCAAGCGCGCTGCCGGCATAGGTCTGGAAGCGCCACTTGATCGCGGATTGCGCCTTGACGATCGCAGGGGTTGCAAGCGTCGCAGGGACGGCCGCACCGGCCGCTCTCAGGAAATTACGTCTTGTCGTCATCTTAATACCCTCTCTGTTAGGTTCAGTTGCTCGACGCCTTGTGACCAAGGTCTCTTGTTTAATTTCCATAGACATACCCCGGCAGCCAAAGCGCGATTTCCGGGAAGATCATGATCGTCGCCAGCGCCGCCACCATCACCAGCACGAAGGGCAGGATGGAGGTGTAGATGTCCTTCAGCGTGATCTCGGGCGGCGCCATGGCGCGCATCAGGAACAGGTTATAGCCGAAGGGTGGCGTCATGTAGGCGATTTGCGTGGTGATGGTGTAAAGCACGCCGTACCAGATCAGGTCGAAGCCGAGCGCGCCCACCAGCGGCACGTAGAGCGGTGCCACGATCACCAGCATCGCGGTGTCGTCGAGGAACGTGCCCATCACGATGAACGACAGCTGCATCAGGATGAGGATCATCCAGGGGCTGAGGCCCAGTTGCTCGGTAAAGAGGCTCTCGATCGCCTTGACCGCGCCAAGCCCGTCGAAGACCGCGCCGAAGGCGAGTGCGGCGAGGATGATCCACATGAACATGCAGGAGATGCCCAGCGTCTTGCGCACCGAGGTCTCAAAGACCTGCCGGGTCATGCGGCCCTTGGCCACGGCGGCGAGGAGCGCGGCAATGGCGCCGATGGCGGAGGATTCCACCAGAGATGTCCAGCCATTGACGAAGGGCACCATCATGGTGAAGAAGATGAAAAGCGGCAGCAGGCCCGCGCCCAGCAGGCGGATCTTTTCGCCCATGGGGATGTCGCGCTCTTCCTTCGGCAGGATCGGTCCAAGCGTCGGGTTCAGGCGGCAGCGGATCACGATGTAGAGGACGAACATCCCCGCCATCATCAGCCCCGGCAGCACGCCTGCCAGCCACAACTGCCCCACCGGCTGGCGGGCGATCATGGCGTAAAGCACCAGGACGACGGAGGGTGGCACGAGGATGCCGAGCGAGGACCCGGCCTGTATCACCCCGGTGACCATGCGCTTGTCGTAGCCTCGCTTCAAGAGTTCCGGCAAGGCGATGGTCGCCCCGATCGCCATGCCCGCCACCGACAACCCGTTCATGGCCGAGATCAGCACCATCAGCCCGATCGTGCCCACGGCGAGACCACCGGACAGCCCGCCCATCCAGACGTGGAACATGCGGTAGAGGTCATCCGCGATGCGGCTTTCCGACAGGACATAGCCCATGAAGATGAACATCGGCAGCGTCAGCAGCGGATACCATTTCATCACCTTGATCGCGGCGGCGAAGCCGAGGTCATAGCCGCCCCGGTCGCCCCACAGGAAGAAGGCCGCCACGACAGCGACGAACCCGATGGCGCCGAAGACCCGTTGCCCGGTCAGCAGCATCAGCATCATGGAGGCGAACATCAGCGCGGCGATGGCTTCGTAGGGCATCAGGTGCGGGTCCCCTCGGGCCGGGCGTCAGAGATGTCCTCGTCCTTCGGGCCCATGTCATGCCCCTTGAGCCGCAGGATATCCTTGAAGAACTCGCTGACGGCCTGAAGCAGCATCAGGAAAATGCCCACGACCATGATCAGCTTGATCGGCCACAGGTAGGGCCGCCAGACGCTGTTGCTGCGCTCGCCGCCATACTGGAAGGAATACATCAGGCTGTCCCAGCCGCCCCAGAGCAGGAAGGCCAGGTAGACGATCAGGAAAAGCACGGTGATGGCATCAACCTGCGCCTTGCGCCGGTCGCTCCATTCGCCATAGAGCAGGTCCATCCGCACGTTCGAGCCCATCTGGATCGAGTACGGACCGCCCAAGATGTAGTAGGCGACCATCGCGAACTGCGCCATTTCCAGCGTCCAGAGAGACGGGTTGATATCGAGCCCGATATCGCTGCCCAGCTTGGTGAAGGACGACCACAGCAGGATCGCCATCATCACGAAGATTCCGTACATGACGATCCGCCCGATCCAGCGGTTCATGCGGTCGACGACCGCGACATATGTCAGCATCGCCCCGGTCATGCGGTCGCGGCCTTTGGGGCCAGCGCTGTGTTCAGCAGGGTCGCCAGATGCGTTGCGACACGGTCCACTTCGATGGCCTCGCCCAGCAGGTCGTTGCGGACCTCGATCATGACGTTTGTCAGCCCGCGTGCGGTGGCGTGGCGGGCCAGCGTGTGGGTGACCCCGTCGCGGGCCGAGTAAGGCTCGTTCAGATGGGTGACCAGGGTGTCGTCGGCGGCATTCAGCATCGCCTCGGCAAGCGACGCATCGGCGTCGTGCAAAAGGCCCAGCTGGGTGCTGCGGGGCGTGCCATGCCAGACCGGCGCGAAACTGTGGATGGTGACCAGCGTCGGCGGCGTCTCGAAGCCATCGAGGACGTCGGATAGCGTGGCATGAAACGGGTCGTATACCTCTTTGGTGCGGGCGGTTTTCTCGGCCTCGCTCAGGTCGCGATTGCCCGGCACCGGGATTTCGCCGCTCTGGTGCGGCATCGCATCCGGCGCCTCGGGCGGGCGGTTCAGATCGTAGACCAGCCGCGAGACCGTCGCGAGGACCAGCGGCGCATCCAACCGCGTGGAAAGCTCCCGCGCCAGCGCCTCGGCGCCGATATCCCAGACGGCGTGGGTTTGACGGTGCTCGGGCGCCAGTCCCAGCGTGCCGAGCGAGGCCGGAATGACGGCGCTGGCATGTTCGCACACCAGGCACAAAGGCGCCTGTCCGCCCGGGTTGATCACCTCGGCCACAGGCCCGTGGTCGGGGGCCAGAATCTGGTATGCTGTCGATCCGCTCACACCGGCCATTAGTGGCGGCGGCCGGAAAACTGTCAAGAAATTTCCGTAGACGAAATTACGACTCCGGGGTAGCTTGTAACAATTGCTTCAAACTTTTGGCAGCTGCTTTCAAAGAGGGCACCCGTGGCACGCACCGTCATCGTAAAGGACAGGCTCAAGGACATGGCCGGTGCGCTGACCCCGGCCGAGCGGCTGTTGTCCGACACGCTGTTGCGCGACTATCCCATGGCCGGGCTGCAATCCATCACCAAGCTGGCCGAGGCCTCGGGCGTATCGACGCCGACAGTCATCCGGCTGGCGCGGAAACTGGGGTTTGACGGCTTTCCCGAGATGCAGGCCGCGCTGCGCGAAGAGGCCTCGGCCCAGATCAAGAAACCGATCCTGAAGCGCGAGGGATGGCCGCAGGGGCGCAACGATTCCCCCGCCTTCCGCAATTTCGCCGAAGCGGTGTTCGACAACCTGAACCAGACGATCGAGCGGCTCGACCCCGCCACGTTCGACGCGCTGGCCAAGGTGCTGGCCGACACGCGGCGCAACATCTTCCTGCTGGGCGGGCGCATCACGCGCTCGAACGCGGATTACTTTTTCAATCACCTTCAGATCGTCCGCCCCGGCGTGACGCTGTTGTCCCCCTCGCCCAACGTGTGGCCGCAATACCTGATCGACATGGGGCCGCGATCCGTCCTGGTGATATTTGACATCCGCCGCTACGAGGCAGATCTGGCCACGCTCGCAAGCCTCGCCAGGGAGCGCGGCGTGGTTATCGTGCTGTTTACCGACCAGTGGGGCTCGCCGATCTCGCAAACCGCCGATCACGTCATCAACGCGCTTGTCGAGGTGCCGTCAAGCTGGGACTCGACCCTCGGGATCAACCTGATCGTCGAGGCGCTGATCGCCGCGATCCAGACCCGGCGTCAGGACAAGGCGCGCGACCGGATCGAGGAACTGGAGGACATGTTCCGCTCCACGCGGATTTTCCGCAAATAGAGGGCGGCACGCCGTCCCGCCCCCTCACGCATGTGACGCCGCCGTCACCGCAGGCGAGGCATTGACCCGGATGACGTCGGCGGCGGCGGCAAGATCGTCCAGCAACTCCGCCCGCGCTGTCGCTGCGGCGGGGCCGTCGAGCCGCAGGATATAACTGGGGTGCCATGTTACCAGCACCGCGCCGCCGTCATGGGCGGTTTCGATCTGCCCACGGCGCGCCTTCAATGGCGCATCGTTGCCGGTCAGCGCGTAGGCCGCCGAGCCGCCAAGGGCGACGGTCAGTGTCGGTTTCACGAACCGGCGTTCGAGATCGAGCCACCAGCGGCAATGGTCGATCTCGTGCCGGTCCGGGTTCTGGTGCATCCGGCGCTTGCCCGTGGGGCGGAATTTGAAATGCTTGACCGCGTTGGTCATCCAGCTGTCGCCGAGGCGGGCCTCGTCCATCAGCCTCGTCAGCAACTGGCCCGCTGGCCCCACGAAGGGTTTGCCCGCGAGGTCCTCGACATCGCCGGGCTGTTCGCCGACGATCATCAGGTCGGCCTCCTTGTTGCCCCTGCCCCAGACCGTCTGCGTGGCGGCCTCGCACAGCCCGCAACGCGTGCAGTGCATGGCGGCGGTGCGCGCCTCCTCCATGCTCTGCGGAAGATCGGCGACCTTGGGCTGTGGCAGGCGGCTGAGAATGCGTTCGGCATGGGCGGGCGCTTCGGTCGGCATGGCAGCGCGCATCCTTCCCACGCGCGCCTCGGCATCGGCGAGCATGCCGGGAATGAGGTCGGTCTCGGGCAGGTTCTTCCAGTATTTCAGCGGCATTTCCGAGCGCATGGCCTGAAGATGCAGGCGCGCGGGGTTGAAGATATTGGCGAAATAGGTGCCCCACAACGCCTCGGAGGCGTCTTCGGGCAAGTCGGGGCGCGCCGCGGGCGGGTGGAACGTATTGGTGCCATCCTCGAACCGGGCCACACCCTGCGGCGTGGCGATCATCCAGTCCATGTCGGCAAAGCGCTTGGCGAAGAAAGGCGTGCCTGTCTCAAGGATGAAGTGATCCGGCTCGAACCACGCACCGAAGCGGCGGCGGGGGCCGTCCGAAGGCAGTTCGCGAAAGCGGACGAAGGCGTGCATCTTGTGGATGTCGCGACGCACGGGCTTTTGCAGGACCGAGAGTTTGCGGGCGATGGGATCGGCGGGGTTGGCCAGCGCGCGACGGTCGGTCTGGTGACGGTGCAGCGCCTGGTAGAGCAGCGTCGGCGCCTCGGTGCCGGAATGGCAGAGGGCGGTTCTGGCCAGCGTCAGGAAATCCTTGGTGGTCGTCACCGCGTGGGGGCCATCCGCCTCGGGCAGCGGGTCGGCGGGGAACAGGCTGCTGTGCTCTCCCCTGCCCCATTCGACCTGATCCGGCGGCACGGCGTGGGTCAGCAGGCGTCGGGCGGCGTCGCGCCATGCCTCGAAAAAACCGAGCGTCGGGAGGATCACCCGGTACATTAGAAGAGGCTCAGCTGTTCCGGCGCAGGCGCAAAGCGGGCGCGCAGATTTGCGCTGTCGGTCAGGCCGCCGGGGGACCAGTCGGGCGTGGTGAAAAAGGATTTCGCCATGCCCATCCGCGCGCCCATACGCAGAAGGTCGGCATAGCGCAGCGCGCCGGAGCGACGCGCGGTGAGGATACGATTGACGGTCTTGGTCCCGAACCCCGGTACGCGCAGGAGCACGTCACGCCCAGCGCGGTTCACGTCGACGGGGAATTGTCCGCGATGCACCAGCGCCCAGGCGAGCTTGGGGTCGATATCGAGATCGAGATTGCCCGAGGGGGCCACATCGGTGATCTCGTCCACGTCGAAGCCGTAGAACCGCAAGAGCCAGTCGGCCTGGTAAAGCCGATGCTCGCGCACCAGCGGCGGCTTGATCAGCGGGAGCATGGCGGAGCTGTCGGGGATGGGCGAGAAGGCCGAGTAGTAGACGCGGCGCAGCTTGTAGCCGGTGTAAAGCCGCGAGGACGTCGTGAGGATCGCCTTGTCGTTCGAGCCGTCCGCGCCGACGATCATCTGCGTGGACTGGCCCGCCGGTGCGAATTTGGGCGCGCGTTTTCCGGTGTGGGACCGTTCCTTGCTGGCCTGCTGTTTCAGCCGCACCGAGGCCATCGCGGCGCGGATCGTCTCGGGGCGCTTTTGCGGCGCCAGCGTGCGGGTGCTGTCGTCCTTCGGCAGCTCGATATTCACCGACAGGCGGTCGGCATAGCGCCCGGCCTCGTCGATCAGCTCCTGGCTGGCCTCGGGAATCGTCTTGAGGTGGATATAGCCCTTGAAGCCATGATCCTCTCGCAGCATCCGGGCGATGCGGGTGATATCGGCCATGGTGTCGTCAGGGCTCTTGATGATGCCGGAGCTGAGGAACAGCCCCTCGATATAGTTGCGGCGGTAGAATTCCAGCGTGAGATTCACGACCTCTTCAGGCGTGAAGCGGGCGCGCTCCACGCCGCTGCTGACGCGGTTGATGCAATAGGCGCAGTCGTAGATGCAGAAATTCGTCATCAGGATCTTGAGCAGGCTGATGCAGCGCCCGTCGGGCGTGTAGGCGTGACAGATGCCGCTGCCCCCCGCGCTGCCGATGCCACCATTGCGGCTGTCGCGGCGGGTGGTGCCGGACGACGCGCAGGAGGCGTCGTACTTGGCGGCGTCGGCAAGGATGGCGAGCTTGTCGGAGAGGGATTTGCGCATGTGAACAAAAATAGAACACTCGTGCCAGATTGCAAGAATGGTTAACCGCGCCGGCTCGGACAATTCCGCGCAGACCAGCCTGCGGCGCGGCATCCGCGCGCAGGGGGTGGAACATGCGCCGAGCGGCGCGGGTTGGTCGGACAAGTCCAATCCACCTAGCGAGAGAGGCCAGCATGTCCAAGATCGAAACCATCAACCCCGCAACCGCAGAGAAGATTGCCGACTACGAGACCATGAGCGAAGCCCAGGCGATCGAGGCCGTCGAGGCCTGCCATGCCGCGTTCCTCGACTGGCGCGAAAAGAGCCATGAAGACCGCGGCGCGGTGCTGAAAGCGATTGCAAAGGAGCTGCGCGAAAACACCGGCGAGCTGTCGCAGGTGATGACCCGGGAGATGGGCAAGCTGCTGAAAGACGGCAAGGACGAAATCGAGCTGTGCGCGCAAATTTTCGATTACACCGCCGAGCACGGGCCGGGCCAGTTGAAGGACGAGACCCGCGACCTGGGGGACGGCAACAAGGGGCTGGTGACGTATCAGCCGATCGGCGTGGTCTATTCGATCCAGCCGTGGAACTTTCCGATGTATCAGCCGGTGCGCGTGCTGGCCGCTGCACTGATGGCGGGCAATGGCTGCGTCCTGAAACATGCCGAAATCTGCACCGGAAGCGCCCTGCGCCTGCGGGAGATCTGTATCAAGGCGGGTCTGCCCAAGGGTATCTTCCGGGTTCTGCTGATCGACCATGACACGTCGGACAAGGTGATCGCGCATGACAAGGTGCGCGGCGTGACGATGACGGGCTCGGATGCGGCTGGCAGCCACATCGGCTCGGTCGCCAGCAAGGCCCTGAAGAAAACCGTGCTGGAGCTTGGCTCGAACGACGCCTTTCTGGTGCTGGAAGACGCGGATGTGGAACAGGCGGTGAAGCTGTCGGTCCAGGGTCGGCTCTACAACAACGGCCAGACCTGCGTGAACGCCAAGCGGTTCATCGTGACCGACAAGGTCCATGACCAGTTCGTCGACGCCTACGTCGCCGCGATGGACAAGATCAAGGTGGGTGCGCCCGACGACGACGACACCGAGCTTGGCCCGCTGAGCAGCCAGGAGCAGCTTGAGACGGTCATGAAGCAGGTCGAGGAAAGCGTCAAGAAAGGCGCGAAAATACTCTGCGGCGGCAAGAAGCTGGATCGGGACGGCGCCTACTACCCCGCCACCGTGCTGGGCGACGTCACGCCCGGAATGCCGGCCTATGACGACGAGATCTTTGGCCCCGTGGCCTCGGTGATCCGTGCCAAGGACGACGAGGATGCGATGCGCATCGCCAATGACAGCCGGTATGGACTGGGTGGCGGCATCTTTTCTAAGGACACCGAACGCGCGACCGAGATGGCGAAGAAGTACTTCGACACCGGCATGGTGCGGATCAACAGTTTCGGTGCCGCGCATCCCAACATGCCGTTCGGCGGCGTGAAGGACTCGGGCTATGGCCGCGAGCATGGTGGCTTCGGCGTGCGGGAGTTCGTCAACATCAAGGGTATCTGGCTGGATTGATCCAGCCTGCCACCCCACCGAAACGGAACATGTGAGAGTAACGATGACCAAACGAAAGACACTGACCACCACCTCGGGCAGCCCCTACACCACCAACGAGACCTCGCGTACCGCCGGTGCGCGGGGCCCGGTGATGCTGGAAGATCACCAGCTGATCGAAAAGCTGGCCCACCAGAACCGCGAGCGCATCCCCGAACGCGTGGTGCACGCCAAGGGCTGGGGGCTGCAAGGCACCTTCACGGTAACCAAGGACATCACCCAGTATTCCTGCGCCAGGCTGTTCTCCGAGGTCGGCAAGCAGACCGAGGTCCTGTCGCGCTGGTCCACCGTCGCCGGCGAAAGCGGCGCGGCGGATGCCGAGCGGGACGTGCGGGGCTTTTCGCTGAAGTTTTACACCGAGGATGGCAACTGGGACATGGTGGGCAACAACACCCCCATCTTCTTTGTCCGGGACGCGTTCAAGTTCCCCGACTTCATCCGCACGCAGAAACGCCACCCCAAGACCAACCTGCGCTCGCCCGAGGCGATGTTCGACTTCTGGGCGGGCCAGCCCGAAAGCGTGCACCAGGTGACGATCCTGATGTCGGATCGCGGCATCCCGCGCAGCCCGGCGCACATGAACGGCTATGGCAGCCACACGTTCTCGATGTGGAACGACAAGGGCGAGCGGCATTGGGTCAAGTTCCACTTCCGGACGCACCAGGGTCACGAAACCCTCTCGGATGCCAAGGCGGCCGAGATCATCGGGCACACGCGCGAAAGCTATCAGGAAGAGCTGTGGCACATGATCGAGGACGGCAATTATCCCAAGTGGACGCTGTTCATCCAGGTCATGACCGAGGAGCAGGCGCTGGAAACCGAGTTCAACCCGTTCGACCTGACCAAGGTCTGGCCGCATGACGATTTCCCGCTGATCGAGGTGGGCGAGCTGGAAATGCACACCTTCCCGGAAAACTATTTCCAATTGGTCGAGAACGCCGCCTACAGCCCCAACAACGTGGTGCCCGGCATCGGGTTCTCGCCCGACAAGATGCTGCAGGCGCGGCTGTTTTCCTATGCCGACGCGCATCGCTACCGCCTTGGCACGCATTACGAGATGCTGCCGGCCAATGCGCCCAAGCAAGCCGAGGTGCGGCATTACCACAAGGACGGTGCGATGCGGTTCTTCACCAACGATTTCGGCAATCCGAACGCCTATTACGAGCCGAACCAGTATGACGGCCCCGTGGCCGACGAAAGCGCCGAGGAGCCGCCCCTGCGGATCGACCCGGAGGCCGTGGTGGGCCGGTTCAAGCAGGAGGAAAGCGACGTCGACTACGTGCAGCCCCGCGCGCTTTACGCCGAGGTGCTGAGCGACGAAGAGCGCGACCGCCTGCACAAGAACATGGCCGGTGGCATGGCGCCCGTGTCGGAGGACGTCAAGGAACGCTGGCTGGCCGTTCTGAAGAAGGTGCATCCCGACTACGAGGCGGGCGTGCGCAAGGCGCTGGAGACCGGCAATCACGGTGAGCCGTCGTTGCCGGTGACGGACGACACGCCGGTGGAAGCCGCCGAGTAGCCTTCGTCACGGACACCGCGCAGCAATAAGAAAGGGCCACGTCCGGGCGGGACGTGGCCTTTTCATGTCGGCAATTCGATGGGGCCCCGGCCAACCATCGCAGATGGCCGGGTGCATCGTGGTCGCGTCAGTTCGACGTGGTGGTACTGCTCGACCCGTCGAGGGCAATGATGAGCAGAACCCCGGCCCCGGCCGCAGCTGCCGCCGCGACGGCCGCCGGGCCTTGGCCCATGCCCATGCCGGCGCTGGCACAGCGCGCCTGTACGACGTCGCCACCCGCGCCGAATTGCGCGCCGAGCAGGTCTGCGCCGCCACATGCGTTGACGCGGACGGCATATGCCTGGGCGGTTTCACCAGGAAGAAGCGGCGGACCGCTTTGTTGAGCCGCGGCTTGAAGCGGCAAGACCACGCTGAACGCGATAGCGCAAGTCGTTCCGAGAATACGTTTCATAATCACTCGCCTTGTTGTCATTCCGTGTCCGCACGACGGCAGAATGCCGTAGCACCTGATGGGTAAGGCTAGAACCGTCAGAGACAAGTTCAATCAACTTTTTGATGACTGGCATTCATTCGCTGATGGACGCTCGGTCTGCTTTGCCATCGTGTCACGGTGGCAAAGCGGACTTGCGTGCCACAGGTCCAACCGCCGCCTGAGCGCCAAGCAAGATTGCCCGCGCAAGTCGCCCGGGAAAAGGCCCCGCGGCGCGACCGCCGCCCCCCAATCCCGGGTCACGGAAGGGCCCCGCCTCAATTCGCGGCACCGGGGCGGTTTTGCGGGTCCGTCCTGCGCTATGCGGTCGCCATGCCGAAATTTGTGTTCTACTGTCGGGCCATGACCCTTGGCCCGCGCCTTCTTGTTTTCTCGGATCTCGACGGAACGCTTCTGGACCACGAAAGCTATTCCTGGCAGCCGGCAGCCGGAGTTCTGAGGCGGCTGGAGCTTGCGGGCTGCGGCGTGATCCTGGCCAGCAGCAAGACCGCGGCCGAGATCGCCCCCCTGCGCGACGCCATGGGTCTGGGTGAGTGGCCTGCAATCGTCGAAAACGGCAGCGGCGTGCTGGACCCGGGCGCGAATGGCACGGGCGACGACGCCGCCTACCGGGAACTTCGCGCCGCAATCGCGCGTTTGCCGGCAGGGTTTACCGGGTTTGGCGACATGACATCTCAGGACATCGCGGCGCATACCGGGCTGTCGGTCGAGGCTGCCGAACTGGCGCGGGCGCGGCAATTCAGCGAGCCGGGGCTATGGTCAGGCAACGACGCGGACCGAGAGAGGTTCATCGACAAGGCGCAACAGGCCGGCATGGCGGCGCAACAGGGCGGGCGGTTTCTGACCCTGTCCCACAGCGGCACCAAGGCCGATCGCATGGATGCGTTGATCGCCCGCTATCGCCCGGCCAGAACGGTGGCCCTGGGCGATGCGCCGAACGATGTCGAGATGCTGAACCGGGCCGATTTCGGCATCGTGGTGGCCAACCCGGCCTCGCCCGGCATCCCGCCCCTGCCCGGAGAGGACGCGGGCCGCATCCGGCGCACCCGCCTGCCCGGCCCCCAGGGCTGGGCCGAGGCGATGACCGCGCTTCTGGACGAGTTAACCACCACGAAAGATCCCTGACCACATGGCCGATTTTCATCAGAACGGAAATATCACGACGCTGCACAACCTGCGCACCCGCAGTCTGGACGACCTGACCTACGAGCTGACGGCGTTTGCCGAGACGCGGAAGATCTCGCTGATCCTGCCCAGCCTGTATTCCGAGCTGGAAGGTCCCGCGCTGGACCACATCATCAACGAGTTGCGCGAGGTGCCCTATCTGCACCGGATCATCATAGGGCTCGACCAGGCCGACGAGGCGCAATACCGCCACGCCATCGAGTTTTTCGGCCGCCTGCCGCAGCAGCACATGGTCCTGTGGAACGACAGCCCCCGGATGAAGGCGCTTGGCGCCCGGCTGGAGGACAAGGGCATCGCCCCCGAAGAGCCGGGCAAGGGCAAGAACGTCTGGACCTGCATGGGATACCTGATCGCCTGTGCCGATACATCCGTCATGGCGCTGCACGATTGCGATATCCTGACCTATGACCGAGAGCTGCTGGCGCGGCTGATCTATCCCGCCGCCCATCCCGGCTTTCGCTACCAGATGGTCAAGGGATACTACCCGCGCGTCGACGGAACCAAGCTGAACGGGCGCGTGACGCGCCTGCTGGTCAGCCCTCTTTTGATCGCGCTGAAGAAGGTGATCGGGGATCGCGATTACCTCGATTACCTGCGCAGTTTCCGCTATCCCTTGTCCGGCGAGTTCGCCATGCGCACGCCGATGCTGCCCGATCTGCGGGTGCCCTCGGACTGGGGGCTTGAGATCGGCGTGCTGTCCGAAGCGTGGCGCAACCTGGCGCCGCAATCGGTCTGCCAGGTCGAGATCTCGGACGCCTACGACCACAAGCACCAGGACCTGTCGCCCGAGGACGCCTCGAAAGGCCTGAGCCGGATGTCGACGGATATCTGCAAGGCCATCTTCCGCAAGCTGGCCTCGGACGGGACGGTGTTCACCCCGAACCTCTTCCGCACGCTCAAGGCCACCTATTACCGCATCGCGCTGGACTTGCTGGAAAGCTACTACGCCGATGCCAAGATGAACGGCTTGAACGTGGACCGCCACAAGGAAGAGAAATCGGTCGAGCTTTTCGCCGAGAACATCATCCGCGCCGGAACCGTTTTCCTGGAAAATCCCCAGGCGACGCCCTTCATCCCGACATGGAGCCGCGTCCATGCCGCCGATCCGGAGTTCCTGTCGGATCTCAAGGCGGCGGCGATCCAGGACACCGAGGAATTCAGCTGAGGGCGTCGCGCTCTGCCGCTCCGCGGCGGTTGGAAATCCAGCGGCACTGGTAAGGCGCGAAGGAGACCGTTTCGGCGTCAAAGTCGATCACGTCGCCGGACAACAGGTCGCGCCAGGTGTCGTCCTCGATCATGTTGAGGTCGGCGGGGTTTACGGTCACCGTTTCGTCGCTGACATTGTGGATGGCAAAGATCGACTGGTAGCGGTCGAGGCTTTGCCGCCAGACCCCGAAGAGCCGCGGATCGAGGCGCAGGGTGAACTGCGTGGCGTTTGGATGAAACCCCGGCTGGCGGGCGCGGATGCGCAGACGCTCCGACAGGGCTTTCATCACCCGCGCCTGGTCCGAGCCTTCGTCTTCCATCCGCTCCAGCAGGTCGGGGTAATGCCAGCGATGCCTGTTGATCGCCCGGTTCATGCCGCGCCGCGTCACCCCCTCGTGATCGCTGGGCGTGGCGAGGAAGGAATGGATGTAGAAGGCAGGAATACCCTCGAGTGACATCGGAATGGTCTGCGAACAGATGAAGCGCTCGAAATGGTGGTCATCCTCGCCCCTGAAGGTCGTGCGCATTGCGTCGAACAGCGAGCAGTTCAACTCGTAGGCCTGTTCGGTGCCGTCGGGCATGGTGCGCATCGACACCAGCGCGCCGGCCGCCTGGGCGGTCTCGATCATGCGGGCCTTCTCGTCCAGGGGCAGCACGCCCTCTGCGGGACGCATCCCGATGCCGTCATGGCTGGCGGTGAAGTTCAGGTAGGCGCAGCCCAGCTGCGCGGGCGGCATCGTGGCCTGCCAGCGGTTGAGATATTCCGCCGAACCCGACTGCATCGCGTGCAGGATCAGCGGCGGCAGCGGGAAGTTGTAGACCGCGTGCGCCTCGTTGCGATTGCCGAAATAGCTGAGGTTCTCGCTGCGCGGCACGTTGGTTTCGGTCAGCAGCACCACGGTCTCGAACGTGTAATCCACCAGAAGTCGGATCAGCTGCACGATGGCGTGGGTCTGCGGCAGGTGGATGCAGGACGTGCCCGGTTCCTTCCAGATGAAGGCCACGGCATCCAGCCGCAGGGTGCGCACGCCCTTGTCGATATGCATCCGGATGATGCGCAGCATCTCCAGCAGCACCTCGGGGTTGGAAAAATTCAGGTCGATCTGGTCGTGGCTGAAGGTGCACCAGACATGGCGGTCGCCGTTCCGCGTCTCGATCTTCTGCAAGAGCGGCGTGGTGCGCGGGCGCACGACCGCGCTCAGGTCCTGGTCGGGGTCGGCCTCGTAGAAGAACTTGTCATAGGGCGCGTTGCCCTGCCGGTACTGGTTGAACCAGTTGCCCTGGCTGGAGACGTGATTGAGCACGAGGTCCGACACCAGGTGAAAGTTCGAGGCGATGCGGCTGATATCGCTCCATTCGCCCAGGCGCGGATTGACCGCGCAATAATCGGTCACCGCAAAGCCGTCATCCGAGCTGAACGGAAAAAACGGCAGGACATGAACGCCGTCGACCACGCCGCCCATGTAGCGGGACAGGAAATCCTCCAGCAGGTCGAGCGGTTTGTGCGCGCCGTCAATGATGGTGTCGCCATAGGTGATCAGGAAGGCGTCCTTTTCCGACCAGAGCCGGTTGCTGGGCGTGCGGGCACGTTTGCGGGGCACCGAGCCTTCGGGCCAGAACGCGGCGATGATGGCGCGCGCAAGGTCCGGCGCGGACTCGTCGGGATAGATTCGGGACAGAAGCTCGCGCAGCCGCGCGTTCAGCAATTTGTGTTCCTGGTGCACGCCCGGATATTCCCCTGACCTTGTCCCGCGGACCCGGAGGTATCGGGCCGGGTCCGCCCCGTATTGAGCATATCAGCCGGCACGATGAAAGCGGCAGAGCACAGTTTGTTCAAGCTGGAAGCCCTGTTAGCCCGGATTTTGGGCAGTTGGTGACCACGGCTGCGCCTGCCTGGGCGACGGGCCGCCTTGATCACCGCGACATCTCCCCGGCGATGCGACCCGCTGTCCCTGGTCGCGGGTCATCCGCCGCACGGCCGGATCATACGGCGCGCGGAGGTTCGCAATATTTCATAATGGGCGGTGTCAGTAATTCCCAGCCACGTATTTGGCGATGGCCGCGCCGCGCGAGTTGACCGACAGTTTCTGGTAGATCGCCTTGAGGTAGTATTTCACCGTGTTCTCGCTCAACCCCAGCCGGGCCGAGATCTGGAAGTTGGTCAGCCCGTCGCCCAGGAGCGCCAGGATCTCGTGCTCGCGCCGCGACAAGGCGTCGGTGTTCTCGGACGTAAGGCGCCGCAGGATCTCGGTCGGCACGATGGAATGTCCCTCGATCAGCTTGCCCAGAATGCGCGGCAGGCTGGTCAGGATCTGGCCCATCATGCAGACCGAGTTGGCCCCGGCCTTGATCGCCGTACGGATGAAGGCGAACTCGGTTTCCTCGGCCACCACCACAACCATCACGTCGGGATAATCCTTGCGCACGATCGACAGGACCTGCGTCAAATCGCCATCGGCCAGCCGCACCCCGAGGATCAGGATGGTCTTGCCGGTGGCATGGGCGAGGTGCTTGCGCAGGCTGGCCTTGTCGGTCGCGTAATGCCCCAGCTCAACCTCGGGAATCTGCGTCACCAGCGACCCGATTCCCTGACAGACGATCAGCTGCCGGTCGGCGACGATAACCTGCGGCAAAGCCGTGGTATGACTTGTTTTTTCAGCTGATGTCATGATCGTTCCGGGGGCAGCTTTCATGCGCCGGCTCCTTGTTCCTCCTCACCGTCAGCTCCCCAACAGACGGACCTCGTCCAGTCATAACACCAGTAGAAATGACTGAAATCAAAGGAAATTTCTGTATGCCGGTGTATGCCGAGTCGCCATACCGCCCGATATGTCACCCGGGCGGGTAGGAATTACCCACCCAATGGGCGGTTTCCTCCCGGTTTTGCCGCGAACGGGTCTTCACAGAGACGATTTGCGTGCTACGACCCTGCGTCAAGTCATGTGACAGGGAGCGAGAACATCATGAACGGTTACCAGCATCTTTTCATCCCCGGCCCCACCAATGTGCCGGAACCCGTGCGGCAGGCCATGAACGTGCCGATGGAGGACATGCGCGCGCCCGACTTCCCCGACCTGGTGACCGGGCTGCTGACCGACATGAAAAAGGCGTATCGGCTGGAGAACGGCCGGGTCTTCATCTTCCCCTCCTCGGGCACGGGCGCCTGGGAAAGCGCCATCCAGAACACGCTGCAACCCGGTGACAAGGTCCTGATGTCGCGCTTCGGGCAGTTCTCGCTGCTGTGGGTGGACATGGCCGAGCGTCTTGGCCTCGACGTTGTGCTGTGCGAGGTCGAATGGGGCAAGGGTGTGCCGCTGGAGGAGTACGCCAGGCACCTGGAAGCCGACACCAACCACGAGATCAAGGCGGTCTTCGCCACGCAGAACGAGACGGCGACCGGCGTGACCTCGGACATCGCTGGCGTACGCAAGGTGCTGGACGCGGCGGGCCACCCGGCAATGCTCTTCGTCGACGGCGTCAGCTCCATCGCCTCGATCGAGTTCGAGATGGAGAAATGGGGTGTGGACCTGGCCGTGTCTGGCTCGCAGAAGGGCTTCATGCTGCCGGCGGGTCTCGGCTTTCTCGGTGTCAGCGACAAGGCGCTGGAGGCCAACAAGCGGCTGGCCAATTCCGGCATGTCGCGCTGCTATTTCAGCTTCGAGGACATGATCAAGCTGAACGATACGGGCTATTTCCCCTACACGCCCGCCACCCAGCTTCTGCGCGGGCTGCGCTGTTCGCTGGACATGATCCTGGAGGCCGGGATGGAAAGCATCTGGGCACGTCACAAGCGGCTGGCGCAAGGCGTGCGTGCCGCGGTCGAGGCCTGGGACGGCTGCGAACTGGTGGCACGCGGGCCCGAATGGGAATCCGACACGGTCTCGGCCATCTACGCGCCCGAAGGCGTGGATGCCCGCGACGTGATCGCGACCGCCTACAACAAGTACCAGACCTCGCTGGGCACGGGTCTCAACAAGCTGGCGGGCAAGGCGTTCCGCATCGGGCACCTCGGTTCGCTCAACCCGGTGATGCTGTGCGGGGCGATCTCGGCCGCGGAAATGGCGCTGGTCGATGCCGGCGCCAGGATCGAGCCCGGCTCCGGCGTGGCCGCCGCGCAGGCGCATTACCGCGACACGACACCCGACAACGCCAAGGCCAGCCCCGCCAAGGCGGCGTGATCCCAAAGGGTTGATTGCAACTGCCCTGCCCTTGGCGCATCCTGCGCCGAGGGCAGATCACGACAAGGGAAGAGACATCATGAAAATTCTGGTAACGCGCGCCTGGCCGAAGGCGACCGAGGACCGTTTGACCAATGCCGGGCTGGGCGACGTGACGCTGCGCCACCCCGACACGCCGATGAGCCATGACGAGTGGATGGAGGCGGCCAAGACCTATGACGTGATCATGCCCACCGTCTCCGACAAGATCCCGGCGGAGTTCTATCCGGCGGCCAAGGGCAAGGTGAAGATCTTTGCCAATTACGGCGTCGGTTTCAACCATATCGACATCGACGCGGCGGCGGCGAACGGCATCGCCGTGACCAACACGCCGGACGTGCTGACCGACTGTACCGCGGACCTGGCGATGGGCCTGCTGCTGGCCGCCGCGCGCCGCATCGGCGAAGGCGAACGCGAGACACGCGCGGGCGGCTGGGAAGGCTGGCGGCCCACCCACATGATCGGCAAGAAAGTCACCGGCGCCACGCTGGGCATCATCGGTTTTGGCCGCATCGGCCAGGCGATGGCGCGCCGGGCCCATAACGGGTTCGGAATGCGGGTCGTGTTCCAGGACGCCTGGGAGGTGCCCGAGGACATCAAGAGCGCCAACGGCAACGCCGAACAGCTGCCCAGCATGGTCGAGGTCGCGGCGGAGGCCGATTTCCTGTCGCTGCACTGCCCCGGTGGCGCAGACACCTACAAGATGATCAACGCCATCATCTTCAACGCCCTGAAACCCGGCGCGATCCTGGTGAACTCGGCGCGCGGCGACGTGGTGGACGAGGATGCGCTTTTCGAGGCGCTCGATTCCGGCCAGTTGAGCGCGGCGGGCCTCGACGTCTACCACAACGAGCCCGCGCTCGATCCGCGTTTCCTGAAATACGACAACATCGTGCTGGCCCCGCACCTGGGCAGCGCCACGGACGGCACGCGCGAGGCCATGGGTTTTCGCGCGATCGACAATCTCGAGGCGTTCCTGAAAGGCGACACGCCGGGCGACCTCGTGACGCCGAAGTGACGTTTACCGAGTCTTAACCACGCCTGCGTCAAGATCGGGCCATGAGACATCATGGCCCGATTTCCGTCGAACAATGGTTCGACAGCCTGTTTTCCTCCAAGGCCGCGCGCGATGGCCGGATCGTGCGACGGAAACTGAGCGACGTGGATCGCTATGTTGGTCGCGACCGGCTTCAGCACGAGTTGTCGCGGCGCGGCTACCACGCGGTCGAGAACGCCGGACAAATCGTGATATTCTGCAATCAAGAGCCGATCCGCAAAATTCTGTGAGCCAATTTCTGCGCAGAAATTGGCCCGGAAAATACGCATTTTCCGGGATAGAATTTGCGCAAATTCTATCCGCGCAACCTTTGACCTGTTTCCTTTCGTAAACACCTGTTTCGCATCGGCTTTTCCGCGCATCCCAAGGTATCCCGTCATGGGCGTTCCGGGTAGCCCGCCCTACCCGTTCCGGCCCCTCCCCCAACCCGGGGTGCACATTGCTACCCGTGCGAAAGTATCGCGCGGGCGGATTGCAGGACAGAATGGGACAACACGATGCGAGGAGGGCATGTGCATGGACATCCATGAATTCCAGGCCAAGGAGCTGCTGAGCGGCTTCGGCGTGAACATACCGCGGGGTGGCATCGCCTACAGCCCGGAACAGGCGGTCTATCGCTGTTCGGAACTGTCGGGCAAAAGCTGGGTCGTAAAGGCGCAGATCCATTCCGGCGCCCGTGGCAAGGCCGGGGGCGTGCGCGTCTGCAAATCCGAGGAAGAGGTCTGGGATGCAGCCTCGTGGATGCTGGGCCGCAAGCTCGTGACCCACCAGACAGGCCCGAACGGCAAGCTGGTCAGCCGTCTGTACGTGGAAGAAGCCACCGACATCGCGCAGGAAATCTACCTGGGCTTCGTTATGGACCGCAAACTGGAGCGCGTCGTGGTCGTGGCCTCGGCGCAAGGCGGCATGGAGATCGAGGAGATCTCGGAAAGCGAGCCCGATTCCATCATCCGCTCGGTGGTCGACCCCGCGGTGGGCATGCAGAACTTCCAGGCGCGCGAGATCGCCTTCTCGCTGGGGCTCGATCCCGCGCTGATCAACCAGGCGGCCAAGACGATCATGGGCTGCTACCGGATGATGTGGGAAACCGACGCCAACATGGTCGAGATCAACCCGCTGGTGGTGACCGGCTCGAACGAGATCGTGGCGCTGGATGCCAAGGTCAGCTTTGACGAGAACGCGCTCTTCCGCCACCCGCACATCTCGGAACTTCGCGACAAGAGCCAGGAAGACCCGCGCGAGACCTACGCGGGCGACCGTGGCCTCAGCTATATCGGGCTGGATGGCCAGATCGGCTGTATCGTCAACGGCGCGGGCCTCGCGATGGCGACGCTCGACATGATCAAGATGGCCGGCGGCGAGCCCGCGAACTTCCTCGACGTGGGCGGCGGCGCCAGCCCCGAGCGGGTGTTGCAATCCTTCAAGTCGGTGCTGAACGACCCCAATGTCGAGGCGATCCTGGTGAACATCTTCGCCGGCATCAACCGCTGCGACTGGATCGCCGAGGGCGTGATCCTGGCGGTCAAGGAACTGGACCTGAAGATGCCGCTGGTGGTGCGCCTTTCGGGCACCAATGTCGACGAAGGCATGAAACTTCTGGCCGACAGCGGGCTGGACATCGAAACGGCCTCTTCCCTTGCGGAGGCGGCGGACAAGGTGGTGGCCGCGTGGCGCTCCACCGACAGCGCATATGCGGAGGCAAGCTGATGGCCATCATCATCGACAAGGATACCCGCGTTCTGGTCACCGGGATCACCGGCAGGATCGGCAGTTTTCACGCCCAGGACATGATCAACCACGGCACCAACGTCGTGGGCGGCGTGACGCCCGGCAAGGGCGGCACCAAGCACCTGGGCCTGCCGGTGTTCAACACCGTGAAAGGCGCCGTTGCAGAGACCGATGCCGAACTGGTGGTCAGCTTCGTGCCCCCGCCCTTTGCCGCGGATTCGATCATGGAAGCGGCGGATGCGGGCATCAGGACCTGCGTCTGCATCGCCGACGGCATTCCGGCGCAGGACATGATCGACGTGAAACGCTACATGCGGCGCTACAAGGCCGAGAAACGCATGCGCCTCATCGGCCCCAACTGCGCCGGGATCATCACGCCCGGACAGGCCTTCGCCGGTCTGATGCCGCCCTCGATCTACAAGCCGGGGCGCGTCGGCATCGTGGGCCGCTCGGGCACGCTGGGCTATGAGGCCGCCAGCCAGATGAGCGCGCATGGCATCGGTGTCAGTTCCTCCATCGGGATCGGCGGGGATCCGATCAACGGGTCCAGCTTCAAGGACATCCTGGAGCTGTTCGAGGCTGACCCCGACACCGACGCGGTGGTGCTGGTGGGCGAGATCGGCGGCCCGCAGGAGGCGGAAGCGGCGGAATATATCCGCGACCACATGACCAAGCCGGTGGCGGCCTATATCGCGGGCCTGTCGGCCCCGAAGGGCCGGCGCATGGGCCACGCGGGCGCCATCGTGTCGGCCTTCGGCGAGTCGGCGCAGGAAAAGGTCGACATCCTGAAACAGGCGGGCGTGACCATCGTGCCGACGCCGTCCTCCTTCGGGGAAGTGGTCGAGAAAATGGTGGCCTGACCCACGTCAGGGCGGCGCGCACTCTCCCAAGCGTTGCGCCGAACCTGGGCCATCACGAAGCCCCGGCATGTCAAGTGCCGGGGCTTATTCTGTCCAAGGGCCTGCGCCGCAAAGCTGATCCGAAGCGTCCGGTCCTTAACCTGGCACACCGGATGAAGGCGGGGCACCTGCAAAGGCCAGCCCCTGCCCTGCGCGTCTTCTAAAGCCATGATCCAGGTCGTTCGAAACGCTTTGGGTCAGCGTTCGATCTGGTCTGCAAGGCTCTCGGCCCGCGCGGCGATCTCTGCCAGAGACTCGGTTACCTGTTCGGGAATCACGGCCACCTCGACGCGTTCGGGCTCTGGCTGGGGCGCATTGCGCAGCTGGTCCAGTTCGGCCTCCTTCTCGGCCATCTTGTCCTCGGCCTCGCGCAGCTTGTCCTGCACGCCCGCGGTCTTGTCGGCCAGCATCAGGCCCGCCATCAGCAGCATGCGCGTCTCGGGGATGCGGCCGATCTGGGCAGACAGCACGCTGGCCTCTTCGTCCAGCATCTTCGCGGCGGCATGCAGGTAGTGTTCTTCGCCGTCCTGGCAGGCGACCTCGAAGGTGCGTCCCCCGATCTCGATCTCGACTTCGGGCATCAGGCGTCCTCCGCGTTGGATGTGTCGGGCCTGGCCGCGCCTTCCAGCACGGCGGTCAGTTCCGACAGGATGGCGCTGGTCTCGGCCCGGTCGGCGGCGCGGTTGGCGCGCAGGCTTTCCAGTTCCGCCATCATGGATTTGTTGATCAGGTGCGCCTCGCCAACGCCGGCGGCATTGGCCTCGCGCAGGGCGGTGTTGTTGTCGCGCAATTGCTGATTGGCCCGGCGCAGGGATTGCAGCTCGCCATCGAGCCGTGACAGCGACTGGGCGTTCTGCTCGCGCAGGGCCTCCAGTTCCTCCTCCAGCGCGTTGCGCTTGTCGCGCAGGGACTTGACCCGCTCTTCAAGCTGCTCGCTCGCCAACTTCTCATCCGCAAGGGCCTGCTTCACCTCGGCCAGTTCGGCGGGGTCCACCGCGGCCCCGGCGCCCGCTTCGAGCCCACGCCCGATGCGGTCCAACGCGGCGTTGATCCGCCGCTCCAATTCCACTATTTCGCTCATCTCCTCGGTCCCCGTCTGGCTTTGCCCGTCGTGGCAGGTCGTGGATCGGCACCCTGCATATCGGCACGGGTGCCGAAGAGTGCGCGAATCGCCCGCCTTAAGCATGTGCTGCAACTCTAACCAATGGTTACAGAAATTGCGCCCCTTAACGTGATACTGCAACCCAAGGCGTTTCGCGACAAACCCGAGGTGCGGCTTACCCGCGCAACGCGGCACGACAGCCAATCGTTGCCTGCGTTTCGCCATTGGATGACGCCCCGGGTCAAAGGCGAAACGCTTTGGGGCGGCGCGGGGGCGCTTGATCTTTGCTTCGGGGCTGGTATGCACGGCCCCGAATGCCATTTCCAAAAGGACGCTGCCCCGTGGATATCGCTGCCCTGCGCTCTGCTCATCCCGATCACTGGAACAAGGCCGCCGCCATCCGCGCGCTGACGCTGGATGCGGTCCACGCGGCCAATTCGGGCCATTCCGGCATGCCCATGGGCATGGCCGACGTGGCCACCGTGCTTTACGAAAAGCACCTGAAATTCGACGCGAGCGCCCCCAACTGGCCCGACCGGGACCGCTTCATCCTGTCCGCCGGGCATGGCTCGATGCTGCTCTATTCGCTGCTCTACCTCACCGGCTACGAGGGCATGACTCTCGACCAGATCAAGAACTTCCGCCAGTGGAGCGCGATCACCGCGGGCCACCCGGAAAACTTCCTGCATGACGCGATCGAGACCACGACCGGCCCGCTGGGCCAGGGCATCTCGAACGCCGTCGGCTTCGCCATCGCCGAAGAAGCCCTGCGCGCGCGCTTCGGCAAGAAGGCGGTGGATCACCACACTTACGTCATCGCCGGCGACGGCTGCCTGATGGAAGGCGTCAGCCACGAGGCCATCGGCCTTGCCGGGCGGCTGGGCCTGGGCAAGCTGATCGTGCTGTGGGACAACAACAACATCACCATCGACGGCAAGGTCGATCTGGCCAGCCGCACCGACCAGGTGAAACGCTTCCGCGCCGAGGGCTGGCAGGTGATCGAGATCGACGGGCATAACCCCGAAGAGATCGACGCGGCCCTGACCAAGGCCAAGACCGGCCGCCGCCCCACGATGATCGCCTGCAAGACGCATATCGCCCTGGGGCACGCGGCACAGGACACGTCGAAAGGCCATGGCGCGCTGACGGATGCCGACCAGATGGCGGCGGCGAAAGAGGCTTATGGCTGGACGACCGGCCCGTTCGAGGTGCCCGCCGACATCAAGAAAGCCTGGGAAGCCATCGGCAAGCGCGGCGCCGAGGCCCATGCCGAGTGGAAGACCCGCATGGGCGAGCTGAGCGACCGCCGCCAGGCCGAGTTCACCCGCATTATGGACGGCGACGTGCCGAAATCGCTGGCCTCGCGCATCCGCGCTCTGAAAAAGCAGATCTCCGAGGAAGCGCCCAAGGTCGCCACCCGCAAATCCAGCGAGATGGTGCTGGAGGTCGTGAACCCGATCATGCAGGAGACCATCGGCGGCTCGGCCGACCTTTCGGGCTCGAACAACACCAAGTCGGGCGACATGAGCGTGTTCGACGAGGGCAACCGCCGGGGCCGCTACATCCATTACGGCATTCGCGAGCACGGCATGGCGGCGGCGATGAACGGCATGGCCCTGCATGGCGGCATCCGGCCCTACGGCGGCACCTTCATGTGCTTTACCGACTACGCCCGCCCCGCGATGCGGCTGGCCGCGCTGATGAAGGTGCCCAGCGTCTTCGTCATGACCCATGACAGCATCGGCCTGGGCGAGGATGGCCCCACCCACCAGCCAATCGAGCACCTGGCGATCAGCCGCGCCACGCCCAACACCAACGTCTTCCGCCCCTGCGACACGGTGGAAACGGCCGAGGCATGGGAGCTGGCGCTGACCTCGAAATCGACCCCGTCGGTCCTGTCGCTGACCCGCCAGGGCGTGCCGACGGTGCGCACCGAGCACAAGCAGAAGAACCTGACCGCGCAGGGCGCCTACGTGCTGGCCGATGCCGAAGGCAAGCGGCAGGCGCTGTTGATGGCGACCGGCTCTGAAGTGGCGATTGCCATGGCCGCGCGGGACCTGTTGCAAGCCGAGGGGATCGGCACGCGCGTCGTCTCGATGCCCTGCTGGGAACTCTTCGAGGAACAGGACGAGGCCTACCGCCGCAAGGTCCTGCCCGCCGGTCCGGTGCGCGTCGCGGTCGAGGCCGCGATCCGCTTCGGCTGGGACCGCTGGCTTTTCGGCGAGCGCGGCAAGCGCGAGAAATCGGGCTTTGTCGGGATGCACGGGTTCGGCGCGTCCGCCCCGGCCGAGGTCCTTTACGAACAGTTCGGGATCACCGCCGAGGCCGTGGCCGAGAAGGCCAAGTCGCTGCTCTGACGCATCTGTGATCGCGCGCGCGGGAACCGCCCCCGCGCGCGCGGGTTTTCTCCTCGATGCATCAGAGGAGATCCCCCACATGACATTTCGCCCGATCCTGACAGGAACCGCCCTTGTCGTCGCCCTGCCCGCCTTCGGGCAGGAATTCGAGCGTGAACCGCGCAATACCGATCTCGAACCGGCCTTCGAGGGCCAGTTCCGCGCGCCGCTCGACACCAGCGACGTGGCCCTTCTGGTCACCGATATCGCGACCGGGCTGGAACATCCCTGGGGGATCGCGATCCTGCCGGAGGACGGCGGCTATATCGTGACCGAACGTCCCGGCCGCCTGCGCCACGTGGCCGAGGACGGAACGCTGTCAGACCCCATCGCCGGAATGCCCGAGGTCGCGGCCCAGGGTCAGGGCGGGCTGCTCGACGTGGTGCTGTCCCCCGATTTCGCCGAGACCCGCCGGATCTATATCAGTTACGCCAAGCCGGTCGGGGACGGCCTGATGGCGACCGCCGCGGCCTATGGCACGCTGAGCGAGGACATGACCGAGGTGACCGACCTGACGGAGATTTTCGTGCAGGAGCCGGGCGCCACCGTGGACAAGCATTTCGGTTCCAGACTCGTCTTCGATGACGCGGGGCACGTGTTCATCACCACCGGCGAGCATTCCTCGATGGAATACCGCGACTACGCGCAGGATACCTCCAACACCTTTGGCGTGATCGTCCGCATGACGCTTGACGGCGAGGTTCCCCAGGACAATCCGTTCGTGGGCAACGAAGACGCCATCGACAGCATCTGGTCCTACGGCCATCGCAACGTGCAGGGGGCCACGATGCGCGACGGGAAGCTTTGGACCATCGAACACGGCCCCAAGGGCGGCGACGAGCTGAACCGGCCCGAACCCGGAAAGAACTATGGCTGGCCGGTCATTTCCTACGGCGAGACCTATGGCGGCGCTCCCATCGGCTCGGGCGAGGCACAGCGCGACGGCATGGAGCAGCCGGTCTATTTCTGGGACCCTGTGATCGCCCCGGGGGACATGACCTCGTATGACGGCGGCGTGTTCAGCGACTGGGACGGTGATTTCCTGATCGGGTCACTGAAGCCGGGCGGCATCGTCCGCCTGGAATTGGACGCCGATGGCAAGGTTGCCGCCGAAGAGCGTCTGGCCATGGACCTGGGCCGCGTGCGCGACGTGGATGTGGACGGCGACGGGACGATCCTGGCGATCACCGACTATGCCGACGGACGCCTTGTGCGGATCACGACCGACGGCGCGGGCGGCTGAGGCCGGACACCCCGTCCCCCGGGGCGTGATCGTGGGCCATCGCCCTATCAAGGCTTTGCGATGTCAGGCGCGGCTCAGTGGGCCGCGCCTTTGCCAAACACCGACGCCCAGACCGGCGCGACCAGTTTGGTTCCGATCGGAATGAGCACCAGACCCAGGGCCAGCCCGATCACGCCGTCCACGGCCGCCTGCACCCCCCAGGCGACAAGGCCCTGGAACCGATCCACCGCATGGGCGGCGTCCTCGGCCCAGTGGTGGATCGTGTCATAGGGCATCGACCACCCCATCTCTGCCAGGCTGTGCAGGATGATCGAGCCCCCGACCCAGAGCATCGCCGCGGTGCCCACGATCATCAGCAGCTTCATGAAATGGGGCATTCCCTTGACGATCCCGCGGCCCAGGGCGCGCGTGACGCCGAAATTGCCGTTCTGCGCCATGAAAAGCCCCGCGTCGTCGGCCTTCACGATCAGCGCCACCGCGCCGTAGACGACCGCGGTGATGCCCATGGCGACCACGGCCAGTGTCGCGGCCTCCATCCAGAAATTGCTGGGCGGAATGTTCGACAGCGCGATGGTCATGATCTCGGCGGACAGGATGAAATCCGTCTTGATCGCGCCCTGCACGCGCTTTTCCTCCAGATGCGCGGGGTCCTTGGTCTGGTGACTGCCGTCCGGCCCGCCGTGATGCTTGCCCACGCCAAGCGCATGGGCCACCTTTTCAGCCCCCTCGAAACACAGGTATGCGCCGCCCAGCATCAGCAAGGGCGGGATCAGCCACGGCGCGAAGTTGGCAAGCGCCAGCCCCGCCGGCAACAGAAAGACCAGCTTATTGAACAGCGACCCGCGCGCGATCTTCCACACGATCGGCAATTCGCGGGCGGGCGCGAAGCCCCGCAGGTATTTCGGCGTCACGGCGGCATCGTCGATCGCCGCGCCCGCCGCCTTGGCCCCCGCCTTGGCCGCCTGGCCCGCCACGTCGTCGACCGATGCCGCCGCCAGCTTCACCAGGCTCGCCACATCGTCCAGCAGTGCCAGAAGTCCACTCATGCTCTTGCCTCTCGTTACGCTTCGTCGAGTATTGTTGGCGCAATCATGCCCCGTGGCAGCGGGTTTGCGCAAACGGTTAACGCTAACACGCCAAACCCCTGCGTTTTAAGGGTTTCAGCGGCGCGCCCTTGGGTCTATATCGCCCCCAATACCCGGATAGGAGAACAAAATGACCGTCACCGTCGGCATCAACGGATTCGGCCGGATCGGCCGCTGCACCCTGGCGCATATCGCGGCCAGCACGCGCAACGACATCAAGGTCGCAAAGGTCAACGCCACCGGCCCGCTGGAAACCGCGGCGCACCTGATGAAATACGACAGCGTGCATGGCCGCTTTCCGGGCGACATTACCTTGGGCGACGGCACGATGGACCTCGGGCGCGGACCGATGGAGATGTTCTCGACCTACGACATGGACGAGCTGGACTGGTCCGGCGTGGACGTCGTCCTGGAATGCACCGGCAAGTTCAACGACGGCGAGAAGGCGAAAAAGCACCTCGACCGCGGCGCGGGCAAGGTCCTGCTGTCCGCACCCGGCAAGAACGTCGACCGCACCGTGGTTTTCGGCGTCAACGACGGCGAATTGCAGGCCGGCGAGCGGATGATCTCGAACGGCTCCTGCACCACCAACTGCCTTGCCCCGGTCGCCAAGGTCCTGCACGAGGCCATCGGCATCGAGAGCGGCATCATGACCACGATCCACGCCTATACCGGCGACCAGCCGACGCTCGACCGCCGCCACAAGGATCTCTACCGCGCCCGCGCCGCGGCGATGTCGATGATCCCGACCTCCACCGGCGCCGCCAAGGCCCTGGGCGAGGTGCTGCCCGACCTCAAGGGCAAGCTCGACGGCTCGGCCATTCGCGTGCCCACGCCGAACGTGTCGGCGGTGGACCTGACCTTCCTCGCCAAGAAGGACGTGACCGCGGACGACGTGAACGCCATCATGGCCGAAGCGGCGGCAGGCCCGATGAAGGGCGTGCTGGGCTACGATCCCGAACCCAAGGTGTCGGTCGATTTCAACCACACCGAGGAAAGCTCGATCTTCGCGCCCGATCAGACCCGCGTGACCGGCGGCCGGCTGGTGCGCGTGCTGGCCTGGTACGACAACGAATGGGGCTTTTCCTGCCGCATGGCCGACGTGGCCGTGGCGATGGCGCGGCTCGCCTGACGCCACCCAGGCGGAAGTGACACGGTCAGGCCCTCCGGCAGCGCACATGCCGGGGGGCTTTTTCATCCCCCTTGCATGACGCACCCCGGCTGAGGCATACGGGGCGTGGGTCCGGGGCGGAGGCACGAAAGCGGCACATGACGAACAAGATCGCGCTTTTCCTGGCCCTGCTTGTCATCGCGGGGCTTGGCTGGGACTACTATTACAACGACATGCAGGCGTCGTTCTTCCTGGCCCGCAAGACAGTCGACCTGATCGAGTGGCTCGCCTTCTGGCGCTGAGTCACGGCGTCACTCTCCGAAGCGGTCCTCCAGCGCCTCCTTGACGGCGGGAGTCACGAAGCGGGTCACGTCACCGTGCAGCCGCGCGATTTCCTTGACCAGCTTGCTGGCGATGGCCTGGCGGCGCGCGTCGGCCATCAGGAATACCGTCTCGATCCGGTCGTCCATGGCGCGGTTCATGCCGACCATCTGGAATTCGTACTCGAAATCCGCCACGGCGCGCAGGCCGCGGATGATCACGCTGGCACCCACGTCGCGGGCGCAGTCGATCAGCAGGTTCTCGAACGGATGCGCCACGATCTCGGTGCCGGTGGCGGCACTGATCCCGATGCATTCCGCCTCGACCATCGCCACACGCTCTTCCAGCGTGAAAAGCGGGCCCTTATCGCGGTTGATGGCGACGCCGATGACCAGACGGTCCACCAGTGTCGCCGCGCGGGCGATGATATCCGTATGACCCAATGTGATCGGATCGAACGTGCCGGGATAGAGACCGATGCGCATGGGGTCTTCCTTCGTGTCGTGACGACCTGCAAGCAACTACAAACGTTGGGGAATTGCAAGCGACAGCGCCAAGCGGCGTATTTTTGGAACGATGAGACCCGAGGGCGCGCGCCGCGCTTTCGCTATCGGTCGAAAACTCCGGTCGCGCCGGTCGGCCTCAATGCCCCATCACCATGCTTTCCAGCGCGGCCTTTTCCATCGACAGCTCTTGCAGACGGGCCTTCACCACGTCGCCGATGGTAACCATTCCGATCAGCTTGCCGTCCTCGTCGACCACCGGCATGTGGCGAAAGCGGCCATCGGTCATGCGCACCAGGACCGTGTCGGCGCTGTCCTGCTTGGTGCAGCAGACGGGTTTCGGGGTCATCAGGTCCGACACATTGTCGTTCAGACAGCCCGAGCCCGACGTGGCAAGGCCGCGCACGATGTCGCGTTCCGACAGGATGCCGTCTGCGGTGGTGCCATCGACCGACACGACCAGGCCGCCGATCCGGTGCTTGGCCAGCATCCCTGCGGCCTCGGACACCTTGGTGTCGGGCGTCACGGTGATGACCCTGTCGCTGTCTTTCGATTTGAGAATTTGCTGGACGATCATCCGGGGCCCTCGTTCATTGATGTTCAACCGGAGGTCCAGCGTCCCCCAGAACCGTTTTTCTGTCAAGCTTCGGCCTCCAGCCGTGCCACCTCGGCGCGGACACCGTCGCACAGCGCGGTGGCGAAACGGTTCATCCGGTCCAGACGCCGGTCGTCCTGGTGGCGCACCAGGTAGAAGCTGCGGGTGAGGCTGATCTCGTCGGGCAGGATCTTGTCGAGGCGGCGAAAGAACGGCAGCGCGAAGTCGTGCACGATGCCGACACCGCCGCCTTGCTGGATGCAATGGGCCTGCACCGAGACCGAGTTCGAGGCCAGCGCGACCCGGTCCGCCCCGGTCTCGCCGAGGTAATCCAGCTCCTTGTCGAAGATCATGTCGGGAATGTAGCCCACCATCCGATGCGCGGCGAGGTCGTCCACCGACCGGATCTCCGGCGCCTGGCGCAGGTACCAGCGCACGGCGGCCAAGTGCAGCCCGTAATCGGTGATCTTCTGCACGCTCAGGCGCCCGGCCGATGGCGGGCTGACCGCGATCACCATGTCCGCCTCGCGCCGGCTGAGGTTGAAGACCCGCGGCAGGGCCACGATCTGCAGATCGAGGTCCGGGTTGTCCTGGGCCATCTGGGCGCAGACCTGCGGCAGGATGAAATTGGCGCAGCCATCCGGCGCGCCGATGCGGATCTGCCCCGAGAGGCCGCCCGCCTGCCCCGCCATTTCCTCGTCGGCATCGCGCATCGCCGTCTCGGCCCGGCCGACATGCCCCATCAGGCGCTGGCCCGCGTCGGTCAGCGCATACCCGGTGGGCGACTTGGCGAAAAGCGGTGCGCCGGTATCGGCCTCCAGCCGCGCGATGCGGCGACCCACCGTGGCGGGGTCGAGCTTCAGCGCCCGGCCCGCCGCCGACAGGCTCTCGGTGCGCGCCACGGCAAGAAATACCCGCAGGTCGTCCCAGTTCGATACCATGCCCCTGCCCTTCGATCCCGCATGTTGCTTTGCATTCCTGCAAAGCCCTTTTGGAATATTGCCTCTTTTCCCGCCAAAAACGCAACGCTAACCTGCGCCCAAACCCGAGGAGAACCGTAATGAAAGAGCTGACTCACTACATCGACGGCGCGCGCGTGCCCGGCCAGTCGGGCCGTTTTTCCGACGTCTACAACCCCGCCACCGGCGAGGTGCAGGCCCGCTGCCCGCTGGCCAGCAAGGAAGAATTCGACCAGGCGGTCGAGATCGCGGCCAAGGCCCAGCCCGCCTGGGGCGCCATGAACCCGCAAAAGCGCGCAAGGGTGATGATGGAATTCGTCCGCCTGCTGAACCGCGACATGGACAAGCTGGCCGAGACGCTGAGTTCCGAGCACGGCAAGACCTTCCCCGACGCCAAGGGCGACGTGCAGCGCGGCCTTGAAGTGGTGGAATACTGCATCGGCGCGCCGCAACTGCTGAAAGGCGAGTTCACTGACAGCGCCGGCCCCGGCATCGACATGTATTCCATGCGCCAGCCGCTGGGCGTCACGGGCGGCATCACGCCCTTCAACTTCCCCGCCATGATCCCGATGTGGATGTTCGCGCCCGCCCTCGCCTGCGGCAACGCCTTCATCCTCAAGCCGTCCGAGCGCGACCCCTCGGTGCCGATCATGCTGGCCGAACTCTTGGAAGAGGCCGGCCTGCCCAAGGGTCTGCTGCAGGTGGTCAACGGCGACAAGGAAGCCGTGGATGCGATGATCGACAACGAGACCGTGCAATCGATAGGCTTCGTCGGCTCGACCCCGATCGCCGAGTACATCTATGGCCGTGGCTGCTCGAACGGCAAGCGCGTGCAATGCTTCGGCGGGGCCAAGAACCACATGATCGTCATGCCCGACGCCGACATGGACCAGGCCGCCGACGCGCTCATCGGCGCGGGCTACGGCGCCGCCGGTGAACGCTGCATGGCGATTTCCGTGGCCGTCCCGGTGGGCGACGAGACCGCCGACCGCCTGATCGAAAAGCTGGTGCCGCGCATCGAAAAGCTGAAGGTCGGACCCTATACCGCCGGCGATGACGTTGATTACGGCCCCGTCGTGACCGCCGCCGCCAAGGAAAAGATCCTGGGCCTGATCGAAAGCGGCGTGCAGCAAGGCGCGGAACTGGTCGTCGACGGCCGCGACTTCAAGCTGCAGGGCTACGAGGACGGGTTTTTCGTCGGGCCGCACCTCTTCGACAAGGTGACCCCGGACATGGACATCTACCAGCAGGAAATCTTCGGCCCGGTCCTGTCGACCGTGCGGGCCGGCTCCTACGACGAGGCGCTGAAGCTGGCGATGGACCACGAGATGGGCAACGGCACGGCGATCTTCACCCGTGACGGCGACGCCGCGCGCGACTTCGCCAACCGGATCAACATCGGCATGGTCGGCGTGAACGTGCCGATCCCGGTGCCGCTGGCCTATCACACCTTCGGCGGCTGGAAGAAATCGGCCTTTGGCGACCTCAACCAGCATGGCCCCGACGCCTTCAAGTTCTACACCCGCACCAAGACCGTCACGGCCCGCTGGCCCAGCGGCATCAAGGAAGGCGGCGAGTTCAACTTCAAGGCGATGGACTGATCCATCTGCCTTGAGGATACTGACCGGGCCGCGCGGGCAAACCGCCGCGGCCCGGTTTCGTTTTGGAAGGAGGAACAGGACATGTGGCCCGACGCACGGCTTTGCGACCTACTGGGGATTGACCACCCCATCATCCAGGCCCCCATGGCGGGCACCACGACCCCGGCGATGGTGGCGGCGGTGTCGAATGCGGGCGGGCTCGGCTCGCATGGCTGCGCGACCTTATCACCGGAAAAGCTGGCCGAGGATATCGAGGCGCTGGCGGGCGCGACGAACCGATCCGTGAACCTGAATTTCTTCTGCCACGAGCCGCAGGACATCTCCGAAGATCATCACGCCGCACTGCTCGACGCGATGCGCCCGCATTATGACGCGGCCGGCGCTACCCTTCCCGAAGGGATGCCGACCCCCTCGTTCCAGCCTTTCGGCGCGGCGCAGCTGGACTGCCTTCTGGCGCGCCCCCCGGCAGTGGTCAGCTTTCATTTCGGCCTGCCCGAGGACGCCGCCATCGCGGCGCTCAAGGAAAAGGGCTGCAAGATCCTCAGTTCCGCCACCACCGTGGCCGAGGCCCGCTGGCTGGTGGCGCGGGGCGTCGACGCGGTGATCGCTCAGGGCTGGGAATCCGGCGGGCACCGCGGCCTGTTCCTGGAACTGGAAAACGACGCGCAGGTGGGCCTCTTCTCGCTCCTGCCACAGGTCGTGGACGCGGTCGATGTGCCGGTGATCGCTGCGGGCGGCATCGCCGACGGGCGCGGCATCGCTGCCGCCTTCGCCCTGGGTGCGGCTGGTGTGCAGATCGGCACGGCCTTCATCACCGCGGACGAGGCCAACCGCAAGCCCTATCACCCCGAGGCGGTGGAGGCCGGCACCGATGAAAGCACCCGGGTGACACGGGCCGGCTCGGGCCGCCCGGCGCGCGCACACCGCACGCCGTGGATCGACGCAATGGCCGTGGTCGACGCGGCCCCCTTCCCGCTGATGTATCACTACAGCCGCCCCCTGCTCGAGGCCGACGGCCCGGCGCACCAGTTCTCGCTCTACGGCCAAAGCGCGGCTTTGGCCCCGTCGGGCGACGCTGCAACGCGGCTGGAAGCGCTCGTCAGTTCGGCACTGGAGACGATGGGGGCCAGGCGCTGACGTCACGGGTCGAACCGCAAGCCACTTCATTGTTTCAAGCGCGCCGCGACCCACAGGGGTCCTGTGCTCCGCGTTCACGTCTGATTTACAGGTGTCTGTTCAATGATACCGCGACTTGCCGACCGTCAGTTGCGAGAGCAATCGCGCCTCGTTTCGTTTCAGCGAAGGATGTGCCAGCTTGTAACTTTCCGGAAGCCCTCCTTCGGCGAGCTCGGGGAAGAGATCCAGCAGTTCGTGACGCGCCTCCCGTCCGAGACCCTCCAGCGCGACAGCCCCTGGAAACAGGCTTTCGGCAGGCATCCCGTTTGCCGACAGCACGACATGCTCGGAACACATGACATGGCAGTATTCCACTTCATCAAGCGCATTGTTGATGCGAATGTCACGGTCGTTGACCAGATGCACGGCAGGCACGAACACCTCGTCCTGTCCAGCGCATAGCTGGGCGCGCCAGTCGGCCAGCACGATCCGGTGCTGCTGTGATACCCTGGTGATCCTGAAGGGCATGCCCTCGCCCAAGGCGTCGCGCTCAATATCGACCGGCCGCCATTTCTTGAACGCTTGGGCTCGTGGGATCGTCAACTTGCGCGACCCGGTCCAGATAATTTCGTGGTCCTCGCCGTAAAAATCGGTAATCCAGTCACCGACTTGAAGGTCTTGGATCGTCTGCTCGCCGTCAGGGGTCAGGATCAACGTATCGGCGGCAAAGCACACGGGTGTGAACACCTCGTAAGGGGCTGCGGAAATGTTCACGTTCAGCAGAAGCTGTGCCAAAGCGGGCTGTCCATCAGGATAATGGAAGAATATCTGACCCGCGGCCTCGAAAACGACGACATCCACCGTCGGTCCCACTCCGATGAATATCCCGGCCACTTCCGCGCCGCCTGTGGCGCTGCCACTGCCGATGTAATTGATCGGCGCCCCGTTGAAGGTCGCGACACCGTCGTCTGCATTCTCCAGCAGTCCGTCATTGTCTGAAAGCGTTCCGCTCTGGGCCGAGCCAAAATTGCTAAGGGCCAAGGTTGTGGAACCGGCGAGCAGATCAGCCGCCAGAACGGAGCCGGAATAAGGAATTACAGTAATAGAGGAACTGGGCACCTTGGCATCTCCCTTGAAACGCCCCGCACAAACTCAGTGTGCCGCAACCCATGCCAAAAACAACTCAGACGATCTTTTGAAAAACTTATCGCGCATTCGCGCTTAATTATTATTAATAGCAATCAATATTTTAAAAAGGCGTCTTGTGTAAGAAACAGTTTGTTTCTTTTTCAACTTAAACGGGTTTATTCTCATGGAGGTCAAAAAATATTCCGAAAGTGAATAAAGGGTCCGAATCGGTCCTTTTCGCACAGGGGCTTTTGCGACCATGAAGCGCGTTCTTCGGCCTGTCTCATTCCCTCCTCTTGCGCAGCGCGATCATCGCGCACTTGCCAACCTGTGCAGTTTGCTGCTGAAATCGCTTGAAAGGGAGGGCAGCCATGACCCAAGACGGCCCCGATTTCACCATCGGCATCGAGGAAGAATACCTGCTGGTGGACCGCGACAGCCTCGCCCTGGCCGAGGCACCGTCCGAGATGATGGACGCCTGTGCCGAGGAGTTGCAGGACCAGGTCGCGCCCGAGTTCCTGAAATGCCAGATCGAGATCGGCACCAAGGTCTGTCGCGACGTCTCCGAGGCGCGCGAGGATCTCAAGCGCCTGCGTGCCTGCGTGTCGAAACACGCCGCCGCCCATAACCTTCGACCGATCGCCGCCTCCTGCCACCCGTTTTCCGACTGGCGCAACCAGCCGCATACCGACAAGGACCGCTACAACACGCTGAGCAACGACCTCGCGGGGGTCGTGCAACGGATGCTGATCTGCGGGATGCACGTCCATGTCGGCATCGAGGACCCGGACCGCCGAGTCGACCTGATGAACCAGCTCACCTATTTCCTGCCGCACCTGCTGGCGCTCAGCACCTCGTCGCCGTTCTGGCAGGGGCACGACACGGGTCTCGACAGTTACCGCCTGACGGTGTTCGACAACCTGCCCCGCACCGGCCTGCCCCCGCGCATGGAAAGCTTTGCCGAGTTCGAGCGCTCGGTCGGCTCGCTCACTGATCTGGGCGTGATCGAGGACGCCAGCAAGATCTGGTGGGACCTGCGCCCGTCCTCCAAGTTTCCGACCATCGAGTCGCGGATCTGCGATGTCCAGCCCCGGCTGGAACACACGCTGATGCTAGCCGCGCTGACACAGTGCATCACCCGGATGCTGTGGCGGCTGGCAACGAAGAACCAGCGCTGGCGCATCTACGACCGCTTCCTGGTGGACGAGAACCGCTGGCGCGCGCAACGCTACGGAACCCGCGAGGGCCTGATCGATTTCGGCCGCGGCGCCATTGTGCCGATGGCCGAACTGGCCGAGGAACTGCTGGAACTGATCGACGAGGACGCCCGCTATTTCGCCTGCATCTCCGAGGTCGAGACCCTGCGCGAAGTGATGCGCACCGGCACGTCATCGACCCGGCAACGCCGGACCTATGAAGCGGCAACAGACGCGGGCGCCGCGCCGGATGCCGCCCTGCGCGCCGTGGTCGAACACCTTGTCGAGGAATTTCACGCCGACCTGTGACATCACCGCACCGATAGGCGCCATATCGCCGACTCCGGCCTTCAAACCTGCGTGAGCCGGCAAAATCACGCGGGATTTCCCTTAACCTTTTTGCCGATCCGGTTAAATAGAGCGGAAATACAAGTATTACGGAGCACCCCAATGTCCAAGACACGTTTTTCACGCCGCGCCACGCTTCTCGGGGCCGCAGCGGGCCTTGCCGCACCGTCCGTGCTGCTCGCGCAGGACAACGCGCCGCTGTCGTCGTCGGTCAAGCGCAACGCGTCTTCTTTCACGACCCGCGACTGGAACGACTATTTCGACAGCCTGGGCACCGGCCGCATCGTCTGCGACATCAACAGCCGCGCCGTGCATCACTGGAACGCAAACGGGGTTTATTCGCTTTATCCGTCCTCGGTTCCGATGACCGACGAGCTGACGCGCCGCGGCTATACCGAGATCGTGCGCAAGAAGGTCGGCCCGACCTGGACGCCGACCGAAAGCATGAAAGAACGCGATCCCAGCCTGCCCGATTTCATGGATGCCGGCCCCGGCAACCCCCTGGGCACGCATGCGATGTACCTCGCCTGGCCCGCCTACCTGATCCATGGCACCCACGACACCCGCAAGATCGGACGCCGCTCGTCCTCGGGCTGCATCGGCCTTTACAACGAGCACATCGCAGAGCTGTTCGCCAAGACCGAGGTCGGCACCAAGGTTCTGGTCCTCTGACGCCAGGGGCAACATCGGACATTCAGGAAAGGGCGCGGCACCGGGGTGCGGCGCCCTTTTCATTGGCGGGGGCAGAAACCGACAGCGCTTGATTCCCGGCCGCGTTCTGCGCGACCCTCGGATCACACCTTGCGACGCCGCCGCGAACAGGTTAATTAAACACACGTTCAATTACCCGCCCGGGTAAGACGAGGAGGACCAAGCGATGGATTTCGCGCTCAGCGAGGAACAGACCGCCATCTTCGACATGGCCCATGCCTTCGGACAGGACGCCATCGCGCCCCACGCCCGCGACTGGGAGGCGCAGGGCACCATCCCCAAAGAGCTTTGGCCGCAAGTGGGCGAGCTGGGCTTCGGCGGTCTTTATGTCAGCGAGGAGTCCGGCGGCGCGGGTCTCTCGCGGCTCGACGCCACGCTGGTGTTCGAGGCGCTCAGCATGGCCTGCCCCTCGGTTGCCGCCTTCCTGTCGATCCACAACATGTGCGCCCGCATGATCGACAATTTCGCCAGCGACGACTTCAAGGCCCGCGTCCTGCCCGACGTGATCCCGATGAAGACGGTCCTCTCCTACTGCCTGACCGAACCCGGCTCGGGCTCCGACGCCGCAGCCCTGAAAACCCGCGCCGCGCGCACCAACGAGGGCTACACGCTCAACGGCACCAAGGCGTTCATCTCGGGTGGCGGCTATTCGGACGCCTATGTCTGCATGGTCCGCACCGGCGAGGATGGCCCCAAGGGCATCTCCACCGTCTATGTCGAGGACGGCACACCCGGCCTTTCCTTTGGCGGGCTCGAGGACAAGATGGGCTGGCGCAGCCAACCCACGGCGCAGGTGCAATTCGACGATTGCACGATCCCCGCAGAGAACCTCGTCGGAGAAGAAGGCAAAGGGTTCAGCTACGCCATGGCCGGGCTGGATGGCGGCCGCCTCAACATCTCCGCCTGTTCACTCGGCGCCGCGCAACAGGCGCTCGACATGACCAAGACCTACATGCGCGAGCGCAAGGCCTTCGGGCAAAGCATCGACCAGTTCCAGGCCCTGCAATTCCGCCTGGCCGACCTCGAGATCGAGCTGCACGCCGCCCGCGTCTTCCTGCGCCAGGCCGCTTGGAAGCTCGACACCAAGGCCCCCGACGCGACGAAATACTGCGCCATGGCCAAGAAATTCGTGACCGAGGCCGGCAGCCGGATCGTCAACCAGTGCCTGCAACTGCATGGCGGCTACGGCTACCTCGCCGATTACGGCATCGAGAAACTCGTGCGCGACCTGCGCGTGCACGAGATCCTCGAAGGCACCAACGAGATCATGCGCCTGATCGTGGCGCGGCACATGCTGGCGGAACAATGAGCGATATTTCGATCCGCAAGACCGGCCAAGCGGGCCGCATCACCCTCACCCGCCCCAAGGCGCTCAACGCCGTGTCCTACGACATGTGCCTTGCCATCGAGGCAGCGCTGGACGATTGGGCCACCGATGACGACGTGGCACTGGTCATCATCGACGCCGAGGGCGACAAGGCCTTCTGCGCGGGCGGCGATATCCAGCAGCTTTACGACACCGGCCGCGCGGGCGATTTCGCCTATGGGCAAAAATTCTGGCGCGACGAATACCGCCTCAATGCCAAGATCGCCGAATACCCCAAGCCCTACATCGCCTTCATGCAGGGCTTCACCATGGGCGGCGGCGTGGGCATTTCCTGCCACGGCTCGCACCGGATCGTCTGCGACAGCAGCCAGATCGCCATGCCGGAATGCGGCATCGGGCTGGTTCCGGATGTGGGCGGCTCGCTGATCCTCGCCAACGCGCCGGGCCGGCTGGGCGAATACCTGGGCCTGACCACATCCCGCATGGGCCCGGCCGACGCGATCTATGCCGGCTTCGCCGACAGCTACATCCCGCAGGACCACTGGCCCGCCCTCATCGCGAAGCTCGAAGAGACCGGCGATGTCGGCCACATCAAAGGCCAGACACCCCCAGGCGGCAGTCTGCACGACCAGCAGCCCGAGATCGACGCGCTTTTCGACGGCGCCGACCTTGGCGCGATCGTGACCGCGCTGGAGGCGTCCGATAGCGACCTCGCCGCCTCCGCCCTGAAATCCATGCGCCGCAATTCGCCCCTGTCGATGGCCTCCACGGTGCAAATCCTGCACCGCCTGCGCGGCGCGGCGGGCGATATCCGCCACGCGCTGGAACTGGAATACCGTTTCACCTTCCGCGCGATGGAACATGGCGATTTCCTCGAAGGCATCCGCGCCGCCGTGATCGACAAGGACCGCAGCCCGGACTGGCAGCATGACCTCGCCACGCCGCCCACCGCGGCCGTCGAACAGATGCTCCTGCCACTGGGGCCCGACGCAATGACATTCAAGACCTGAGGGAGAGACCTGACATGAAGATCGGATTCATCGGACTGGGCAACATGGGCGCGCCCATGGCCGCCAACCTGGCCGCCGCCGGACACGAGGTGACCGGCTTCGACACCGCCGGCACCACCGCCGAGGGCGTGGCCAATGCCGACACCGCCGAGGCCGCCGCAGCTGACGCCGACGTCGTCATCACCATGCTGCCCAACGGCCAGATCCTGCGCAAGGTGGCCGACACCGTGATCCCGGCGATGAAACAGGGCGCCGTCCTGCTCGATTGCTCCACCGTCGACGTGGACAGCGCCCGCGCCGTGGCCGAACAGGCCAACGCCGCGGGCCTCGGCGCGCTCGACGCGCCCGTCTCTGGCGGCATCGGCGGCGCGCAGGGCGGCACGCTCACCTTCATGGTGGGCGGCGACGAAAGCGCCTTTGCCACCGCGAAGCCGCTCTTCGACATCATGGGCCAGAAGGCCGTGCATTGCGGCCCCTCGGGCAACGGACAGGCCGCCAAGATCTGCAACAACATGATCCTCGGCGCCACCATGATCGTTACCTGCGAGGCCTTCGCGCTGGCCGACAAGCTGGGCCTCGACCGGCAGGCGATGTTCGACGTGGTCTCGACCTCCTCGGGCTACAGCTGGTCGATGAACGCCTACTGCCCCGCCCCGGGTATCGGCCCGAAATCACCGTCCGACAACGAATACAAGCCCGGCTTTGCCGCCGAACTCATGCTCAAGGACCTGACCCTGGCCATGCAGGCCGCCGAATCCGCCGATGCCGACACCCCCATCGGCCAGGCCGCCCGCGACCTCTACCGCCGCTTCGTCGAGGACGAAGACGGCAATGGCCGCGATTTTTCGGCCATGCTGCCCCGGTTCGAAAAACGCGGGCACGAGAGCTGACCCGCCTCTTCCTCTGGCCGAAAATATCCCGGGGGAGCGTCGAAACCCTGTTTCGGCGCGGGGGCAGCGCCCCCTTTCCCGGTCCGGCATCCACGCACCGGCGCAACCGGCATGAAGCCGCCGGCGCACCTGACCCTGAGGAACGCTCCTTCTGCCCAGGTGTTATCCGCAAAAGCATAAGGAGAAACCACATGTGGAAACCCGTCCTGACCGCCTCCATCGTCGCCGTGTCGCTTGCCGGACCCGTGGCGGCCAAGTCGAACGGCTGCCCTCCGGGGCTTGCCAAGAAAGCCGTGCCCTGCGTCCCCCCGGGACAGGCGAAGAAGCATTCGGGGTATGACCACGATCGCTATGACGGGTATCGCCGCGGTGACGTGATCCGGGGCGACTATGTCATCATTCGGGATCCTGGCCGCTACGGGCTTGATCCCTATGGCACCTACTACCGCGTCGGGGATCAGGTTCTTCGCGTCGACCGGGAAACGCGCGAAGTGCTGGACCTGATCGGGGCCGCGGCACGCATCCTGAATTAGGATCGCAACACAAGCTCCTGAAAAAAATATAAAATCACGGGGTGACCGACACCTTCGGTCGCCCCGCTCTGTCGCTCACGTAACCTTGGCACCGTGCCAATCCCTCGGCCAGGACCGTCCGTCCGTCCAGACCGCCCGGCAAGTCCCGCCACGCCTCCATCCAACCGTCGAACAGCCTGTTTCCGGCCGTTTCCCCATGAAACGCCTGAACCCGCGCCCGCATCTCGGCGGACCGCTGGCGCAGGTCGGCCTGGAACGCCGTATCGCCGTCGCCAACCTCCAGCACGGCAAACAGCCCGCCGCAGAAACACGGCTCTTCCGCAAAGCCGCAATCCGGTCCGGCTTGCGCCCATGCCCCGCAGGGCAGCATCAGCCCCAGCAGGACAAAGGCAATCCGTGTCATTCCGCGGCGACCTTCCGCGCCGCCAGCATGTCTTTCAGGTAGCGCCCGGTATGGCTGCGCTCGACCTCGGCCACGTCCTCGGGCGTGCCCACGGCGACGATCTCACCGCCGCCATCCCCGCCTTCGGGGCCGATATCGATAATCCAGTCGGCGGTCTTCACCACGTCCAGATTGTGCTCGATCACCAAGACCGTATTGCCGCTTTCCACAAGTTCATGAAGCACTTCCAGGAGTTTCTTCACGTCCTCGAAATGCAGCCCCGTGGTCGGCTCGTCGAGGATATAGAGCGTCCGGCCCGTCGACCGCTTCGCCAGTTCCTTCGACAGTTTCACCCGCTGCGCCTCGCCGCCCGAAAGGGTCGTCGCCTGCTGGCCCACCTTGATATAGCCCAGCCCCACGCGCATCAGCGCATCCATCTTCTCGCGGATCGACGGCACCGCCTTGAAGAACTCCTGCGCATCCTCGACCGTCATATCAAGAACGTCCGCTATGCTCTTGCCTTTCCACTGGATTTCCAGCGTCTCCCGGTTGTAACGCGCACCGTTGCAGGTCTCGCAGGTGACATAGACATCCGGCAGGAAATGCATCTCGATCTTGATCACGCCATCGCCCTGGCACGCCTCGCAGCGCCCCCCCTTCACGTTGAAGGAAAACCGCCCCGGCTTGTAGCCACGCGCCTTGGCCTCGGGCAGCCCGGCAAACCAATCGCGGATCGGCGTGAACGCCCCGGTATAAGTGGCCGGGTTCGAGCGCGGCGTGCGCCCGATGGGCCTCTGGTCGATGTCGATGACCTTGTCCAGATGCTCCAGCCCCTTGATCGTCTCGCACGGCGCGGGCGTCTGCCGCGCGCCATTGAGGCGCATCGAGGCCGTCTTGAACAAGGTCTCGATGGTCAGCGTCGACTTGCCCCCGCCCGACACGCCGGTCACGCAGACGAACTTGCCCAGCGGAAACTCGGCATCCACGGATTTCAGGTTGTTGCCGGTGGCCTTGACGATCTTGATCTTCTTGCCATTGCCCTTGCGCCGCTCCGCCGGGACGGAAATCTCGCGCACACCCGACAGGTATTGCCCGGTGATCGAATTCTTGTCGGCCGCCACCGCCTCGGGCTTGCCGTGGCTGACCACGTCGCCGCCATGCACACCCGCACCGGGGCCGATATCGAAGACGTAATCGGCAGTGCGAATGGCCTCCTCGTCATGCTCCACCACGATCACGGTATTGCCCTGGTCGCGCAGGTTCTGCAGCGTCTGCAACAACCGCCCGTTGTCGCGCTGATGCAGCCCGATGGACGGCTCGTCCAACACATAGAGCACCCCGGTCAGGCCAGACCCGATCTGGCTGGCCAGCCGGATCCGCTGGCTTTCCCCGCCCGAGAGCGTGCCGGCATTCCGGCTGAGCGTCAGGTATTCCAGCCCCACGTTGTTCAGGAAGCCAAGCCGCTCGCGGATCTCCTTCAGGATCGCCCGCGCAATCTCGTTCTTCTGCGCGGTCAGCGCCTCCGGCACCGTCTCGCACCAGTCGAACGCCTCGCGGATCGACATCTGCACCACCTGCCCGATATGGCGCAGGTCATCCGGCTTGCCGATCTTCACCGCCAGCGCCTCTTCCCGCAGGCGATAGCCGCCGCAGGTGCCACAGGGCCGGTTGTTCTGATAGCGTTCGAACTCCTCGCGCACCCAGCTCGAATCCGTCTCGCGATAGCGCCGCTCCATGTTGGGGATCACCCCCTCGAAGACACGGCTGACTTGGTACACCCGCCCGCCCTCGTCATAGCGGAACTGGATTTCCTCGTCGCCAGAGCCATGCAGGAAGACCTGCTTCACATGCGCCGGCAGATCGCGCCAGGGCGTGTTCGCATCGAACTCGTAATGCCGCGCGATGGCCTCGATGGTTTGCAGGAAATAGGGCGACTTGCCCTTCCGCCACGGCGCCAGCGCCCCGTCATAGAGCTTCAGCGCCGCATCCGGCACCACGAGTTGTTCGTCAAAGAACAGCTCCATCCCCAGCCCGTCGCAGTCCGGGCAGGCCCCGAACGGCGCGTTGAACGAAAACAGCCGCGGCTCGATCTCGGGGATGGTGAACCCGCTGACGGGACAGGCGAAATTCTCGGAAAACGTCGTGCGTTCCGGCTCGCCCTCTTTCGGCGCGGTCTCGAAGATGGCGATCCCGTCTGCCAGGTCCAGCGCGGTGCGGAAACTGTCGGCCAGCCGCGTGCCGATGCCGTCCTTCACCACGATGCGGTCGACCACCACGTCGATGTCATGGCGGAATTTCTTGTCCAGCGTCGGCGGCTCGTCGAGCTCGTAGAACGTGCCGTCCACCTTCACCCGCTGAAAGCCCTGCTTGCGCAGCTCCAGGAATTCCTTGCGATACTCGCCCTTGCGGTCCCGCACGATGGGCGCCAGCAGGAAGGCGCGCGTGCCCTCTTCCATCGCCAGCACCCGGTCGACCATGTCCTGCACCTGCTGCGCCTCGATCGGCTTGCCGGTGGCAGGGGAATAGGGCGTGCCGACCCGCGCGAACAACAGCCGCAGGTAGTCGTAGATCTCGGTCACCGTGCCGACGGTCGAACGGGGGTTCTTGCTGGTCGTCTTCTGCTCGATGGAAATCGCCGGGGACAGACCGCTGATATGGTCCACGTCCGGCTTTTCCATCATGTCCAGGAACTGCCGCGCATAGGCCGACAGGCTTTCAACGTAACGCCGCTGCCCCTCGGCATAGATCGTGTCGAACGCCAGGCTCGATTTGCCCGAGCCCGACAGCCCGGTGATCACCACAAGCTCGTTGCGCGGAATGTCCACGTCGATGTTCTTGAGGTTATGCTCGCGCGCGCCCCGTACTTCGATGTTCTTCAGCTCGGCCATACTGCCCCCGGTGTCTCACCCGTTGACAGATAGTTTACGCCGCCCCTTCTTCCAAGTGGAAAAACGGAACATACCGCGAACAGGGGTCAGGGCCTGTCAGCAGCGCCCGCTTTATCCACAGTTTATTTGCCGATTACTTCCGGGCCAGAGCCCAGGCGCAGATCGGAAAGGCCGGATCGTTGTCCAGATTGTCGCGCTCGGGATCATACTCCGGCGGCCAGTCCTCGCCCAGGTTCCGCAAGCCCGCCAGCCGGTTGCCCCATTGCTCGGAGCGGATCCTGCCCTCGTCGAACCCGGCCTCGATCAGCAGGTTCTTCAGCCCCCGCGCCGTCCAGCGCGAGCAATCCACCGGATCGCCGTGATAGGGGATGAAGAACGGCACCGCGACCCAGAAATACCCGCCCGGCCGCAGCATCTCCAGCACGTTGCGCGTCGCCGCGTAGGGCCGGTCCAGGTGCTCCCACACCTGGTTCGCCAGCACGATATCGAATTGCCGCACGGTGCCCGCCTCGTCGGTATAGGGCCCCTTGCAGATGTCATGCGCCGGAAAGCGGAAGCGCTCGTAGCTCTTGAACTCGTAGCGACGACCATGCTTGCCCGACACCTCGGCGGCCTCCATCGACGCGAGGTCCAGCTCCTCGAACCAGGCGCGGGAACTCTTGTACATCACGATACGGTTGAGGCTCGCCATTCCGCCACACTTTCAAGGTCATCGACACGCGCACCATCTCAGATGCGGCCTCATGCGAAAAGCCCCGCACCGCTTCCTCTGGCCGAAAATATCCCGGGGGAACGTTGAAACGTCGTTTCAACGTGGGGGCAGCGCCCCCGCTTTTACCGAACCTGCGCGCCGCAGGCGCTCATTTCAGTAGTGCACCGCCCGACCATACGCGTCCAGCACGCTTTCGTGCATCATCTCGCTCAGCGTCGGGTGCGGGAAGACCGTGTGCATCAGGTCCTCTTCCGTCGTCTCCAGCTGCCGGCCCACGACATAGCCCTGGATCAGCTCGGTCACTTCCGCGCCCACCATATGCGCGCCCAGCAATTCTCCGGTCTTGGCGTCGAAGACGGTCTTGATCATGCCCTCGGCTTCGCCCAGGGCAATCGCCTTGCCGTTGCCGATAAAGGGGAAATTGCCGATCTTCACCTCGTATCCCGCCTCTTTCGCCTTGGCCTCGGTCAGGCCGACGCTGGCCACCTGTGGGTGGCAATAGGTACAGCCCGCGATGCTGTCGGGGCGCACCGGGTGCGGGTGTCCGCCGGCGGCCAGTTCGGCCACCATCACGCCCTCGTGGCTGGCCTTGTGCGCCAGCCAGGGCGCGCCGGCCAGGTCGCCGATGGCATAGATGCCGTCGACGCCGGTGCGGCAGTATTCGTCCACCACCACATGCGTGCGATCCACCTTGATGCCCAGGTCCTCCAGGCCGAGGTTCTCGGTATTGCCGACGATCCCCACGGCGGAAATCACCGTGTCGAACTCCAGCTTCTCTGTCTTGCCGCCGGTCTCGATATGGGCGGTCACCTTGCCCTTGGCGCGGTCCAGCTGCTTGACCGTGGATTTCTCCATGATCTTCATGCCCTGCTTCTCGAACGCCTTCTTCGCGAATTTTGCGATCTCGGCATCCTCGACCGGCAGGATGCGGTCCATCACCTCGACCACGGTCGTCTCGGCGCCCAGCGTGTTGTAGAAGCTGGCGAACTCGATCCCGATCGCGCCCGAGCCGATGACCAGCAGTTTCTTCGGCATCCGCGGCGGCTTCAGCGCGTGCTTGTAGGTCCACACGAGGTCGCCATCGGCCTCGAGCCCCGGCAGTTCGCGTGCCCGCGCGCCGGTGGCCAGAACGATGGTCTTGGCGGTCAGCTCCTCGCTGCCCTTCTCGGTCTTGACCGACACCTTGCCTTTGCCCGTCAGCTTGGCCTCGCCCATGATCGTGGTGATCTTGTTCTTCTTCATCAGGTGGCCCACGCCCGAGGTCAGCTGCTTGGCCACGTCGCGCGAGCGCTTGACCACGGCGTCAAGGTCATAGTCGATCTTCTCGACCTTCAGTCCGAACTCCTTGGCACGGTGCATCAGGTGAAACACCTCGGACGAGCGCAGCAGCGCCTTCGTGGGAATACAGCCCCAGTTCAGGCAGATCCCGCCCAGGTGCTCGCGCTCGACCACGGCCACCTTCAGGCCCAGCTGCGCGCCCCGGATGGCGGCGACATAGCCGCCCGGCCCTGCCCCGATTACGATCATGTCATAGGATTGCGCGGCCATGCGATGCTCCGTTCCCAGGTCGATTTCAAAATATAGTTTGATATTAAACTATCTCGGAGACGACCACAACGTAGCTAAGCCTCCCGCAACAAGATGCCACGGGCCGGCCCGGTTTGTCCATGAATTCCAATAGCTCGCGCCGCTTGCGCTATGCGGCGGCGTCGGCGTCCTGAAGCTCGCGCACCACGCCGCCGTAGCCGCCCTTCTTCATGAAGGCCTTCTCGGCGTCCGAACTGCCGCGCCCCAGCACGTCGTTGCGGTGCGGGAACCGGCCAAAGCTGCGGATCACCTCGCGATGCGCGCGCGCATGAAGCAGGTTGTCGTCGCCGCCCTCGGGCATCCGTTCGCAGATCAGCCGCACGCAGCGGTCCTGATCGCACAAGTTCTCCGAATGCATCAGCGGCAGGTAGAAGAACTGTCGCGCGGGTTCGTCGATCCGCGTGTCCCAGCCCTTGTTGATCGCGGCCTTGGCGGCGGCCAGTCCGAACTTGTCGGTTGCGAAGGCCTGCGCCTGGTCGCGGAACATGTTGCGCGGAAACTGGTCCATCAGGATGATATAGGCAAGCGTGCCGCTGGGATAGGTCAGCCACAGCCCGTTGGTCCCGTCACAGGCGCGGTGATAGGCATCGAGAAACCTGTCGCGCACCGTCTCGTCCAGATCGTCGGACGCCTCGTACCAGCCCTTCGGCCCGACCTCGTCGAGCCAGAAATTCAATATATCCTCGGGCGCTGTCATCCTATCCTCCCGTAGTGGGCAGCACTCATATGTAACAGGTTAACGACATCCCCTGCCCCGTGGACAGTAAAGAATTGCAACAAAGGCAATGTTTCGTGACATCGTCCCGTTTCTGCCGCGCATATGGGCACTCTCACGCGGCCTGTCCATCCTCTGAATTTTCCTCCGCCGCCTCCATGGCAACTTCCTGCGCATAGGTCACCGCCATGGGCGACACACCCGGCACCACCGCGGTGTAGCGGTCGGTATCGTCGGGCGCCGCGCGCTGCGTCATCCGGTAGGCGGCGTAGGCGGCCATCATGGTGCAAAGCGTGGCAATGTGCAGGAAATACCCGCTCGGCCCCACCACGCCCATGATCCAGCCGGTGATGATCGGGCCAAAGACCGCGCCCAGCCCGTTGATGAACACCATGCCCCCCGCGGCCGCCGCCATGTCGTCGGTCCCCAGGAAGTCGTTGGTATAGGCGATCAGCAGCGAATAAAGCGGGTTCGACATGCCCCCCACAAGGAACGCGGCCACCAGCAACAGCCAGAACACGCTGCCCAGCGCCATGCCGATCACCGCGCCAATGGCGCAGATGGCCGAGGCGATCAGGATCAGAAGCCGCCGGTCCATGCGGTCCGACAGCCAGCCCAGCGGATACTGCACCAGCATCGCCCCCAGATAGAACGTCGCCACGAAGGTCGAGATCTGCCCAACGGTCAGCCCCGCCTCGGCGCCGTAGACCGCCGCCATGCCGAACTGCGCCGCAAAGACCCCGCCCAAAAGGAACATGCCGACACAGCCCAAGGGCGAGATCCGCATGATCTCGCGCAGTGTCATCGGCTTGGTCGTGTCGAAGGCCGGCGTCGGGCTGATCGACAGCAGAATGGGCGCGAAGGACAGCGAGATCAGCACAGACGGGATGATGAACAGCACGAATCCGCCCGGGTCCGCGGTCAGCATCAGCGCCTGGGCGCTGACGATACCGACCATCTGCACGATCATGTAAAGCGACAGCGCCTTGCCGCGGTTGTCGTTCGTGGCGGCGTTGTTCAGCCAGCTTTCGGCCGTGACGTACACGCCGGAGAAACAGAACCCGATCAGCACGCGCCCCACGCCCCAGGCCCAGGGGTTGGCAAAGGCCGGGTACAGGATCATCACCGCCGAGATCATCGAGGCCAGCGCCGCGAACACCCGCACGTGTCCCACCCGCCGGATCATCTCCGGCGCCATGCGCGAGCCAAAGAGGAAGCCCAGGAAATAACCCGACATCACCAGCGACATTTCCAGCGTCGAGAAGCCTTCCATCTGGCCGCGCACACCCAGGAGCGTGCCCTGCATGCCGTTGCCGACCTGCAAGAGCATCATGCCCAAAAGCAGGGCCCAGGCGCTGGAAAGAACGGAAAACATGCGGGAACTCCAATGACTTTCAGCCCGTCTAGACGGGCATCGCACAACAGGTCTGGCTCAAACGCGACTCGATCCGTCGCTGGTGCAGGCCTTGCCAGTGTTTCGAGCCGGTTTCAACAGCGTCCGGCGCCGCAACAGCCGCCGATGGGCGGAACCACGCGCGGCAGCCCGCTCCGGGGCGAAAGGTCAGCCGGCCGGCGGGTCGTCGGGGTCCGGCCTGCCCCGGTCCGACGTCGTGGCACCCGCCTGAAGATCGGCCAGCGTCGCTCGCTCCAGCTCTTCGCGCGACATCCCGGTCAGCACGCGGAAAACCCACAGCTTGACCGGCTCGCGCTTGAGCGCAAGGTTGGCGGCAAAAACGATCAGCGCACAGACAAGCCCCGCGATCACGTAGTTCAGGATCAAGAGCGCGGCACTGGTGATCAGCCCCACCCACATGACGCGGCTGACAAAGCCCGGCACCTTGTTGAGTTTCATTCAGGTCTCCTCCCCGGCATCCCCGGCATCGGGTACCAGAAGAGACGAATCCCCGTAAGAGAAGAATCGGTACTCATTCCGGATGGCGTGCGTGTAGATGTCCTTGATGCGCTCGGGACCCATCAAGGCGCTGACAAGCATCATCAGGGTGCTCTTCGGCAGGTGAAAATTGGTCATCAGCGCGTCCGTCACCCGAAACTCGAACCCGGGGTAGATGAAGATATCCGTCTCGCCCCGCCACGGCGCGATCGTGCCATCGCGGGCGGCGCTTTCGATCAGGCGCAGCGCGGTGGTGCCCACCGGAATGACCCGCCCGCCCTGCGCTTTCGTCGCGGCGATCTCGGCCGCCGCCGCCGCGCTGACCTCGCCCCATTCGGCATGCATCCGGTGGGTCGTCACGTCCTCGACCTTCACGGGCAGGAACGTCCCCGCGCCCACGTGCAGCGTGACCTCGGTAAAGGCGACGCCCTGCGCCGCCAGTTCCGCCAGCAGCGCGTCGTCGAAATGCAGGCTGGCCGTGGGCGCGGCCACCGCGCCGGTCTCCTTGGCGAAAACCGTCTGGTAGTCGTCGCGGTCGCGTGCATCGGCGGCGCGCTTGCTGGCGATATAGGGCGGCAGCGGCATCGCGCCCGCCGCGTTGAGCGCGGCGTCAAAATCTTCCCCCGACAGGTTGAAACGCAGCACGCCCTGCCCGTCCTCCTTGTCCAGCAGAATCGCCTCCAGGCCCGCGCCAAAGCGCACCACTTCGCCGGTCCGCAGCTTTTTCAACGGCTTGATCATCGCCCGCCAGTCGCCCTCGGGCGTGGCATCCAGCAGCGTCGCCTCGATCCGCGCCTCGGTCTCGCCCTGCGCACTGTCACGCCGCCGCAGCCCCGACAGGCGCGCCGGGATGACCTTGGTGTTGTTCAGGATCAGCCGGTCGCCGGGCCGCAGGTACCGGCCCAGGTCATGAACCCGCGCATCGGTGATCCTGTCCCCTCGCGCCACCAGCAGCCGCGCCGACGGCCTCGGTCTTGCGGGCCGTGTCGCGATCAGCGCCTCGGGCAGGTCGAAATCGAAATCCGACAGCTTCATCGGCCGAAATTGCCCGTGTCGAAGCCCCGCCCCATCGGGTTCGATCTCGGCGCCTGGGGCTTCGGGCGCTCGGTGTCCGGCTGGGGCTCCTGCGCGCGCCGCGTCGATTGCGGCAGTTCCGGCGCAGGACGGCGGAACAATTCGCGGAACATGCCCGGCGTGAAGGCCGACAGCGGGTTGACGCTGACCCGCGGACTGCGGGCCGGCCCCTTGAGCGTATAGTTGAACCCGAACAGCCCCTCGCCCCGCCGGGTAAAGAGCGAGCCCACGGCGTTCACCACATAGACCGGCGAAATCACGCCCTGCATGTCCATCTGCCCGCTTTCCGGATAGTAATAGCCGTCCATCGTGATCCCCATCGCGGCGCCCACCGCGCTGCTGGAATAAAGCGTGACGCGCTGGGGCGAAAGCTGGAAACGCGCCTCCAGCGACTCGAAGTGTATGCCGTCGCCGCCCAACTGCTCCAGCAGGCCCACGACCGTCAGCGCGTTCAGAAGCGCGGCCATCGACGGCGCATCCTTGAGCCGCATCGACCCTTTCGCCGTCAGCCTGCCCTCGTAGATGCCCGGACCCTTGCCCGGCACCAGCGTCACGTCCAGCTTGCCGTTGCGGGCGCCCTTGACCAGCCCCGCCGACACCAGCACCCCGGCCGCATCCTCGGCCTGGATGCGAAAGGCGCTGCGGCCGTTTTGCGGCACGACCCGGCCGGTGATCGGCGACATGCCGTTGATCCGGCCGGCAAAGCTGCCGTTGGCGCCCTGCGACATGTCCAGGTCCGCCCGGAAATCCGTAAGCGCGATCCCGTCCGATATCTGCAGGCGGTCCAGCGCCAGCGACACCGGCCCGCCACGTTGCGTGCGTTGTCGGCCCCCACCGCCGCCATCGCCCGCCAGCGAGGTCTGGCGCAGATCCACCGAACCGCCCTGCACGCGCACCGCCGGCGCCGCACCCGCACCGCGCCCGACCAGTTCCACCGGCGCTTTCAGCCAGCTGCCGATCTGGACCTGCGAGAACGTGGCCCGGTTCAGCTGGCCGTTGTCGCGCAGGGTGACCGCGCCGCGCGCGGTCAGCCCCGCCCCCGAAATCTCCAGCCGGTCGATCGAGGGCGGTTCGCCCAGCCGGCCCGAGGCCTCCAGCCGGCCTGTCGCGCCCTGCGACAGTGCCCAATCCAGCTGCGGCACGCGCAGGCCCACACCGGCCAGGGTCGAGCTCAGCCGGAACACCCCCGGCGCACCTTTTTCAAAGTCGATCTCCATGTCGGCCCGGCCCGCGCCCGACACGCTGCCCGGCGGCAATCCGATGCCGAACTCCTCGACAAAGCGTTCGGACAATTCGATCCAGCCGCGCACCGTGCTGGTGTTCGCGCCGGGGCTGATATCGGTCTCGAACCGCCCGTCGAACGGCACCTGCCCAATGCGCCCCGCCCCCGCCACTGTCAGCACATCGTCCGCAAGCGCCACGTCCAGGGCGGCGGATGACAGCACCCGGCCCGGCACCAGAACCTCGCTGCGCACATCGCGCAACTTGCCCGCTATGTCGAACTCCACGTCCTCGACCGACAACTTTTTCAACAGGCGCAGGTCAAGCACGCCCTGCAATTCCGCCATGCCGTCCGCCAGCGTCACCTCGCGCCCGGCCTTGGTCAGAAACTCCAGCGGCGGTTCGTCCAGCAGCGACAGGGCGGCCGTGATCGTGCTGCGCGTGCGCAGGTTCACCTGCGCCGGCGTCCGCTTGATCGTCACGTCCGGAATGTCGAAACTGGTGCCCGAGATATCGATCCGCCCGCCCTGCGGCGCGGTCACGTGCCCGCCCAGTGCGGACACCACGAAACGGTTGTCCATCAAGGACGCGTGCCCGTGCGCATCTTCGATCACCGGAAAATTCTTGATGAACTGCGTGCTGAACTTCTCGAAATCGAAGCCCAGGAAAAAGTCCGGGCTGCGCTTGGGCAAGGACCGCAGGGCAAGCTGGATGTTCCGCAGGTCCGCCGCGCGCACGTTCTCGGTGATCCAGTCGCGGGTCTTGTCCTGAAGCCGCTCGGGCCAGAGCTGCAGCAGGCGGTCGGGGTCGATGCGCTCCATGTGGCCGTTCAGCGTGACGTCCCAGCCTTCCGGCTCGGCCCGCGCCTCGCCGCTCAACCGCAGCACCTCGTCCTGGTCCGACAGGCTCAGCTCGCCGAGCGTAAGCACGAAAGGGTTCAGCTTCAGGCGCATGTCCATGCGCGCGCCCTGAAGCGTGACCGCCTCGGCATAAAGGTCCATCGGGTTGGCCACCACCTCCGACAGGTTGACCTGCAACAGGATCTCGCGCGGCCAGCCTTTTTCCACCCCCACCAGATAGGCATGGCCCGTGGCGCTGGTCTTGACCCACTTGCTGTCGATCGACAGCTCGTTGAAGACGATGCGATCCTCCGACGGGTCGTAGGTAAAATAGCTGCGCACCGAGTCGAATGCGATGGGCTCGGTCGCCTCGTTGGGCCTGACCGCGCCCTGGCCGATCTGCAACGTCGCGTTGAGCGGGCCTAGCTTGCCCGTGTCATCCACCGAGGCGCGCAGCGCGCCCGAGATCGGCGCGTCGATCGCGTAAAGCCACGCCAGCGCGGGCGATTGTCCCGCCACGTCGCGGGCCGGCATGTCCTCGAAGCTCAGGCCGACCTCGGACGCCGCGCTGCCCAGCCGGCCGGTATAGTTCAACGCCAGCGTGGTGGCATAATCGCGCGCCCCGATCAGGGCGAAATCCCCGCGCAGGCGGATGTCGTCGCCGTCGCGCGTCACGTCCAGCCTCCCGCCATCGGCGGTCCAGGCCCGCTCGGTGCGCTCGTCCTCGTAGCGCAGCGAGACGTTCGTGGCCTCGATTGTCGTCAGGCTTCTGAAGGCGGGCCGGTTCAGCACCACGTCCAGCCGCTCGGCCATCGCGGCCACCGTCACCGGCTGCTGCTCGGAGGTTCCCACCTCGCCCAGCGTGACGCCCACCTCGCCCGCGTCGGTGCGCCGAAAGCTCAGCTGCGCGCCAGACAGGCGTACCGTGCTGGGATGCAACTGTCCCTGCAACAGCGCCTTCAGATCCACGGTGCCCTGCACGTCCGACAGGTTGGCGATGGGCAGGCCGGTGGTGTCGCGCACCGTCACGTCACGCAGCGACAGGCGCGGCACCCAGCCTTCCTCCATCACCACGGCCATGTCGCCGAAATGCAGCGACACGCCTTCGACGGCCGCGTTGATCTCGCGGGTGACACGGTCCCGCACCCAGTCCGGCGCCGAGACCCGCGTGCCAAGCAGCGAGACCGCCGCCACGCTCAGCCCCAGGCACACCGCCAGCACCAGCGCGACGCTCCAGAGGCCGAACCGTTTCAGGCGCTTGCCGCGAGGTTTTGTCTGCGTCGTGTCGCTCATTAATCCCGATGTCGCGCGTTCGCCGCGCATTTGCCTGCCCTCTTTGCTTTATTCTTGCCGCTTACGCGTTAATTTGAAACTCACTTTTTACTCATGGGAGAATCCGACATGCTCGAACCCGGCCAACCGGCCCCCGATTTTGCCCTGCCGCGCGACGGCGGCGACCTCGTCACCCTGTCCGAACAGCGCCCCGCGCCGGTCGTGCTCTACTTCTATCCCAAGGACGACACGCCCGGCTGCACCAAGGAGGCCATCGCCTTTACCGGCCTGGCCGAGGACTTCGACGCGGCGGGCGCCAAGGTCTTCGGAATTTCCAAGGATACCGTGGCCAAGCACGACAAGTTCCGCGACAAGCATGAGCTGGGCATTCCCCTTCTGTCCGACGCTGATACGCATGTCTGCGAGGAATACGGCGTCTGGAAAGAGAAAAAGATGTACGGAAAGACCTTCATGGGGATCGAGCGCACGACCGTGCTGGTCGACCGCGACGGCATGGTCGCCCGCGTCTGGCCCAGGGTAAAGGTGGACGGCCACGCCGACGAGGTGCTGGACGCGGTGCGCGCCCTGTGACCGATCAAAGCCTTGCGGAAATGGCGGTGGAGGTTCTCACCACCGCCGACGGGCGCGAAAAGACGGCGCTGTCGCGGCGCCATGCCGCCACCTGGTTCGCCGCCCGCGCCGCCGGGCGCGACCTGCCCGTGGGCACCGCCGCGCCGCCGCTGCGTCCGGCCCGCCCCGACCTGCCGCGTCTTTTGGACCCGCGCGACGTGCCCCGCCGCCGCCCCGGCACCGCGCCCGGACGGCTGGCGATCCTGCACGCCGTCGCACATATCGAACTCAATGCCGTGGACCTTCACTGGGACATCATCGCGCGCTTCACGGACGTGAAGATGCCGCTCGGGTTCTACGACGATTGGGTGAAATCCGCCGACGAAGAATCCAAGCATTTCAACCTCGTATGCGATTTCCTCGAGGAAAAGGACAGCCATTACGGTGCGCTGGATGCCCATGCCGGCATGTGGCGCGCCGCCGAGGACACCGCCGAGGATTTCATGGGCCGTCTCGCCGTCGTGCCGATGGTGCTCGAGGCCCGCGGCCTCGACGTGACGCCCGGCATGATCGACCTTTTTCAAAGCGCCAAAGAGACCCGGACGGTCGATGCGCTGAAGGTGATCTATGCCGAGGAGGTCGCGCATGTCGCCTATGGGTCGAAGTGGTTCCACTTCCTTTGCGGGCGGCACGAGATGGATCCGAAAACCGCCTTTCACGATCTTGTCCGGCGCTATTTCCACGGCGCGCTCAAGCCGCCTTTCAACGAGGAGAAACGCGCCGAGGCGGGCCTGCCGCCCGATTTCTACTGGCCGCTGGCCAACGGTCCGGTCCCCGGCGCCTAGCGTATCCGCGCCATCAACCCCTTATGAATCGGCAATTTTCTGCCAGTTCCGGCACAAATCGGCGCACTGCCACGCAGCCGTGGTCAAAATCCTTGCCCAATACGACCCTGCTGTGTACCCAACCCCGGACGATGCCACCGGACCATCCGGCCAAGAATGGACACGATCGCGACAGACGACGCGGCAGAGGTTTGAGCATCGACACGGGGAATAGGTTGCAAGGGACGGAGTGAAACGTGCGCAGTCGATTGTTGATCAAGCTGAACCACTTTCTGGAAAGACACTTCCCGGAACGCCGCGTTTTCCTGCGGTCAGACACCGACACACGCTTCATCAGGCTCCGCCCCGCCACGCAACTCGTTGCCTTCCTCGGCGCCTCGGCCATCGTGGCCTGGGCGATCATCGCCACCGCGGTCCTGGTGATGGACTCGATCGGATCGGGCAACTTCCGCGAACAGGCCAAACGCGATCAGCGCACCTACGAGGCCCGGCTGAACGCGCTCGAGGACGAACGCGACAAGCGCGCCGAAGAGGCGCTCGCGGCACAGAACCGCTTCAACTCGGCGCTGGAGCAGATTTCGGTCATGCAGACCGAGCTTCTGTCGTCCGAGACCCGCCGCCGCGAACTGGAAACCGGGATCGAGGTCATCCAGTCCACCCTGCGCCGCACCATGAAAGACCGCGACAGCGCCCGCAACGAGGCCGAAGAGCTGGCCGCGGCGATCGAGAATTCCGGCGACACGCCCCTGCCCGGCGCCTCGGGCAGCACCGGCGAGGACCCGATGGTCGAGTTCCTGTCGTCCCAGCTGGCCGCCACCGCGCAGGAGCGTGACCAGGTCACGGCCGATGCGGAGGACGCATTGCTGCGCGCCGACGAGATGGCCAGCCAGATCCAGCTGATGCAGGACCAGAACGACCAGATCTTCCGCCAGCTGGAAGAGGCGATGTCGATCTCGGTAGAGCCGCTGGACAAGATGTTCAGCGCCGCCGGCATGAACCCGGACAACCTGATTGCCACGGTGCGCTCGGGCTATTCCGGCCAGGGCGGCCCGCTGATGCCGCTCAGCTTCTCCACCCGCGGCGAGGAACCCTCGGCGGACGCCCGCCGCGCCAACGGCATCCTTCAGGGCATGGACAAGCTGAACCTCTACCGCATCGCCGCGCAAAAGGCGCCCTTCGCGATGCCGGTCAAGTCCTCCTTCCGCTATACCTCGGGCTTCGGGATGCGCTGGGGCCGGATGCATTCCGGCACCGATTTCGCGGCCCCCCACGGCACGCCGATCTATTCCACCGCCGATGGCGTGGTCACCCATGCCGGCTGGCAGTCGGGTTATGGCCGCCTGGTCAAGATCCAGCACGAGTTCGGGATCGAGACCCGCTACGCCCACATGTCCCAGCTGCGGGTCAAAAAAGGCCAAAGGGTCTCGCGCGGGGATCGAATTGGTGATATGGGGAGCACTGGACGTTCGACCGGCACCCATCTACACTACGAGGTCCGTGTCGGCGGCAAGGCCGTCAATCCCATGATCTACATCAAGGCTGCAAGAGATGTTTTCTAAAAGCAAAATCAACGACCCCGCGCCGAAGCAGGATTCTGCGGCCAAACCCGCCGCGCCGGCCGAGCCGCGCAAGGACACCAGCACCGCCAGCAGCGGTGAATTCAAGGCCGCGGCCCCCAAGGCCAAGCCCCCCGCCTCGGTCCTGTCGACCGATCTGCACGTCACCGGCAACCTCAAGACCACCGGCGATGTCCAGGTCGAAGGCACCGTCGAGGGCGACATCCGCGCCCACCTGCTGACCATCGGTGAAAGCGCCACGATCAAGGGCGAGGTGATTGCCGATGACGTGGTCATCAACGGCCGCATCGTTGGCCGCGTGCGTGGCCTCAAGGTGCGCCTGACCTCGACCGCCCGCGTCGAAGGCGACATCATCCACAAGACCATCGCCATCGAATCCGGCGCCCATTTCGAGGGCTCGGTGCAACGCCAGGACGACCCGCTCAACGCCGGCGGCAAGAAACCCGCCGCCCCGGCACAGCAAGGCGCGGCGCCCACCCCGGCCCCGGCCAACGAGCCGGCGAAAAGCTGACTTCGATGCAGACCCGATAGAAAGGCGCCCGGGAAACCGCGGCGCCTTTTTCTGTTGGTGCGCGATGTCTGCTATGCAGACGAAGCCGCCGTTCACGACAGAGGCCATCGTCAGCCCCTGGGATGGCGATCCGAGGGCAATTCTGAAGCACTTCATGCCTGCCAAACACGTCCTCAAAAGGATCGTTACGCCCGGCCTCGCCAAATCGCCAGCCCAAGGGAGGGGCTGACGATGGCCGGACCGCTTCGCGGCTGTTAACTGGCCGGGTGCTCGAACCCAATGTCTCACAAAGGGCTCACACCTGACCTTCGCCACGACCGCTAAGCATCACCCCCTCCTGCAATTCCGAAAATTCTGGGTATTGCTTGACACCTGTGCCGCAATCCCCCATCTGTCCCCCATCGCTGCGATTGCGCGTGAGCCGGGCCAACCGCCCGAACCAGCAACCAGCCCGATTTTTCCAGTTCCCCCATCACGCAGGGTTTCTGATGCGGCGCCAGGTGGCGCGGGATACGCCCGCGACGTCTTAAGGTGTCCGCGCAACCCTTGCGCCCGCGCATCCCGTGCGGGCCATGTCTCTTGGTCACCCGGCAGTCCGCCTTGTGGCCCGCAAAGGATACGACTTGTACGATTTCGACATGCTGGGCCTCGCGCCCGAACTCAATACCGCTCTCAAGACCGCCGGCCTGACAGAGCCGACGCCCATCCAGAACAAGGCCATTCCGCTGGCGCTGGAAGGCCATGACGTCATGGGCCTCGCCCAGACCGGCACCGGCAAGACGCTCGCCTTCGGCCTGCCGCTGATCCAGCACCTGCTGGAGGCGCCCGGCAAACCCGCCGAAAAGACCGTCAAGGCGCTCATCCTCGCGCCCACGCGCGAATTGGTGAACCAGATCGCCGACAGCCTGCGCAACCTCACCAAGGGTACCAAGCTGCGCGTCGTCACCGTCGTCGGCGGACAGTCCATCAACAAGCAGATCAGCCTGCTTTCGCGCGGCACCGACATCCTGGTGGCCACGCCGGGCCGCCTGATCGACCTGATGGAACGCCGCGCGCTCGACCTTTCCACAGCGCGTCACCTCGTGCTGGACGAGGCCGACCAGATGCTCGACATGGGCTTCATCCACGCCCTGCGCAAGATCGCGCCGCACCTGGGCAGCCCGCGCCAGACCATGCTGTTTTCGGCCACCATGCCCAAGCAGATGGAAGAGATCTCCGCCGCCTACCTGACCAATCCCCGCCGGGTTCAGGTCTCGCCCCCGGGCAAGGCCGCCGACAAGATCACCCAATCGGTGCACCACGTCGCCAAGAACGACAAATCATCGAAACTGCGCGAGATCCTGGCCGATGACCCGCACGCCCTCACGCTGGTCTTCTCCCGCACCAAGCACGGCGCGGAACGGCTGATGAAGGGGCTCGTGTCCGACGGCTTCAACGCCGCCTCGATCCACGGCAACAAAAGCCAGGGCCAGCGCGACCGCGCCTTGAAGGCGTTCCGCGACGGCACCACCAACATCCTCGTCGCCACCGACGTCGCCGCACGCGGCATCGACATTCCCGGCGTCGCCTACGTGGTCAACTACGACCTGCCCGAAGTGGCCGACAACTACGTCCACCGCATCGGCCGCACCGCCCGCGCGGGCCGCGAGGGCGAGGCGATCTCGCTTTGCGCGCCCGAGGAAACGGGCCTTCTGCGCGACATCGAGAAGGTGATGAAGATCACCGTTCCCGTCGCCAGCGGCACCGCCCCGGTGAACGAACAGGCGCAAGCTCCGAAAAAACGGGGCGGTGGCCAGAACCGCCGCCGCAAGCCGTCGCACGGCGGCAACGGACAGGCGGGCGCGAACGCAGGCGGTCAGAACCAGGGCGCGGGCAAACCCCGCCGCCAGCGTCGCCGCAACCGCGCCGCGTAAGACTTTGTAGGCCGGGGTTCACCCCGGCCTTCGCCGCCGCATCGCGCGGTCAAATCCGCACGCTTCACAATTTCGCCGCGTCGCGCAGATAGGGCAGCCGGGTCCGCGCCGTCGCCACGCGTTCGGCATCGACATTTGCGACGATCACCGTTTCCGCGTCGCCCGCCACCGCCTCTTCCACCCCGTCCGGCGCCACGATCCGGCTGCCGCCCAGGTACCGCGTGCCGTCCTCCTGGCCCGCATGGTTGGCATAGGCCAGCCACAACCCGTTCTCGAAGGCCCGTGTCGGCACCAGTTTCTCGGCAACCACGCCCCATTGATCGACCAGCGCCGTCGGCACCAGCACCAGTTCGGCGCCATGCTGCGCCGCCTTGCGCAGGCTTTCGGGAAACTCGACCTCGTAGCAGATGACGATCGCGATGCGCAGCCCGCCATGCTCCACCAGCGTGAGCGTATCGCCACTGGCGAATGTCTCTTCCTCGAAACTTCCGGGCGACGGCAACCGCTTGCGGTGGTTCGCCAGCGCCGCGCCCTCCGCCCCCACCAGCCGCGCGGCGTTGTAGATCACACCGTCCGCCGCCTCGGGGTAGCCATAGCACACGGCCGTCTCGTGCCGCTTGGCCATCTCCGCCACCGCCTCAAAGAACGGGCCTGTCGCAGGTTCCGCAAGCGCCGCGTGATCCGCGCCCCTATAGCCCGAGGCGAATAGTTCGGGGCAGACCATCAGGTCGACCTCGCGCTCGGCCAGCCGCAACTCCAGCGCCCTCAGGCGCGCACTGGTCGACAGCCCGCCCGCGTCGCATTGATAGATTCCCAGCCGCATGCGCCCCTCCCCGGTGCCACCCGGCAAAGCCAACACGCAGATCGGTTTCAGGTCAATCTTTTAGAAGAGCGCCCTAGGCTTCCAGCTCGGCATCCCAGTAAAGGAAGTCGATCCAGCTTTCATGCAGGTGGTTGGGCGGAAACTTGCGCCCCATGTTGCGCAACTGTTCTGCCGCTGGCGCGCGCGGTGGCTTGCGCAGGCTCAGGCCCGAACGCCGCAGGCTCTTCGCGCCCTTGCGCAGGTTGCAGGGCGAACAGGCCGCCACCACGTTCTCCCAGCTCGTGACCCCGCCCTTGGCGCGCGGCACCACGTGATCGAAGGTCAGATCGCCCTTCGCCCCGCAATACTGGCACTGGAATTCATCCCTCAGAAACAAATTAAAGCGCGTGAAGGCCACGCGCTTTTGAGGTTTGACGTAATCTTTGAGGACGATGACCGAGGGTATCCTGATCTCGGTCGAGGGACTTCGCACCGTGTCCTCGTATTCGGCGACGATATCGACCCGGTCGAGGAACACCGCCTTCACCGCATCCTGCCAGGGCCAGAGCGACAGCGGATAATAGGAGAGCGGCCGATAATCGGCATTCAGAACCAGCGCCGGATGATGCTTCAGCGCCGAAGGCGACCTTACGAATTCCGTCCTGAAATCTGCATCCATGACCTTAGTTACCCCCGCTCGTAATCGCCTCGTGCTCTGGTGCGGGGCGTGACAGCCGCCCCTTGATTGACTTCACTATATATCGTGTTCCGCCTCTGGCAAGCACTGGATTTGGCGGAACATCTTGCGATTTGGGTAGCGCGATTCCGTGACGGGGATGTGACACTTATCCACAAGGGGCCGATCAGCCCCGGACTCCGCGTGCGCCATGCCGGACCTCCGCCGGAGCGACGCCACATTGGATGTGGCGGGTCAGGTTCTGAACGTTTCCATCCCGCCATCCAACAGCCTTAAAAGCTCATCTGAAACGGGCGACGGCTTGCGCAGGTCGAATACACTCAGATCAATCCCGATATCGGCAAGTGGCCTTATCAATATCTCGGCATTGTCCGCTTCGAAAAAATACACGCCTGCGCCCAATTCAGCCGGATCGCCAAAACACCGGCATGCTTCCGCGTAAAACGCCTCGGCATCTGATGCGGCCGAACTCAACGCACGGCCTTCCTTTCTCGAAATGGCTCCGAAAAACCGAAGCGCAAAGGAAATGAGACTGACATCACCATATGGGCTGCGCACCAGTTCCTTTTTGCCCTTGTGGCTTCGCAGCGCGTAGTTTGCCGTTGGACAGGGGGACTGCACTTGCCGGGATGACAGAATTGAAAAGTATGATCGCGACTGGCGCGTTTCCATGAAACTGATCCCGTTGAACAAGGGGTCGATGTCGGTCAGATCCTTCAGTTCAAGGAGATACTGGCAGGGCTCTGTTGGCTTCATTTTCCCTTTGTCACCGACCAGTGTCTCGAAATGTCCGCTGGCGGCGACATCCGCGATGAAACCCAGAAACGATCTGACCTCTTGTCCGAGCGGAGCGTTGAAAACGGTTTCTGCCTCATGCCAGAACGCCGCGCGCTCCTGCGTGGGGGGGATCGCGACACCGTGCTTCGCCTCCACCATGCTGGTTAGCGCATCGAAGTGCCCGTCATGATCGTTTGCGTCCAAACCCGTGAAAAAACCCACTATGAAGCACCTTGTGTCTGTGTTGCGATATGTTCAGGTCAGGACCACATCCGCAGGTTTCACCGCTCGGTCTTCAGCAGGTTTCCAAACGCGATATGCATTTCGCGATCGCTATCGGACAGCGTGTCGCCCATGCGCCAGGTGGTGAGGCGCAGCGTTTTTGTCGGGCCTACAGAGACCGTATTCACATAGATATTGGACCGGCCGTCCCGTGACCCGCGGGCGACGTAAACAAAATTGCCGCTTGCGACCTTTCCGGCCTGCAACAGAGCGAAATCCCGGGTTTCTTCGCTGTCTGCCTCGGCGAGGCGGCGCGCGGCGCGTTCGCTTTCCAAGCCGTCATTCGTGCCCCCGTCGAAAATCCTGACATTGGCGGCAAAACCAACGGCGGTATTGTAGAAGAGAAAGCCATCGCCGGCGTCTTCACGCGGCTCCCATGACGTGTCGTCGAGACATATCGAAATACCCAGCGGCTCGTTGAGAGGCATGCAGGCGAAAGCAGGGTTCAAGGGCAGACACAGAGCGCACATGAAAAGCACTGCCTTCGGAAGGCTGACTTTATCCAGTACGGTTTTCGACAGTGACATTTGATCTGAAGTAATCTTGCATATTCAATCAGGGCTTGAGATTTTCGGCTATCATGATCGTCATGCCCGAGCAATCTACACTATTATATGACGCAGCCGTCCTTCCTGCCGCCCGCAACAACTGTCAGGATCGAGTCCGTTGCAAGACACTGGCATCGAGCCCCCAGCCGGTTAACAGCCGCGAAGCGGCCCGGCCATCGTCAGCCCCTCCCCTGGGCTGGCGATTTGGCTGAGGCTGGGCGCACCGATCTTTCCGAGGATGTATTTGGCAGGCATGAAGCACTTCATAGTTGCCGTGGGATCGCCACCCCAGGGGCTGACGCTCCCCTCCGTCGTGACCGGCAGCAAAGTCCACACAGCCGACATTCCTACCGCCCGCACCGCATGTCAGGATCGAGTCCGGTGCAAGACACTGGCGTCGCGCCCCCAGCCGGTTAACAGCCGCGCAGCGGCCCGGCCATCGTCAGCCCCTCCCCTGGGCTGGCGATTTGGCCGAGGCTGGGCACGACGATCTTTCCGAGGACGTATTTGGCAGGGATAAAGTGCTGCAGAATTTCCGTCGGATCGCCACCCCAGGGGCAGACGCTCGCCTCCGTCGTGAATGACAGCTTGGTCCCGCCGACCGCCACCGCAGAAATCCGCGAGGCCATCGGCGGGCTGACACCGTATCAGCGCTGCGCCGTCACAGTGGCGGCGCGCCACATCCGGCAACGGGATCGCGGCGCAATCGGGCTCTGCTGCTCAGGCCGCGGCCTTGCGGCACAGACAACTTGCGCGAATGGGAATATCCGCCCGTGCGACCGCCTGATCCAGAAGCAGTTTCACATGTGGCACTTCCTCCGGCGCGCCGCGCCGTTGCAGGCATTCGTGCAGACCGTGCAGCGCCCAGACATTGCGCGGATGCTGGCTGGGGCGCGGCAACTTTCCGTCCAGGCCCAGGTCGGCGCGATAGACCGCCTCGGCCTCGTCGTATTCCCCCGCCTCCATCAGAAGCGCCCCCAGCGCGTGGCGCGTCGGTTGCGGCCACGACCACGGCTCCTCGTATTCCAGCCCGTCATCCAGCGCGACCGCACGGCGCAGGTGCTCCAGTCCCACCTCCCGCTGCCCGGCCTTGAAGGCCAGTTCGCCCTTCATCATCTCCTCGCCCACGGCCAGGACGTCGCGGGCCTTGTTGTTGAACAGCATGCGGGTGTCAGGCACCAGCGCATAGGCCTCGGTGAACGCCACCGCCATGCGCTCGGCCTCGGCATGGCGTCCCAGGTTGGCCAGCGCCACGGCCTTGGCGTAACAGATCAGCGCGTTGGTGGTCACGTAAAGCTCGGTGTCCTCGGGCTGATCCAGTTCCAGGATCTCCTCCCACATCCCGAAGCGGATATAGACATGCGGCGCGGCGGCCACGAAGGTCTCGAAGATGTCGGGATAGGACCGCACCACCTCGTCGGGCACCTCGCCGCGCAAACGCTTGGCGGCACCGATAGCCGCCGCCTTCTGTCCCAGGAACATCGCACCATAGGCCGCAAAATGCAGGTTGTGAATGCGGTAGAGCGCATAGAAATTGGCCGCCCCCGCATAATCCTTGAACCGCTCGTCCACCTCTGCCGCGGCAAGGTTGCGCGCCAGCACGTTCTGGTAGTCGCCGCACAATACGTCGATATGGCTGCCCATATGCACCAGGTGCCCCGCATCGGGCACCAGATCGGTCAGCCGGTCCCCGTGGCGCAGCGCCTTTTCGGGATGCGGCGACATCTCCATCAGGTGAATATACATGTGCAACAGGCCCGGATGGTCCCATGCGCCGGGCGTCTCGGCAAAAGCGCGTTCCAGCACCGCCATCGCCTCCACGGTCGACCCCTCGGGGTTGGGCACGCCGCTCTGGAAATCCCAAAGCTGCCAGGGCGTGCGGTTCATCAGCGCTTCCGCGAAGAAGCACGCCACGTCGAGGTCGTCCTTGTGCGCCTCGTAGACCGGGCGCATCGCCTCGGCGAAGCCGTCATTGAAGGGCTGGTAATCCTCGATCGCAGGATCGGTGGGATAACGCGAGGCCAGCGCCTCCAGCAGCGCGCGCTCCAGGGGACGCGCGCCGTCCAGCGCCAGCCCCGCCTTCAGCGCGTCGTGGGCGCGCTCCAGCGCGGGCGCCTTTTCCTCCGGCGTGAACACCTCCCACGCCTTGTTGTAATTGGGCCCGATGCCATAGGCGATGCCCCAATGCGCCAGCGCGCATTCCGGATCCGCCTCGATCGCCTTCTCGAAACAGACGATGGCCTCTTCGTGGTTATAGGCAAACAACCAGACAAGGCCACGATCAAACCAGGTCTGGGCAACGGGAACCGACGTCACGGGGCGGGTATAGGCGCCCAGATCGAAATAATCCGACATGTTGAGTCTCCCAATTGAAGATCCCAGCGTAGCACGAAACGCGCGTTCGCTCGCGCCATTCATCTCCAAAGAGACTCCGCGGGGGAAAACACAATTGATGCCTGTCAGTCGCGCTCACACCGCAAGGCTCAGGGCCGGCCTCCTGCGACCACGGCATCCACCTCGATCTCGACCAGCCATTCGGGGTTCACGAAGCGGCTCACCGCCATGATCGTGTCGACCGGACGCGACTCCCGGCAATATTCCTTGCGCGCCTCGATGGCGTCGCGCCAGGTGTCGATATCGGTCAGGATCACGCGGGTGCGCACGATGTCCTGCAAGCCCGACCCCGCATCTTCCAGCGCCCTCTTGATGATCTCGAAGCACTGGCGCGTCTGGGCGCGGACATCGCCGATCCCCACGGTCTTGCCCGACGCGTCTACCGGCGCCGTGCCGCCGACGGCGATGAAATCGCCCACCCGCACCGCACGGCTGAAGCCCACGATCTCTTCCATCGGGTTGCCGTTCGAGATCAGTTGCCGTTCCTGTGCCATTCCCTCAAGACTCCCTGTTGCGACGCCCCGGACCACGCCTCGGCAAGGCCCGGATCCTCCCTGTCCGCGACACCGCAAAGGCGCGGATCAAGAAAAAACCCGGACCACAGGGGGTCCGGGTTTCGGTATGTCCAGGGCAGCGATGGCTCAGGCCGCCTCCACCGCCCGCCGGGTCATCACGGACACCAGATGCGCGCGATACGCCCCAGATCCGTGCAGGTCGGAAATCATCCCGTCCGCCGGGACCGACAGGCCGTCCAGCGCCGAGGCCGAGAAATTGCCGCCCAGCGCCTCTTCGGCCTCGGTCCAGCGAAACACGCCCTCTTCCGACGCGCCGGTGACGGCCACGCGCACGCCATCTGCGAACTTCGCCACGAAGACACCCACCAGTGCGAAGCGCGAGGCAGGTTGCTCGAACTTCTGATAGTTGGCTTTCTCCGGCACCGGGAACTTCACCTCGGTGATGATCTCGCCCTCGTTCAGCGCGGTCGCGAACATGCCCTCGAAAAACTCATCCGCCGCGATTTCGCGCTCGTTCGTGACCACCGTCGCGCCCGAGGCCAGCACTGCCGCCGGATAGCAGGCCGAGGGGTCGTTGTTGGCCAGGCTGCCGCCGATGGTGCCCCGGTTGCGCACCGCCGGGTCGCCGATATTCTGCGCCAGCCAGACCAGCGCCGGATAGGCCCCCGATCCCGCCGCCACATCGCCGTGGGTCGTGCCCCCGCCGATGCAGATCCGGCCCTCGTCATCGGTGCAGACGCCCTTGATCTCGTCGATGCCGCTCAGGCAGACCAGCACCTCGGGCGCGGCCAGTCGTTGCTTCAGCGTGGGGATCAGGGTCTGCCCACCCCCCAGCGCCTGGTTCTCGTCGCTCTGTTTCAAGAGCTTCACCGCGTCGGCCACGGTGCTCGGGCGTTCGATTTCGAATGCGTACATTGTCTCTCTCCTTACCCTTTCATCACGGCCCAGACGCGCGACGGCGTCAGCGGCATGTCGATATGCGTCACGTCATGGCCTGCCCGTTGCAGCGCATCCACCACGGCATTGACCACCGAGGGCGGCGACCCGATCGCGCCGGCCTCGCCACAGCCCTTCACCCCCAACGGGTTGTGCGTGCAGGGCGTCTGGCAGGAATGGTCGACCTGGTAGAACGGCACGTCATCGGCGCGCGGCATCGCGTAATCCATGTAGGACGCGCTCAGAAGCTGGCCGTCGGCATCGTAGGAAGTCTGCTCCAGCAGTGCCTGCCCGATCCCCTGCGCCAGCCCGCCATGCACCTGGCCCGACACGATCATCGGGTTGATGACATTGCCGAAATCGTCGGCGGCGGCAAAGCTCTCGATGGTGACCTTGCCGGTCTCGGGGTCCACCTCCACCTCGCAGGCATAGGCGCCCGACGGGTACGTGAAGTTGGACGGGTCGTAGAACGCGGTCTCCTCCAGCCCCGGCTCGATCTCCTCCAGCGGATAGTTGTGCGGCACGTAGGCCGCCAGCGTCACGTCGCCCCAGGCCACCGACTTGTCGGTGCCCGCAACGGTGAACTGGCCGTCCTTCAGCTCGATATCCGCCTCCGACGCCTCCAGCAGGTGCGCCGCGATCTTCTTGGTCTTGGCGATGATCTTCTCGGTCGCCTTGACCATGGCGCTGCCGCCCACGGCGATCGAGCGGGAGCCATAGGTGCCCATGCCCATCGGCGTGTTGGCCGTGTCGCCATGCTCGATCTCGATCATGCTCTCGTCGATGCCCAGCATGTCGGCCACCACCTGAGGGAAGGCTGTCTCGTGCCCCTGCCCGTGGCTGTGGCTGCCGGTCATCACGGTGATCCCGCCCGTGGCGTTCACCCGCACGGTGGCCGATTCATAAAGGCCCGCCCGCGCGCCCAGCTGCCCCACGAGGTTCGACGGCGCGATGCCGCAGGCCTCGATATAGCAGTTCACGCCAAGCCCGCGCAGCTTGCCCCTGGCCTTGCTGTCTTCCAGCCGCTTCTGGAAACCGTCCCTGTCGATGATCTCCAGCAGCTTGTCCATCGTGGCGTTGTAGTCGCCCGTGTCGTATTCCACGGCCACCGGCGTGGCATAGGGGAACTCGGTGATGAAGTTCTGCCGCCGCAGCTCGACCGGGTCCACACCCAGCTCCCGCGCCGCCTTGTCGATGACGCGCTCCAGCTGGTACGTCGCCTCGGGCCGCCCGGCCCCGCGATAGGCGTCCACCGGCACGGTGTTGGTAAAGACCGCCTTCACGTTCACGTAAATATTGGGCGTCTTGTAATTGCCCGCCATCAGCGTGCCATGCAGCCACGTGGGAATGCTCGGCGCGAAGGTCGACAGATACGCCCCCATATTGGCGTAGGTTTCCGTCCGCACGGCGGTAAAGTTGTTGTCCGCGTCCAGCGCCAGTTCGATCTTGGTCACATGATCCCGGCCATGAGCGTCGCTGATGAACGCCTCCGAGCGCGTGCAGGTCCATTTCACCGGCCGGTTCAGCTTTTTCGCGGCAAAGGTGCAGAAGGCTTCCTCGGCATAGTGATAGATCTTCGACCCGAAACCGCCGCCCACATCGGGTGCCACCACGCGCAGCTTGTGCTCGGGGATGCCCAGCACGAAAGCGCCCATCAACAGGCGGATCACGTGCGGGTTCTGCGACGTGGTGTAAAGCGTGCTGTCATCGGTGCCACGGCTGTAGTCGCCCACCGCCACGCGCGGCTCCATCGCGTTCGGCACCAGCCGGTTGTTCACCAGCTCCAGCGTGGTCACGTGCGCGGCGTTCTTGATCGCCTCCTCGACCGCACCCTTGTTTTCCTCGACGAACCCCCAGTCGTAGCAGAGGTTGCTCGTCAGGTCGTCGTGCACCTTCGTGGCGCCGTCCTTCAGCGCCTCCTTCATGTCCATGACGGCGGGCAGATCGGTGATGTCCACCTCGATCGCCTCGGCGGCGTCCCGCGCCTGTTCACGCGTCTCGGCCACGACGGCAGCGATGGGGTCGCCCACATGCCGCACCTTGCCCTGCGCCAGCACCGGGTGCGGCGGCTCCTGCATTGGCTCGCCATGGCGGTCCGTCACCTGCCAGCCGCAGGGAATGCCCCCCACCTCGGCGAAATCCGCGCCGGTGAAGACCTTGATCACCCCGGGCATGCCCTCGGCGGCGCTGGTGTCCACGCTGTTCAGCGTACCGTGTGCGACGTCCGAGCGCAGGAAATGCACATAGGCCTGTCCCCGCAGGTTGATGTCGTCGGTATAATTGCCGGCCCCCGTCAGGAACCGTACGTCCTCGCGCCGTTTGGAACTGGCGCCGATGCCACCATCTTTGGGCATGTGTTAATCCTCCCATATTGGCGGGCGCAATGGCCCGATCCTATTGTTTAGGCCGCGGCCGCTTCCAGGGCCGCAATCTCGATTTTCTTCATCTTGAACATGGCCGCCCGCACCGCCTCGGCACCGGGGCCGCCCTGCAGCTCCAGCAACCGGCGCGGCACGATCTGCCAGCTGACGCCGAAACGGTCTGTCAGCCAGCCGCACATGCTTTCCTCGCCCCCGTCGCTCAGCTTGTCCCACAGGCGGTCGGTTTCCGCCTGATCCTCGGTCAGAACACTGATCGACGCCGCGGGCGTCAGGGTGAAATGCGATCCCGCCTGCAAGAACTGATACGGCACGTTCGCCAATGTCAGTTCCACCACCACGACGCTACCATCGACCTCGCTGACCTCGTCGATCCGGCTGTCGGGCAACAGGGTCACGTAGACCTCCGCCGCCTCCCTGGCGCGGTCGTGAAACCAAAGGCATGTGCGCAGCTTGGGCGGGCTGGTCAGCATCCGGGTCTACTCCGCCGCGATCCCTGTCACGTCCTGTCCCGACGCCGCCAGGATCGCCTTGACGATGTTGTGATACCCGGTGCAGCGGCAGATATTGCCCTTCAGGTACTCGCGCACCTCCGCCTCGGTCGGGCTCGGATTGTCCTTCAAAAGGGCCTCCGCCGACATCACCATGCCGGGCGTGCAGAACCCGCATTGCAGCCCGTGAAAGTCCTGGAACGCCTTCTGGACCGGGGTCATGGTGCCGTCCTCCGCGGCCATCCCCTCGATCGTGGTCACCTCCGTGCCCTCGGCCTCGGCCGCGAAGATCGAGCAGGCCTTCACCGCCTTGCCGTCCACATGCACCACGCAGGCGCCGCACTGGCTGGTGTCGCAGCCCACATGCGTGCCCGTCAGGCCCAGCGTATCTCGGATAAAATCGACAAGTAGCGTGCGTCCTTCCACCTCGCCGGACGCAGGCTTGCCGTTCACGGTCATCTTGACCTGTGCCATCGGCTCCTCCCATTGGCTTTTCTAATTGGCTGACCGGAGTTAAACACGCCGCCCCGCACTTGAGAAGGCACTTTCTGTCGCGCCACCCCCCCTGCCTTCGTCGTACTTGCGCGCGTCCTGCCGGCGCGCGGTTTCCGCGCGCGCGGACAACCCGGCCCGCCGCAGACGCGCCCTGTCATTCACCTATTTGGTTGATTGATTGCCCGCGCCGTGTTATTCACCCTTATGGTTGAACAAGAATCACAGCACCGACTGACCGATATTTTCAAGGCCGCAGGCGACCCCACCCGCCGGTCCATCCTGACGCTCCTGGCGCAGCAAGGACCGCTCCGGGTGACCGACATCGCCGCGCATTTCGACATGAGCCTCAATTCCGTCTCCAAGCACATCAAGGTGCTCGAAGGCGCGGGGCTGGTCACGCGCCGCACCGAATGGCGCGAGCACCTGATCGAATTGCGGGTCGAGGAACTGGCCCATGTCGACCGCTGGTTCCGCGACTTGCGTTCGATCTGGGCCCTCCGGCTGGAGGCGCTCGACACTCTGCTCACACAGGAGACCGACACATGACTGCCACCGAAACCGACCTGACCCTCACCGTCGAACGCGTGATCGACGCCACGCCCGAACGCCTCTTCGACGCCTGGCTCGACCCCGAAACCATGAAACGCTTCATCTGCCCCGGCGAAACCGTCGTGCCCAGCGCGTCCTCGGACGCGGTCGAGGGCGGGCGGTTCGAAGTGATCATGCGCAACGGCGACAAGGACCTGCCCCATACCGGAACCTACAGGGAAATCGACCGGCCCAACCGGCTGGTCTTCACCTGGGAAAGCCACGCGTCACGCGATGACAGCGAGGTGACGATCACCTTCACCCCCGGTCCGGGCGGCACGCGCGTTGAACTGACACAGGTCCGCTTTGTCAGCGAAGAACAGCGCGAAGGCCATCGCTGGGGCTGGACCGGCATCCTCGAAAAGCTGTCACAACTGGACGGCTGAACCCAGGCGCCGGGCGGGCCCTGTCCCCTGCCCGGCGTCCCTACCCGGCCTGTTTCCGCTGGCGCGGCTGCGGACGCGTCGGGATTTCCTTCAGCAGGCCACCCACGCCCATCGCCGCGAAATCCGCATCCCCGATCGGCACGCCGCAGGCGGTCCGCGCCAACACCCAGTCCACCCCGTGCAACACCGGCGACCGGGCGCTGTTGGGCAACCCGATCACGGGCCGCTCTCCCAGCCGCCCGGTGAACAGCAGGTTGCCCGGATCGACCGGAATGCCGAACCGCGCCACCGTGCCGCCCGCGCGGCGCAGCGCCTCGGGGCCGGTATCGCGCGCGTCGGACGTGGCCGAGGCCGTCAGCACCAAGACCACCTCGCCGTTGGCCGCCGCCATGGCCTCGGCCAGCGCCGGCACCTCGTGCGGGCAGCTCAGCGTCTGTTTCAGGCGCATCCCCAGGCCCGCCAGCCGCGTGCGGATCGCCTCGACCCCGCGCAGTCCGGGCCCGTCGGCCGTGTCGCTGACGATCAGGCTCGCGGTGGCATAGCACGGTCGGTGCAGCCGGATCGCGCCCCGCGCCGCCTCCGCCGCGCGGTCCAGCGCCTCTGCCGCCACCCCGTAGGCGATGATCTTGACCGTCGCCACCATCCCGCCGGGATGGGTCTGGAACCACGGCGCGACGGTCGCCAGAGTGATCATCGGATCCAGCAGGTTGGCCGCCGTCACCTTGGCCGCGTCCACCTCCACCACGCCGGGCGCCTCGGCCACCAGGTTAGCCCGCCCCGTGAACGCCCGGCTCAGCGACAGGCCCGGCGCGCCGTCCAGCACCGCCTCGGCCAGCCGGGTGGCGGCGGCATCCTCGTGCACGTCGCCCGCGTCCAGAACCGCCACGTCGACGCTCTCCAGCCCCGCCGCGCGCAACCGGGCGATATCCGCCTCCGCCAGCACCTGCCCCTTGCGCAGCCGCCCGTCCGGCAGGTGCTCGCTATGCGCCAGGATCGCGCCCGCCGCCCGGTCCAGCGGAACCGGCCCGAACTTCATCCGCCTTTCCTGAGCACATGCGTCACTTCGGCTAGGATCGCCACGGCAATCTCGGACGGCCCCGCCGCACCGATATCCAGCCCCACCGGACCATGGATCCGCGCGATCTGGCCCGCGTCAAAGCCTTTCGCCTCCAGCCGCGCCACGCGCTTGGCATGGGTCCGGGTCGAGCCCAGCGCCCCGATGTAAAAGACATCCGATGCCAGCGCCGCCTCCAGCGCCGGATCGTCCAACTTGGGATCGTGGGTCAGCAGCACCAATGCCGTGCGCGCATCGAGGCCATAGGCCGCCACGGCCTCGTCCGGCCAGTCGTGCAAAATCGTCTCTCCGGGAAAGCGCGTGTCGCTGCCGAAGCTCTCGCGCGGGTCGATCAACAGCGGATCGTACCCCGCCACCCGCGCCATCAGCACCAGCGCCTGGGCAATGTGCACGGCGCCCACAATGATCATCCGCAAGGGCGGGTTGTGGATCGCCACGAAGGTCGTCCCATCCTCCTCGAACCCCGAGCGGTCGGCGCGAAAACGGTCCTCGAACCCCTCGCGCACCAGCCTGCGCTCGGTGTCCATCCCGGTGACATAGGCCACCGGCACCCGCGCCTCGCGCGCCAGCACGAGGTCCTTCAGGGTCTCCACCGGCATCACGCTGCCCACCGGCTCCACCAACACCCGGATCGTGCCGCCACAGGCCAGCCCCACGGCAAAGGCGTCGCCGTCGCTGACGCCATATTCCAGCATCACGGGCGTGCCGTCCTCGATGGCGTCCAGCGCCTCGGCGACCACGGCGCCCTCGACGCAGCCGCCGGAGACCGATCCCTCGATCTCGCCCTCCCCCGAGATGGCCAGCTGGCTGCCCACGCGCCGGGGCGCACTGCCCCAGGTCTCAACGACAGTGGCCAGGGCCGCGCCCTTGCCGGCCTCGAACCAGGCCAGCGCGGTTTCGGGTATGGTGTCGAAACGGTCGGACATGGCGTCAATATGGGCCCGGGACACCGCTTTCACAAATGCAATTTCGGCAAGCTATGCCCCCAAGATTCTTCGTACGAAGAATCTCGGGCGTCGCGCACAAGAAAGGCCGCCCCCCGCATAGCTGCGGAGGGCGGCCCGTCGGTTCCCCCGGCGTCACCGTTTAGCTGTCGTTCAGAAGCCCGGTGATGTTGCGGACCGCCGCGCGGCGGTTCTCGCGGATGTCACCGGCCTGGCGGATCTTCAGGTCGGCTTCGCCATAGCCCTGCACGATCATGTTCGCCGGCGGCACGTCGAAATACTCGGTCAGCGCAAGTGCCACCGATTCCGCCCGGCGGTCCGACAGCGCAAGGTTGTTGCTGGCCGGGCCGACCGTGTCGGTGTGACCTTCGATCAGGAACACCTGGCGCGGATCCTCCGAGATGGAGTCCCGCATGGCGTTGCCCAGCACCGAAAGCGCCTTGGCCTCTTCCGGCCGGATGACGGCGCTGCCGGTCTCGAAATTCACCGTGTCCAGCGCGATCACCGGCACCTGGTGGCGCACGGCGTCCACGAAGCGCACCTGGTTCAGCGAAAAGCGGCGCGCGGTCGGCGTATCCCGCGTCGCCAGGATGGCCTGGCGCAGTTCGTCTTCCGACGCGTTGGCATATTCGTATTCCTGCGCGCGGGTGTCCGACAGTTGCTGCACGTTCACCGCCTCGACCTGGCGCGTGTCGTCGAACAGCACCACCTGGTCGCCGTTGGGGTAAACCTGCGTCCGGCGCAGCACGCGGCCGTCCGCAGCCCTCACGGTGATGGTCTGGCTGCCGTCCTGGGCCGTCACGGTGCTGCGGGTCGAGCCATCGTCGAAGGTCTGGACCCTCACGTCGCTGCCCGGACGGCGCAGAAGCGCGTCGTCATCCTTGATGATGCGATACCGCCCGTCGCGCTCGACCACAACGCGGTCGCCGCTGTTGGACACGACCGTGCCGCCGTCGTCGGTCACCTGCCCGATCGTGTATGCGCCCAGGCCGATGGCGGCCGCAGCGGTCAGGATGTTGCGCAGGTTCTCGTCGCGGTCGTCGCTGGTCACAGGGGTGCCTGCGGCGGGCGCGTTCTGGGTGTTGGCCTCGGTCTGCGCATTGCCGCCCACCGTCGTCTCGAACTCCTCGTCCGAGGACCGCGTGTTCTCCTCGGTCAGCGTCACCTCTTCGCTGTTCACGGCTTCGGCGTCGTCACTGGCAGCGGCCACGTCAGCGGCCTGTTCCTCGACCTGGGCCGCGGCTTGGGCCTGTGCCTCTGCCTGTTCGACCGGGTCTTCGTCGATCTGCGGCTCGGGCTGCTCGGTGGCCGCCTGGTCCGCTGTCTGTTCTTCGCCGGTCTGTTCTTGACCTGTCTGTTCTTCGCTGCCGGCAGCCGTGTCGGTGTCGGTCTGTTCGGCTTCAAGCGCCTGCTCCGGCTCGGTTGCATCCTGCTCCGCCGCGTCGGCAGCTTCGCCAGAGTCGGCGCTGTCCTCGGCCTCGGCTCCGGCTTCCGCCTGCTCGGCCTCAAGCGCCTGCTTCAGCTCGGCTGCATCCGGCTCGGTCGTCTCGGCGGCATCCTCCGTCTCGGCGCCTGTCTCGGCCTGCGCGGCGGCCCCGGCTTCGTTTGTCTCGGGCTCGTTGGCCTCGGCCTCGGTGGTCTCGGCGGTATCGGCAGACCCGTCGGCCTGCACCTCTGCCTCTGCCTCGGTCTCGGATGTTGCCTGCGCATCGGCCTGCGCTTCGGCTTCGGCCTGCTCGGTCTCGAGAGCCTGCTCCAGCTGCTGCGCATCCTCTTCGACGCTCTCGGCCGTCGACTCCGCAGCGTCAGCCGTCGACTCCGCAGCCTGCTCGGCCTCCGTCTCTGCCGGCGCCGCATCGGCCTCGGCTTGCACGGCGGCGTCCGCTTCCGCTTGCGCGGCGGCATCGGCTTCGGCCTGTGCAGCGGCATCGGCTTCGGCCTGCGCTTCGGCCTCAGCGGCTTGCTGCTCCGCTTCGGCCTGCTCTTCGGCGGCCTGAGCGGCTTCTGCTGCCTCGGCTTCAGCAGCCTCTTCGGCGGCCTTGGCCTCGGCTTCGGCAGCCTCGGCGGCCTCTTCGACCTCCTCGGCTGCCTGCGACAGCACCGATTCGTCGACATTCGGCTCGGTCGTGTCGACATCGGCTTGCGCGGTGCGATACGTTCCGTCCTGCGCCTCCTGCAAGGCCGTTTCAGCCGCCAGCGGCAGCGGTGCGGTCTGGCCGATCGCCAAAGCGAGGGCCGCGGTCGTCGATGTCAAAGTCAGTCTACGCATGTCTCTCTCTCCCAGAGTTCGGATGCCCCGCGCTTGCGTGGCTACCCTCCCTAACGTTGGGGGTGCATGGGGGGTTCCCGACACCGGGGCGTAAAATCGGCATGGGGTCGCCGATCCGCCCGGACTCACAGCTGTTGCATGAGGCGCGTTTTCTCGCCGGCATCGTCGCGCCGGCTGATGACGGCGGCAAGATCTTCCAGCGTGGCGATGGAATGACCGGCGCGAAACGCGTCGACATGGGGCAGCATGGCCCTGATTCCCGCCGCCTTGGGCGCGAACCCGTCCCAGCGCAGCAGCGGGTTCAGCCAGATCAGCCGCCGCGCCGACAGGTGCAGGCGCTGCATCTCGCGGCCCAGGTCCGCGGTCCCGTCCCGGTCCAGCCCGTCGGTGATCAGCAGCACCACCGCGCCCTGCCCCGTCACCCGGCGCGACCAGTCGCGGTTGAACTGGTGCAGGCAGTCCCCGATCCGGGTGCCACCTTCCCAATCCTGCGCCTCGGCGCCGGCGGCGGCCAACGCGGCATCGACGTCGCGCGTGTCCAGGTGGCGCGTGATGTTGGTCAGCCGCGTGCCGAAGGTGAAGGCATGCACCTTGGCCCAGCCCGCCCCCTTCTGGTTGGCCACGGCATGCAGGAAATGCAGGACCATACGGCTGTATTGGCTCATGGAGCCGGAAATATCGCACAACACCACCAGGTTCGGCCAGCGCGGGCGCGGTTTCTGCAGGTGGATCCGGCGCAGCTCGCCGCCGCGCCGCATCGCCGCGCGAAGCGTCCTGCGCGCATCGACCCGGTGGCCGGTGTGGCTGGGCATCCCTCGGCGCGAGGCAAAGGGCTTCACCGGCAGGCTCAGCCTTGCCAGCATGCGCTTGGCCTGCGCGATCTCGGCGGTGCTCATCTGTTCGAAATCGAGGGTCTTCAGCCGCTCGTCGCGGCTCATGGTCAGCGACGCGTCGATCTCGATCTGCGTCTCTTCGTCATTCCCTTGCGGCTCGGCCTCGGGGAGGTCCGGCTCGATCCCGTCCAGCAGCGCCTCGGCCGCGCGTTTTTCGGCCGCCTGTGCCGTGCGATGATCCTGCACGCCGCGAATGGCGGGCAGCATCATCGCCATCATGTGCTCCATGTAGCGCGGGTCGCGCCAGTAAAGGCGAAAGACCTGGGCAAAGACTGCGCGATGCTCGGGACGGCTGACGAAACAGGCCCTGAGCGCGTAGAAGAAATCGGACCGCGAGGTGAACCCCGCCGCCTCGACCGCCCGGATCGCGTCGATCACCCGCCCCGGCCCCACCGGCACCCCGGCCTTGCGCAGGGCCCGGGCGAAATGGGTGATATTGTGGCCGAGCCTGGGATGCTCCGGCAGGTCGAGATCGGCATACTCCATCAGGCACCGGCGCGCGCGCAGCGGTCCCGAATGTCGGTTCCAATGGGGGCCAGCCCCCAAACACAGGTTCGATTGGGGGCCAGCCCCCAAACCCCCGGGATATTTAAGGCCAGAGGAAGACTCACGCCGGTTCCAGCCCCGCCTTGGCCTCGTCGAGGAGGCGCTTGGCCTCGGAGCCCTGCAATTTCTGGATATCGTCCTGGTATTTCAGGATCGCGCCCAGCGTGTCGGCGATCACCTCGGGGCTGAGGCTGATCACGTCCAGCGCCAGGAGGCACTTGGCCCAGTCGATGGTCTCGGCCACGCCCGGTTTCTTGAACAGGTCCTCGGTGCGCAGCTTCTGGACAAAGGCCACCACCTCGCGGCTGAGCGTCTCTGCGGCCTCGGGCGCGCGGGCCTGCAGAATCTCGATCTCGCGGTCGAAACTCGGGTAGTCGACCCAGTGATACAGGCACCGCCGCTTCAGCGCGTCATGCACTTCGCGCGTGCGGTTCGAGGTCAGCACAACGATGGGCGGCTCGGGCGCCGCGATCGTCCCCAGCTCGGGGATCGTCACCTGGAAATCGCTCAGCGCTTCCAGCAGGAACGCCTCGAACGGCGCGTCGGTCCGGTCCAGCTCGTCGATCAAGAGCACCGGCGCGCCGCCCTCCTGCGGGCGCATCGCCTGCAGGAGCGGCCGCTCGATCAGGAACTCCTCGGTGAAGAGCTCGTCGGTCAGCCTGTCACGGTCGACACCGCCGGTGGCCTCGGCGGCGCGAATGGCGATCATCTGCTCGGCGAAATTCCACTCGTAGACCGCGCTCGACGCATCCAGCCCCTCGTAGCATTGCAGGCGTATCAACCGCCGCCCAAGCCCGGCGGCGAGCGCCTTGGCGATCTCGGTCTTGCCGACGCCGGCCTCGCCCTCCAGGAACAGCGGCCGGCCCAGGCGCAACCCCAGGTACACCACCGTCCCCAGGCCGCGCCCGCAGACATAGCCCTCCCGGGCCAGCATGGCCTGCACGTCGTCTATGGATGTCAGATCGGTCATCGCGGCTCCCTTTCGCCGCAGAACTGCACGGGTTTGTCGCGCCGTCAAGGGCCGCGCCGGTCGCGCCGTACGTCACCGCCCCCCAAGAAACCCCACCAATTCTCCAAAGTTTCGCCGTTTTTGCTGCCTAGCTTGCCGGTCAATCACCCGTGCGAAGCGGGGCTTTTCGAGTATCGAGGACCGAGCATGTGCGCAGATACCCCCAAGGCGCTGGAGGCGTCCCTGTCCGGGCTGGACTGGGAGGACTGGCTTGACCGGCTGGACGACGTCGCCGATGCCGACGGCTATGTCGAACGGCTGGGGGCGGACCATGCGGCGATCTTCATCGAGCACAAGCCGACCCTCCTGGTGACCTTCGAATCCTTCGCCAGCCTGCGCGTGGTCTCCCCCGAGGCCCGGCCGATGGGCTGGGATCTGGCGCGCGCGCTCGGCTGGTCGCATCTCTGCCTTGCCAGCAAGACCGACAGCTGGTTCCGCGAAGGCCGCGTCTATGGCTATTTCGACCGGCTCGTCGATGACGGCTTCTTCGAGGAGTTCGACCAGGTGATCTTTTACGGCGCCGGCCCCGCGGGCTATGCCGCCGCCGCCTTCTCGGTCGCGGCCCCCGGCGCCAGGGTGCTGGCGATCCAGCCACAGGCCACGCTCGACCCGCGCATGACCGAATGGGACGAACGGTTCCGCCGACGCCGCCGGCTCGATTTCACCAGCCGCTACGGCTATGCCCCCGACATGCTCGACGCGGCCGACCGCGCCGTCATCCTCTACGATCCGGACATCGAGGAAGACGCCATGCATGCGGCGCTCTTCGCCCGCGCCAACGTGATGCGCTTCCGGATGCGCTTCATGGGTCCGCGGCTGGACCGCAGCCTGATACGCATGAACATCCTTCTGCGGATCATCGCCCGGTTCAGCGCGGGCAAGCTCGACACCGCGTCGCTCGCCCGGCTCTACCGCGCCCGCCGCACGGACGTGCCCTACCTCAAGTCCATCCTGGCCCGGCTCGAAGACGACGGACGGCTCTACCACACCGCGCGGCTGGCGCAGGCCGTGATGCGCGAAACGCCGGGGCCGCGGTTTCGCCGCGCGATCCGCGCCGCCTACGACAAGGCCGAGGAACAGGGCGTGGCCATGCCGCCCCGCGAAATCGACTGAGGCTCTGGCACAGGCGCGCGTGCTGTTGTAAGGCCTTCGGCCATGAGCCGGACCCTGACCATCCCCCGCCCCGATGACTGGCACCTGCACCTGCGCGACGGCGCGGTGCTGCGCGCGGTCCTGCCCGAAACCGCGCGCCATTTCGGACGCGCCATCGTCATGCCCAACCTCGTGCCGCCGGTCGTGACCGGGGCCGAGGCCGCCGCCTATCGCGACCGGATCCTGTCCGCCTTGCCCAGTGGCATGGACTTCACCCCGCTGATGACGCTCTACCTCACCGAGGACACCGATCCGGCTGACGTGGCCGCCGCCCACGCGTCGGGCCTGGTGACAGCGCTCAAGCTCTACCCGGCAGGCGCCACGACCAACTCCGCCTCCGGCGTGCGCGACTTCGACCGCGTGCGCCCGGTGCTGGAACGGATGGCCGAAATCGGCATGCCGCTCTGCGTGCACGGCGAGGTCACCGATCCCGAGATCGACATCTTCGACCGCGAGGCGGTGTTCATCGACCGCGTGCTCGACCCGCTGCGCCGCGCCACGCCCGGCCTGCGCGTCGTGATGGAACACATCACCACGCGGCAAGGCGTGGACTACGTCAAATCGAACCCCGAAAATCTCGGCGCCACCATCACCACGCACCACCTCGTCATTAACCGCAACCACCTCCTCGTGGGCGGCATCAAACCGCATTACTACTGCCTGCCCGTGGCCAAGCGCGAGGAACACCGCCTCGCGCTCCGCGCCGCCGCGACCTCCGGCGACGCCCGCTTCTTTCTCGGCACGGACTCGGCCCCCCATGTTGACGCGGCCAAGGAGACGGCCTGCGGCTGTGCGGGCTGCTTCACCGCCACCAACACGCTCTCGATCCTGGCCGAGGTGTTCGAGCAGGAAGGCGCCCTCGACCGCCTCGCCGGCTTCGCCTCGGAACATGGCCCCGCCTTCTACGGCCTGCCCGTCAGCACCGACACGATCACGCTCACCAAGGGCGACCCCGTCACCTATCCGCCACGCATCGACACCGGCGACGGCCCCGTCACCGTCTTCGACCCCCAGATGCCGCTGCACTGGCGCGTCACCTGATTCTTCCTCTGGCCCCAAATATCCCCGCCGGAGGCTCCGACACCTGCCACCAAGGACCGCCCGCATGATCCCCTCGACCTACCCCGACCAAGCCGAGATCGCCCGCCTCACCGCCCGGATGCTGCTGGAAATAGAGGCGGTGCATTTCAACGCCGACGAGCCCTTCACGCTGGCCTCCGGCCTGCCCAGCCCGACCTATATCGACTGCCGCAAGCTCATCTCCTTCCCGCGCATCCGGTCCACGCTGATGGACTTCCTGACCGTCACCGTGATGCGCAACGCCGGCTTCGAGGCCTTCACCAACATCGCCGGCGGCGAGACCGCGGGCATCCCCTTCGCCGCGCTGGTGGCCGAGCGCATGGCCCTGCCGATGACTTACGTGCGCAAGAAACCCAAGGGCTATGGCCGCAACGCCCGCATCGAGGGCGCCATGACCGATGCCGACCGCGTTCTGCTGGTCGAGGACCTGACCACCGATGGCGGCTCCAAGCTCAGCTTCGTCGATGCCATCCGCGACACCGGCGCCAGCTGCGGGCACACCGCCGTCATCTTCTACTACGGCATCTTCCCCGAGACCGAGAAGACCCTGGGCGACCACGGCGTGGCGCTGCATTACCTCTGCACCTGGCGCGACGTGCTGGAAGAGGCCCGCGCGCAGGGCAGCTTCGACGCGTCCACGCTCGACGGGGTCGAATCGTTTCTCGACGATCCGCGCGCCTGGCAGGCCGCCCGCAGCTAGGCGACCCCGAGTCGCCGGCGGCGTCCCCCGGGCAACCCCGTTCGTGAAATATTTTTAACGTTGTGATGACGCAACGTTAGCGTGCATCTCGCACCGCACGGCAACGAAATCTTGACGTTGGGGTGCTCTGGGATGCAAAATATTGTAGGGTGAGGATATCCACAGAGTATCCACACAAAGATACAAGTTGCCACCGCGCAGGCCGCCTCGCTAAGACACCGCCCTACCGGGGCAGAGCGCGATCGGGGCCATCGCGCCGCAACCCGGAACCAGAGCAGTACGGGGGAAGAAATGAACGAAGTTGCGACCATCAACGCGTCCGGCACACCGGCCGTACAGGACGCGCCGGCACCGGATGCCCTGCCGCATTCCACCGAGGCCGAACAGCAGCTTCTGGGCGCGATCCTGACCAACAACGACATCTACGACCGGGTCGCCAACCTGATCGGGCCGCAGCATTTCTACGATCCCGTCCACGCCCGCATCTACGAGACCGCCGCCGCCCGCATCGCCAAGGGCAACCTGGCCTCGCCGGTGACGCTCAAGACCTTCCTCGAAGACGACGAGGGCCTGAAGGAGCTGGGCGGTCCGGCCTACCTCGCCCGCCTCGCCGGCGCCGCGATCTCGGCATTTGCGGCGCGCGACTACGCCCAGATGATCTATGACATGGCGATCCGCCGCGAGCTGATCGGGCTTGGCCACGACATCGCCGGCAAGGCCCAGCGCGCCGAGGTCGACATGGAACCCCGCGACCAGATCGTCGAGGCCGAACAGAAGCTCTACAAGCTTTCCGAACAGGGCCAGTCCGAGACCGGATTTCAAAGCTTTCTCAGGGCCGTAACCGACGCAGTTAACGTGGCCAACGCCGCCTACCAGCGCGACGGCGGCCTCGCCGGCATCTCCACCGGCCTCGTCGACATGGACAAGAAACTGGGCGGCCTGCACAAGTCCGACCTTCTCATTCTCGCCGGCCGCCCCTCGATGGGCAAGACGTCGCTGGCGACCAACATCGCCTTCAACATCGCCAAGGCCTACAACCGCGGCACGCTCCCCGACGGCTCCGAAGGCGCGGTCGAGGGCGGTGTCGTCGGCTTCTACTCGCTCGAGATGAGCGCCGAACAGCTGGCCGCCCGTGTGCTCTCCGAGGCCGCCGAGGTGCCCTCCGAGCAGATCCGCCGCGGCGACATGACGGAAACCGAGTTCCGCCGCTTCGTCGAGGCCGCCAAGACCCTCGAATCCTGCCCCCTTTACATCGACGACACGCCCGCCCTGCCCATCTCCCAGCTGGCCGCGCGTGCCCGTCGGCTGAAGCGGACGCACGGGCTGGACGTTCTGATCGTCGACTACCTCCAGCTCGTGCGCCCCGCTTCGGCGAAGGACAGCCGCGTCAACGAGGTCTCAGAGATCACCCAGGGCCTCAAGGCCATCGCCAAGGAGCTCGACATCCCCGTCATCGCCCTGTCGCAGCTTTCGCGCCAGGTCGAGAGCCGCGAGGACAAGCGCCCGCAGCTTTCCGACCTGCGCGAATCCGGCTCGATCGAACAGGACGCCGACGTGGTGATGTTCGTCTTCCGCGAGGAATACTACGCCGAGCGCGAGAAACCCTCCGACGACAAGCTCGAGGAAATCGCCGCCTGGCAGGAACGCATGGAACGCCTGCATGGCCGCGCCGAGGTCGTCATCGGCAAACAGCGCCATGGCCCCATCGGCACCGTCGAACTCAGCTTCGAAGGCCAGTTCACCCGTTTCGGCAACCTCGCCAAACCGTGGCAACAGGACGGCGGCGAGTTCTGAGTCCGCGTCATGCCCGCCTTTGGGCTTGACCCCCCGTCCCATCCGGTCAAAACCACGGCCCATGAGTAGTACCGGCAAGCTTACCATCGATCTCGACGCGCTCGTCGCCAACTGGCGCGCGCTCGACGCGCAGACCGAGGTGGAAACCGCCGCAGTGGTCAAGGCCGACGGCTACGGCCTCGGCATGGACCGCATCGCCCGCGCGCTGGCCCGCGCCGGCGCCCGAACCTTCTTCGTGGCCGTCCCCAAGGAAGGCGTCGCGCTGCGCCAGGCGCTCGGCCCCAAGCCGGACATCCACGTCTTCTCGGGCCACATGGCCGGCGACACCGACATGATCTCGGACCTGGGCCTCACGCCCATGCTCAACTCGACCGAGCAGATCATCCGCCATCTCGAGGCGCTGCCCGGCCACCCCTTCGGCATCCAGCTCGATTCGGGCATGAACCGCCTGGGGATGGAGCCCGCCGAGTGGGCCGCGGTGCGCGACATGGTGCTCGCGGCGAGCCCCGTGCTGCTGATCTCGCACCTCGCCTGCGCCGACGATCCCGACCACCCGATGAACGCGCAACAACTGGCCGCCTTCCGCGAGATGACCGACGGCACCGGCGTGCCCCGCTGTTTCGCCCAGACGGGTGGTATGCTGCTGGGCCCGGAGTATCACTTCGACATGTGCCGCCCCGGCATCGGTCTCTATGGCGGCCTGCCGTTCGAGACGGCCCGCCCCGTGGTCACGCTCGATCTGCCGGTGATCCAGACACGCATGCTGGAGGTCGGCGAGACGGTGGGCTACGGCAACACCTTCACCGCCACGCGCGAGACCCGCATCGCCACCGTCTCCTCGGGCTACGGCGACGGCATCCATCGCCTCATGGGGCCGAAAACCGTGCTCTACGCCGACGAGATCCCCTGCCCGGTCGCGGGCCGCATCTCGATGGATTCGATCTCGGTCGACATCACGGACCTGGGCCATGACCCCAAATGGCTGCGCATCCTGGGCGAAGATCAGACGGTGGACGACCTGGCCGACAACGCCGGCACCATCGGCTACGAGATCCTGACCGCGATGGGCGCCCGCTACGACCGGCTCTATATCGGCGGATGACCCTGATCCTGTCGCCCCTCGCCGCGCTCGGGCGCAACGCGCTGGCCGCGCTGGCGATGCTGGGGCGGATCACGCTTTTCGCGCTTTCGACCTTCAGCCACATCCTGCGCCCGCCCTTCTACCCGCGCGAACTTTTCAACGCGCTGATGCAGGTGGGCTGGCTGTCGCTGCCCGTGGTGGGCCTCACGGCCATCTTCACCGGCGGCGCGCTGGCCTTGCAGATCTACTCGGGCGGCGCCCGCTTCAACGCCGAGGCCGTGGTGCCCCAGATCGTCGCCATCGGTATGGTGCGCGAGCTTGGCCCGGTGCTGGTGGGCCTGATGATCGCCGCCCGCGTGACCTCCTCCATCGCCGCCGAGATCGCCACCATGAAAGTGACCGAGCAGATCGACGCGCTCGTCACGCTCTCGACCCACCCGATGAAATACCTCGTCGCCCCTCGCGTGCTGGCGGCCCTGATCACCGTGCCGCTGCTGGTCGGCGTGGGCGACATCATCGGCATCCTGGGCGGCTATACCGTGGGCGTGCAGAACCTCGGCTTCAACGCCGCCACCTATATCCAGAACACCGTCAACTTTCTCGAACCGCTGGACATCATCTCGTCCCTGGTCAAGGGCGCGGTCTTCGGCGTCATCGCCGCCGTCATGGGCTGCTATTACGGCATGAACTCGGGCCGCGGGGCACAGGGCGTGGGCCGCGCCACCAAAGGCTCCGTGCAGGCCGCCGCCATCCTCATCCTCGCCGCCAACTTCCTGCTGACGGGGGTGTTCTTCTCGGTATGATCGAATGATGATAATTGAAAACCAAAAAAAGCTACTGCAACTCGCACGTGAAACACTTCGAACGGCGCAGTTGGCCGAAAATGCAGGCTACTTCGACTACTTGGGAGGGCTTGAGGCAGCTCGCCTTCCTTTGGAAGAACTGGATACTCAAATTTCTCCAAGTGTCCTTGAGACAATAGAAGCTTTGATAGACCCGGAGACTGGCTCGGACGAAGTAGACTTGGAAACCGGAATATCGCGAGTTTTGGGCATGATCGAGGTGCAGATTTCGATGTTAGACATGGGTGCAAGTGGCCAATCAAAGAGCCTAATTCCAACTTTCACCGCCTCGGAAGCGGGTGCCACTCGGATCTTTGAGCTTTGCTCCGAAATGAGAAAGATAATTTTCGCTTCTACAGATTTCGATGAGCCGCACAAAATTCGGTTACTCAACAGGCTCGCCGCCATAGAAACCGAAACCAAAAAACCAGAGGGGCTGTACGACGTTGTTCGAGGTGGGATCAACGACTTAGGCGAAACGCTTGGCAAATTCGGAAAAGATGTAAAACCACTGACGGATCGTATGAAAGAGGTAGTTAGCATCGCACGAAAAGGCACGAAAGAGTACGATCAACTCCCTGAACCAGAGGAGGTAAAGCAGCTTCCAGCGCCCGAGGATAACAAAGAGGTATGATTGAGCTGCGCGACGTCCACAAAGCCTTCGGCGACAACCACGTCCTGCGCGGCGTGAACCTGTCGATTCCCAAGGGCACGTCGATGGTCATCATCGGCGGCTCGGGCACCGGCAAATCCGTGGTCCTGAAATGCATCCTCGGCCTCATCCAGCATGACAGCGGCCTCATCACCCTCGACGGCCAGGACGTCACCAAGGGCGACCGCGACGCCTTCCTCGCCCGCTTCGGAATGCTGTTTCAGGGCGGTGCCTTGTTCGACTCACTCCCCGTCTGGCAGAACGTCGCCTTCCGCCTCTTGCGCGGCTCGCTGAAACGCCCCTGGGCGGAGGCCCGCGAGATCGCCATCGAGAAACTGCGCCGCGTCGGCCTCACCCCCGAGCAGGCCGACAAGTACCCCGCCGAGCTGTCGGGCGGGATGCAGAAACGCGTCGGGCTGGCCCGCGCCATCTGCGCCGAACCCGAGATCATCTTCTTCGACGAGCCCACCACCGGCCTCGACCCCATCATGTCGGGCGTCATCAACGAGCTCATCCGCGAGATCGTGGTGGAAATGGGCGCCACCGCCATGACCATCACCCACGACATGACCTCGGTGCGCGCCATCGCCGACAACGTCGCCATGCTCCACGGCGGCAAGATCCGCTGGACCGGCCCGGTGGCCCGGATGGACAATTCCGGGGATCCCTATCTCGAACAGTTCATCACCGGCTCCGCCGAGGGGCCGATCGAGGCGGTGCGATGAACGACAGTCTCCTGGTCCTTCTCGGCGCCATGGTCTATTTCATCACGACCGCCTGGGTCTTCGGCGGGTTGCCACCGCTTTATCGCCACGCACATTTTCGTCATGGACTTGCACGGTCGACAATGACTGCCGAACAACGTGCCATACTGAAAAAGATGCGGCCATCCTATGCAATATTCGTCGTTGCGATGATCTGTTTTCTGATGTCGTCGCCTCTTGGCTCCTCACTGCCAACCTACATCGGCTCCGCCTGCCTTATCGCCAGCGGTTTGAGACTCAGAACGATACTCAAAAACGAGACAGGGCTTCCGACACCGTGGCTCTCTTGCATCGCACGCCGATGGCCTGCGTCAGGCCGTGTCCTTTCGCGGTTTCCCATGCTGCCCTACGATATCTGGACCGTTGGGTGGACCGTCACTCTGATGACCTTGGCCTACCCTCTTGTCTGACGCCAGCTGCGCGTGACACGCACATCGCCCCTGCCAAAACTTTTCAAAAAGTTTTGGCAAAAGTCTTCTCAAGACTTTTGCGGCATTGTCGCACAACCGGACACCTACCATCGTGCTTTCCCCTTATCCCGCGCTTGCCCCTGCAACGCGACATGCTTACCTCTGGGTCGTTCCTTCAAAGGCCTTTCATGCTCAAATACCTCAACCTGACCCTGCTGGTCCTTTTCCCCGTCGCCTGGTTCGCCCCGCTGATGCGCGCCGGCCTCCTGCCGCTCTTCGGCCTGTCGGAAATCTCCGTCATCACCGGGTTGCAAAGCCTCTGGGACAGCGACGTCTTCCTCGCCCTCATTGTCACCTTCTTCGCCCTCTTCGCGCCTTACGTGAAGACCATCGGCCTCGCGCTCATCCATTTCGGCCTTTTGCGGCGCAAGACCCTGCCGGTCCTGCACATCCTGGGAAAACTCGCCATGGCCGACATCTTTCTCATTGCGGTCTACATCACCCTCTCCAAGGGCGTCGGCGTGGGCCGGATCGAGACCGCCTGGGGCCTCTACCTCTTCACCGGCTGCATTCTCGCGTCCCTGGCCATCGGGCATTTCACCGAAAAGCCCGGCCGCGCCGTCGCGTAAACGGAAACAATTTTCCGCGTAAAACGCGGATTGTCCCGCGATCCTCCCGAAATGCGTTAAATTTACTGTAGGTGATTTCGCTTTCTCGGCGTAAACTTGCCGATACAGAGTGTGGTGCACTTTCTTGGGGGGAAGTGATGACCGAGACGATTCGTTCGGTAATTGTTGTTGCGCAGTATTTCCTGAACCGCCTTGCCGTGGCCGTGTTCGCCCTGGCCGCGCTCGGGCTGACGCTCGCGACCGCGCTCGCCGCGTTCGGCGTCCTGCCCTGGCTGGAATTCCAGGTCAGCTTCGGCGGACAGGTGTATGAAAACGCGGGCAAAATCGCCCAGATCGGTCTGACCGTTCTCGCCGTCCTGCTGTGCTTCTACCTGCCCGCGAATGCCCGCGTCATGGCGCTGGAAAATTCCCACCGCCGCTTTCACATGAACATGCAGGACGTCACCCAGGCCTATGCCGCGGCCCACGCCGCCGACCGGGCCGGAATGTTCCGGATCCAGTCCGAATTCGACGCCGTGCGCGAACGCCTCGCCTACATGCGCGAACATCCCGACCTGGAATCGCTGGAGCCCCAGATCATGGAGGTGGCGGCCCAGATGTCCTACATCAGCCGCGAACTGGCCGAAATCTATTCCGACGACAAGGTCGACCGCGCCCGCGCATTCCTCAAGCAGCGCCAGCAGGAGGTCGAGCAGTTCAACAAGCGGCTCGATCACGCCAAGGCGGTCGGCGTCCGGCTCAAGCAATGGGCGCAGGAGGTCGAGATGGAGGAAAGCGTCGCGGTCAGCCAGCTCGAGCGCCTGCGCGACGACCTGCGCCCGATCCTGCCCGAACTGGGCTACGAGGAGGTCTCGGATCTCGACGGCACCGTGGTCGGCCTGCCCAACCGCGCCGCCGAATAGCACGCCCCGCCCGGCCGAACGGCATCAGCGTTTGACCGCGCCCCGCGCTTGGGGCATCACCCGCATATGGGAAAAACCGCCTCCTTCACCTGCACCGCCTGCGGCGCCGTCCATTCCAAGTGGTCCGGCCGCTGCGACGCCTGCGGCGAATGGAACACCATCGTCGAGGAGGCCCCGCTCTCCGCCGGCCCCGCCTCGAAATCGCTGGGCACCAAGCGTGGCAACGCCATCGCGCTCAGCGACCTGTCCACCGCCGAGGCGCCCCCGCCGCGCACCATGTCGGGGATGGCAGAGCTTGACCGCGTCCTTGGCGGCGGGCTCGTCCCCGGTTCGGCCACGCTGGTGGGCGGCGACCCCGGCATCGGCAAGTCCACGCTGCTCTTGCAAGCCGCCGCCCGCTTCGCGCAGGCGGGACTCAAAACCGTCTACGTCTCGGGCGAGGAGGCCAGCGCCCAGGTCCGCATGCGCGCCCAGCGGCTGGGCCTGGGCGACGCGCCGGTGAAACTGGCCACCGCCACCGCCCTGCGCGACATCATCACCACGCTCGACCGCGACACGCCCCAGCTTGTCATCATCGATTCGATCCAGACCATGTGGGCCGACAATGTCGACAGCGCGCCCGGCTCCGTGGCCCAGGTCCGCGCCGCCGCGCACGAGCTTGTCACCTTCGCCAAGCGCAAGGGCTGCTCGGTCGTCCTGGTCGGCCACGTCACCAAGGAAGGCCAGATCGCCGGCCCCCGCGTGGTCGAGCACATGGTCGATTCGGTGCTCTATTTCGAAGGCGAGCGCGGTCACCAGTTCCGCATCCTGCGCGCGGTCAAGAACCGCTTCGGCCCCGCCGACGAGATCGGCGTGTTCGAGATGACGGGCGCGGGCCTCGCCGAGGTGCCCAACCCTTCCGCGCTCTTTTTGTCGGGCCGCGGCGACCCCTCGCCCGGCTCGGTCGTCTTCGCCGGCATCGAGGGCACCCGCCCCGTGCTCGTGGAAATGCAGGCGCTCGTCGCCCCCACTCCGCATTCGCAGCCGCGCCGCGCCGTGGTGGGCTGGGATGGCGCGCGCCTCGCCATGATCCTCGCCGTGCTCGAGGCCCGCTGCGCCGTACCCTTCGCCGGGCTCGACGTCTATCTCAACGTCGCCGGCGGCATCCGCATCTCCGAGCCCGCCGCCGACCTTGCCGTCGCCGCCGCGCTCCTCAGTGCGCGGGAAGACACCGCCCTGCCCGCCGAATGTGTGCTTTTCGGCGAAATCTCCCTCTCCGGCGCCCTGCGCCCGGTGTCGCAAACAGAAAACAGGTTGAAAGAAGCCGCAAAACTTGGTTTTAGCTCCGCAATCATTCCCGCCGGAGGCAAGACCGGCGGCACGGGCGGTCTGTCGCTGCAACGCATGGGCGACCTGACCAGCTTCGTAGGTGAGATCTTCGGCGCCGGGTAGCGCGCCAAACCAAAGGTAAAACAGGACGCGCTCATGGAAGGCTTCACCATCATCGACGGTATCGTCGCGCTGATCATCGTGCTTTCGGCACTTCTGGCCTATTCGCGCGGCATCGTGCGCGAGCTTCTGGCCATCGCCGGCTGGATCGTGGCCGCCATCCTCGCCTTCCTCTTCGCGCCCCAGGTCGAACCGCTGGTCAAGGAAGTGCCCGTGGTGGGCGAATTCCTCGCCGACACCTGCGCGCTCTCCATGCTGGCCGCCGCCGCCGCGATCTTCGCCGTCACCCTCATCGTGACCTCGCTCATCACCCCGCTCTTTTCCTCGGTGGTGCAACGCTCCGCGCTCGGCGGCATCGACCAGGGTCTGGGCTTTCTCTTCGGCGTGGCGCGCGGCGTCCTCCTGGTGGCCATCGCCTATTTCGTCTACGAGACCGTGGTGACCAGCCAGGACATCCAGATGATCGACGACAGCCGCTCGGCCCGCGTCTTTGCCCAGCTCACCTCCAAGGTCGAGGACGGCAACCCCGAACAGGCGCTCGGCTGGATCACCCAGAAATACGAGGACCTCGTCAGCGCCTGCGACGCCCCGGCCGAGCCCGTCGAGCCCCAGCCCACAGAAACGCAACAGCAATAGGCACAGCGTTTTGCCCTCCGCCCCCCTCTTTGCGGCGATCCTGATCGCGGTCTGCGGCTCCTTCATCGCCATGCAGGCCCCGATCAACTCCGCCCTGGGGCGCTCCATCGACAGCACGCTGGCGGCGGCCACGATCTCGTTCGGCGTCGGGTTCTTCATCCTTCTGGCGCTCTCGATCGTCCACGGCGACGGCCCGGCCCTGGCCCGCGCGCCCTTCGTGCCCAAGTACCTGCTGATCGGCGGCGCGCTCGGGGCGGTCTATGTCTGGTCCGCGCTCTGGGCGGTGCCGATCCTGGGCGTGCTGACCACCACCACCGTGCTGATCCTGGGCCAGATGATCGCCGCCCTGCTGATCGACCATTTCGGTTTCTTCGGCCTGACGCCGCGCGATGTCTCGCTGCAACGCGTGCTCGCCGCCATGCTGGTTGCCGCGGGCGCGGTCCTGTCGCGCTATTGATGGCCCGCATTTTTACCCGGTTAACCGTCGCCCGTTCGACACGTCGCGTCACGACGCAAAATTTCACATGATAGTTTCGTGACATATCCTCCCCGACCTACTATCTAGTGCCCAAGCGTCCACGGATTCGGAGCTGCCCCTTGTCCGACAAGCAAATGCCCCCTGCCCATCCTTTCGACTTCGACGCGGTGCGCGACACCGGCGACGAGGACAAACTGCGCGAGGAATGCGGCGTCTTCGGGGTGATCGGCGTCACCGACGCCGCCAATTTCGTCGCCCTCGGCCTGCACGCCCTGCAACATCGCGGGCAAGAGGCCGGCGGCATCGTCTCCCACGATCCCGAAGAGGGCTTCAACTCCGCCCGCCGCTTCGGCTACGTGCGCGACAACTTCACCCGCCAGTCGCTGATGGAAACCCTGCCCGGCCCGCTCTCCATCGGGCACGTGCGCTATTCCACCGCCGGCGGCAAGAACCCGGTGATCCGCGACGTGCAGCCCTTCTTCGGCGAGTTCGCCATGGGCGGGGCCGCGATTGCCCATAACGGCAACATCACCAACGCCAACGCCCTGCGGCGCGAGTTGATCGAGCGCGGCTCGATCTTCCAGTCCAATTCCGACACCGAGTGCATCATCCACCTGATGGCCCGCTCGCTGCAACGCAACATCCCCGAACGCATGGAAGACGCCCTGCGCCGGGTCGAGGGCGCGTTTTCCATCGTCGCCATGACCCGCACCAAACTGATCGGTGTGCGCGACCCGCTGGGCGTGCGCCCGCTGGTGCTGGGCCAGGTCGGCGACGGCTGGGTGCTCAGCTCGGAAACCTGCGCGCTCGACATCATCGGCGCGCAATTCGTGCGCGAGATCGAACCGGGCGAGATGGTCGTCATCAACGAGGACGGCGTCGAAAGCCACCGGCCCTTCCGCCCGCGCCGCTCGCGCTTCTGCATCTTCGAACATGTCTATTTCTCGCGCCCCGATTCCATCATCGGCGGCCGCTCGGTCTATGAAACCCGCCGCCAGATCGGCGTGGAACTGGCCAAGGAAAGCCCGGTCGAGGCCGATCTCGTCTGCCCGGTGCCCGATTCCGGCACCCCCGCCGCCATCGGCTTCAGCCAGGAAAGCGGCATCCCCTACGCCATGGGCATCATCCGCAACCAGTACATGGGCCGCACCTTCATCGAACCGACCGAGCAGATCCGCAACATGGGCGTCCGGCTCAAGCTGAACGTCAACCGCGCGCTCATCCAGGGCAAGCGCGTGATCCTCGTCGATGACAGCGTCGTGCGCGGCACCACCTCGCGCAAGATCAAGGAAATGATCCTCGACGCCGGCGCCGCCGAGGTGCATTTCCGCATCGCCTCGCCGCCCACCGCCTGGCCCTGTTTCTACGGCGTCGACACGCCCAACCGCGAGAAATTGCTGGCCGCCACCATGTCCGAGGACGAGATGCGCGACCACCTCGCCGTGGACAGCCTCAAGTTCATCTCGCTCGACGGCCTCTACCGCGCCGTGGGCGAGGCCAAGGGCCGCGACACCGGCTGTCCGCAATATTGCGACGCCTGCTTCTCGGGCGACTACCCGGTCGAGCCCTCCGACCAGATCGAAAAGGGATTCGAGCTCAAGGCCGCCGAATAAGCCGGCCTTGCCTCTCGGCTCAGCCTTCCGCAAGGACGTCCGCACGGGCGGATAAGCGCCCCTCCGCCAGTCCCATGCTGCAACGCAGCGCCATTCCGCCGATCCCTGCATAGCCGGGTTTTCATTGCCCCGAGTCGCCCTTAGATGCCGCCCGTTCACCCACGCAACGCGAACAGGCACAGAATGGCATCCGAGACCGACACACCCCGCGAAACACTCGAGACGGCGACCGACAAGAACGCGCTCCCCTCGGGGCGCCTCGCGCTGCTCGGAACCTTCATGAAACCCGATGGCGACCGCGCGCTGATCCGCACCGCCTCGGGCAAGATCGCGACCGTCACCAAGGGCACCACGATCGGCAACGCCAAGGTGATCGCCATCGAGGAGGGCAAGCTCGTTCTCATGCGCGGCACCAACACCACGACGCTGGAAATGCCGCGCGGCTGAGGCTTGACCGCGCCCGCCCCGTCAGGGCACATGCCCGGCATGGCCGATACGCCCCTTCGCTACCGCCCGCATCATTTCCTCTGCTCGCTGGGGTTCCGGGGCAAGGGCTATTCCGACGCGTTCACCGCCAACATGGCCCGCATCGTCGAGGGTCGCCTGCGCGCGCCCCATGGCGATGACGTCGAGATCGAGGTCGTCGGCGCCACCGACGACATCTGCGCCCCCTGCCCCAAGCGGCGCGGCACGCTCTGCACCTCGCAGGACAAGATAACCGCGCTCGACACCCGCCACGCGAAAGCGCTCGGTCTTTTCATCGGCACCCGCCTGACATGGGGCGAGGCCAAGAACCGTATCGTGGAGAACGTCCCGCCCGGCGCGCTCTCGCAGCTTTGCGCCGGCTGCCAATGGCTGGAGTTGGGCCTCTGCGAAGCCGCCTTGAAAGACCTCCACGAAACCGCCTGAGCCGTTTTCTGCGCAGAAAACGCCCCGGAAAATCCGCATTTTCCGGCACAGAATTTACGTAAATTCTGCCGCCCCGCCCAAACGAAAAACGCCGCCCCGAACCGGGACGGCGCTTCGGAATTCGTGTGTGTCGGGTTTCAGCCCTTGCGTGCCTGCAGCGCTTTCCAGCCGCCCCAGACGACCATCGCCGCGATCACGGCCTTGACCGCGTCACCCAGCAGGAACGGCGCCATCCAGCCGGCCCACAGTTCGGGCATCGTCTTGCCCATCACCAGCGCCGGCCATGCCAGCCCGGGGACATACAGCAGCGCCGAAATCGCCATGGCAACCGCGGCGGTCGACATGACACCCCGCGCCAGGCCCTTTTCCACGGCAAGACCGGCCAGGAACGCCATCGCGACAAACCCGTACAGGAACCCTGCGGTCGGCCCCATCAGCGCCGCGCCCGAGGCGCCGTTGGCGAAAACCGGCAGGCCCATCGCGCCATAGCCCAGGTAGGTGACCAGCGTCGCCAGCCCCAGCTGCGAGCCGAAGGTCAGCCCGACGATCAGGATCGCCAGCGTCTGCAGGCTCATCGGCACCGGCCAGCCAAAGCTCACCTGTGCGGCCATGGCGATGAACAGCGATCCGCCGATCACCAGCCCCAGCTTCTTCGTCACACCTTCGTGGCCGATCACGGCCTTGCTCAAAACGGTATCCGCCATGGCACTGTCCTTTCCTGTCCTCGTTTCACCCGCCTTTTTTGGGCGCACGCGGCCAAGTGTCAAGAGGATTGCACTTGATCTTGCCCGGCCGGAATGAGATTTGGCAGGGCATGAATGACGCAGCAACCCGCAAACTCGCCCTCGTGACCGGCGCCTCGCGCGGCCTCGGCGCGGCGCTCGCCCAGGCCCTTGCGCCGACGCATCACATCGTCGCCGTCGCCCGCACCACCGGCGCGCTGGAAGAGTTGGACGACCGCATCAAGGCGCGGGGTGGCGAGGCGACGCTGGCGCCCATGGACATCAACACCGAGGCCGCCATGGCCCAGCTCTGCCGGTCGATCTACGACCGCTGGGGCGCGCTCGACCTCTGGGTCCACACCGCCGTTCACGCCGCCCCGATGGCGCCCACGCACCAGATCGACGCCAAGGACTGGCGCAATTCGCTCAACACCAATGTCGATGCCGTCGCCCGCCTCATCGGCTTCGTCAGCCCGCTGCTGGGCGAGACCGGCCGCGCCGTCTTCTTCGAGGATCCCCGCGCCGGGCAGAAATTCTTCGGGGCCTACGGCGCCACCAAGGCCGCCCAGACCGCCCTGGCCCGCAGCTGGCAAGCCGAAACGGTCAAGCTCGGCCCCAGGGTGCAGGTGATCGACCCCGGCCCCATCGCCACCGCGACCCGCGCCCGCTTCTTTCCGGGCGAGGACCGCGAGGCGCTGCCCTCCGCGCCCGACGTCGCCGCGCGCCTGTTGCCGGAGATTCTCTGACGCCGCGGCAAGCCGGCGACCAGGCTGTTTCCCGCGCCGCCAATGGCCCAAGCCTCGGTAATCGCGCCGCGTTGCCGCCCCCCGTCGAACATCACCGATCTCCAGTTCGGGCCCGAACTGTCGGATGCCTTGACAATTCCACGGTCGGCCTTGCGTGATCTCCGTGCTACTATCCGCGCATGTCCGAAACAGGAAAACCAACACATTCCTCGAGCACAAATCCCTACATCCCGAAGGGAGACGGCGACGAGGCTGTCCAAGCGTATATCTCCGCCATGCCAGGCTGGAAGAGCGCCCTGGGCAAGCGGATCGACGACACCGTGCAGGAGGTCTTTCCGGAAGTCCGCAAGCAGGTCCGATGGAACACGCCGTTCTTCGGGAAAGACGACGGCTGGTTTCTAGCGATCTACTGTTACAGAACCTACGTCCAAATCACCTTCCTGACCGGGTCTTCGCTCGACCCCATGCCGCCAAAGGCCTCCAAGGTTGACGGCGTCCGGTACCTGAACATTCACGAGGGGGACGCTCTCGACACCAATCAGCTCGCAAGCTGGGTCCGCCAGGCGCTGAAGCTTCCCGGCCAGGAACTCTAGAGCATAAGGTCGGAGCGTGCCCCACGACCGCTCGCGCCGCCCCCCCCCACATTCCACGCCCTCTGCGCCCCTGCGGCATCAGGCCCGAATTCCCCGCCCCCGGCTTTTTCTTGCCAAAAATACTCATCTCCGACGCCTGCCCCCCGCGCGACACGCGCCTCCTGTTGCCCTGTGGTCGCGCCTCGGACCGGCCCTGTCCCGTCGGGCCGGGCGGCGCTTGCTCCCCGCCCGCCGCGCAGCTACACAAGGCGAAACCCCGCCAATTTCCCTTGCAGGCAGGAGCAGCCCCTTGCGCATTCTCATCACCAACGACGACGGCATCTCGGCACCCGGCCTCGCCGTTCTGGAAGAGATCGCAACCGACCTTGCCGGCCCCTCGGGCGAGGTCTGGACCGTCGCCCCAGCCTTCGAGCAATCAGGCGTCGGGCACTGCATTTCCTACACCACCCCGATGATGATCAGCCAGATGGACGAGCGCCGTTTCGCCGCGCAAGGCTCTCCCGCCGACTGCGTGCTGGCCGCCATCCACGACGTGATGAAGGACACGCCCCCCGACCTGATCCTCTCGGGCGTCAACCGCGGCAACAATGCCGCCGAAAACGCGGTCTATTCCGGCACCGTCGGCGCGGCGATGGAAGCCGCCTTGCAGGGCTTTCCCGCCGTCGCCCTCAGCCAGTATTATGGCCCCCGCAACCGCGATCTCGACGACAAGTTCGAATCAAGCCGCCAGCACGGCCTTTCAACCCTGCGCACCCTGCTGGACAAGGGCGTCTGGACCCGCGACGACTACGGCATCTTCTACAACGTCAATTTCCCGCCCATACCCGGCGCCGAGGTGCAGGGCGTCCGTGCCTGCCGCCAGGGCTTCCGCCGCGACATGGGCTTCGGCGTGCAGCCCACCACCTCGCCGTCCGGGCGCCGTTTCCTGTGGGTCACCGGCGCGCCGCAGGGCGAGCCCACCGCCGACGGCACCGATGCCGACTGGAACCTCAAGGGCTACATCTCGGTCACGCCCATGCGCGCCGACCTCACCGCGCATGACGCGCTCGACGCGCTCAAGGCGATCGAATGACGCTGATGACCGAGGATGCCGACGATATCGCCGAACGCAAGATGCAGTTTCTCTTCGCGCTGCGCTCGCGCGGGGTCACCGACAAGCGCGTCCTCATGGCGATGGAAAAGATCGACCGCGGCCCCTTCGTGCGCGGCCATTTCGCCACCCGCGCCTACGAGGACATGCCCCTGCCCATCGCCTGCGGCCAGACCATCTCGCAGCCTTCCGTCGTCGGCCTGATGACGCAGGCCCTGCGCGTCACGCCCCGCGACAAGGTGCTCGAGGTCGGCACCGGCTCGGGCTACCAGGCCGCGATCCTCAGCCAGCTGGCCCGCCGCGTCTATACCGTCGACCGGCACAAGGCGCTGGTGGCCGACGCCAGCACGCTTTTCCAGGACCTCGACCTGACCAACATCACCGCGCTGACAGCGGATGGCAGCTTCGGCCTGCCCGACCAGGCGCCCTTCGACCGCATTCTCGTGACCGCCGCCGCCGAGGATCCGCCCGGGCCGCTCTTGGCGCAGTTGAAAATCGGGGGTATCATGGTGGTACCCGTGGGGCAGTCCGACGCGGTGCAAAGCCTGATCCGGGTCACCAGGTCCGAAACCGGCTTCGACTACGACGAACTGCGCCCGGTACGTTTCGTGCCCCTGCTCGAAGGGCTGGGCCGGGACTGACAGGACAGGAACGACATCATGGCCGGGGCTGCTCCCGGTCTCTGCTTTGATCCCCGGCCAACAAGGGGAGCGAGATGAGGACAAGATCGAGATGAGCCACTTCAAGACCCCCATGCGACCCCTCGTTTGCGCCGTGGCGCTGCTGGCCGTGGCCGGATGCGACGATTTCGACCTCGACCTGCGCAATGGCGGCCCCAGCACGACCGAGGCCGCCCGCAACGCCAGCGCCAGCCGGCCGACCCCCGACAGCCGCGGCATCATCTCCTATCCCAATTACCAGGTCGCCGTGGCCCGCCGGGGCGACACCCTGCAAAGCCTCGCGCGCCGCATCGGCGCCGACGTGTCCGAACTGTCGCGCTACAACGGCATCCAGCCCGGCGACACCCTGCGCGACGGCGAGATCATCGCCCTGCCCGGCCGCGTCGCCGAACCCGCGGGCGGTCCGCTCACGCCGCGTGCGGGCGTCGATATCGCCTCGGTCGCCGGGAATGCGATCGAGAACGCCAGCACGGGCCGCACCAGCACGACCAACCGCAGCCTCGATCGCGGCCAGTCGGGCGTCGAGCCGGTCCGCCACCAGGTCCAGCGCGGCGAAACCGCCTTCACCATCGCCCGGCTTTACGACGTGTCGGTGCGCAGCCTGGCCGACTGGAACGGCCTCGGCACCGATTTCGCCGTGCGCGAGGGGCAATACCTGCTGATCCCCGTGGCCCTGCCCGACGCCTCGCCCGACGAGGTTCAGACCACCTCGCTGGAAACCACCGTGCCGGGCCAGGGCTCGCCCACGCCCACCCCGCCCTCGGCGGCGCAGCCGCTGCCGCAAGAGAAAACCGAGCCCGCGGCCAAGCCCGTGGAAAGCACCGCCGCCCCCGATCTGGGCGCCAACACCGCCAGCGCCAGCAGCGACGCGCGCATGGCCTACCCGGTCAAGGGCGACATCATCCGCGAATATGCCAAGGGCCGCAACGACGGCATCGACATCGCCGCCCCCGCCGGCACGCCGGTGCGCGCTGCCGAGGCCGGCACCGTCGCCGCCATCACCAAGGACACCAACGGCGTGCCGATCATCGTGGTCAAGCACGCCGACAACCTGCTGACGGTCTATTCCAATGTCGACAAGGTCAGAGTGTCCAAGGGCGAGCAGATCGCCCGCGGCGGCCAACTCGCCTCGATCCGCAGCGAAGGCACCGCCGCGCTGCATTTCGAGGTGCGCGAAGGCTTCGACAGCGTCGATCCCCTGCCGTACCTGCAATAGGCGCACTACGGCAGGTCGCGCACCCGGCCAATCAATAATTCCCACGATATCATTGCGCTCGCTGCAACAACGTAGGGTGGGGTTTTACCCCACCATGCACACGACAGCCTCGGCCACCGCCACCTTGCAGCTGGCCGCCCCTTCATTCCGCGCCAGCAATGAACTCGGCGATACTATTGCCTCCGAAGCAACAATGCCGGCGTCAGCGTAGGGTGGAGTTCCACCCCACCACCGCGATACCGATCAAACAGGCACGGCTTCCGGCCCGTTTCATCGTTCCAAAAACACTCAAGAATAGACTACAGGCTCACGCCCCGCCGCCCCGCAAGGTCGGTGAAATACTGCCACGCCACCCGGCCCGAGCGCGACCCGCGCGTCGCCTGCCATTCGATGGCCTCGGCCCGCAGCGTGGCGTCGTCGATCTCGATCCCGTGGGCCTCGCAATAGCCCCGGATCATCGACAGGTACTCGTCCTGGTCGCACGGATGAAAGCCCAGCCACAGCCCGAACCTGTCGGACAACGACACCTTCTCTTCCGTCGCCTCGCTGGGATTGATCGCGCTCGACCGCTCGTTCTCGATCATGTCGCGCGGCATCAGGTGGCGCCGGTTCGACGTGGCATAGAACACCACGTTCTCCGGCCGCCCCTCGATCCCGCCATCCAGCACCGCCTTCAGCGACTTGTAGTGCTGGTCGTCATGGCCAAAGCTCAGGTCGTCGCAGAACAGGATGAACCGCGCGTCGCTGCCCCGCAGGATGTTCAGCAGCCGCCCCACGCTCGGCAGGTCCTCGCGCTGCAATTCCACGATCTTCAGGTCGTGCCCCTCGGCCCGCACGGCGGCATGCACCGCCTTCACCAGGCTCGACTTGCCCATGCCGCGCGCGCCCCACAAGAGCGCGTTGTTGGCCGGCAGGCCCTTGGCGAAATGCCGCGTGTTGTCCAGCAGCGTGTCGCGCGAGCGGTTGATCCCCACCAGCAGCTCCATGTCGACCCGGTTCACGTCCCGCACGGGATGCAGCCGGTCCGGCTCCACATGCCACACGAACGCGTCGGCGGCGCCGAAATCGGGGGCCTCCAAAGGCGCCGGGCTCATCCGCTCCAGCGCGGCTGCGATCCGTTCCATGGGGTCTGAGGTCACGTCTTGCTCCGGTCTTCGTCCAGATCGTCCAGGTCGCCGCCGTCATCCTCGTCGTCGGCGTCGAACTCGGCTTCCATCGGGTCCACCTCGTCGGCGTCGTCATCCTCGAACCACACGCCCTCGGCGCGCAGTTTCTGCTCGCGCGTCTTCTCGACACGCCGCACGAGGAAGATGGAAATCTCGTAAAGCCCGTACACCACCGTGAACAGGATCAGCTGCGTCACCACGTCCGGCGGCGTCACCAGCGCGGCCAGCACCAGGATACCCACCATGGCGTATTTCCGCACGCCGCCCAGCCCTTCGGCGCTGACCAGTCCGGCCTTGCCCATCAGCGTCAGCAGCACCGGCAACTGGAAACAGATGCCGAAGGCCATGATGAATTTCAGTGTGATATCCAGGCTCTCGTTCACCTTCCCGAAGAAGGTGATGCGAATGCCCTCGTCGGTCTCGGGCACCACGGCGCCCAGGTTGTCGGGCACCACCGGCAGGTTCGGGTCCGCCACCGTCTCGACCTCGCCAATGGCGCCGGTCAGCAGGTTGGCGAAGATCGAACTCACATCCGCGAACCCCAGGAAGAAGTTCATCGCCAGCGGCGTCACCACGAAATGCGCGAAGGCCGCTCCCAAAAGGAACATGATCGGCGACGCGATGATGAACGGCAGGAACGCCGCCTTCTCGTTGCGGTATAGCCCCGGCGCAACAAAGCGCCACATCTGCGCCGCGATCACGGGGAATGCCAGCATGAAGCCGAACACCATTGAGATGCGGAAGAGGGTAAACAGGTATTCCTGCGGGCTGGTATATTGCAGCGTCGGCGACGGGTCGCCCAGCGTCCGCAACGTCGCCTCGATCGGGCCCAGCAGGAATTGCAGGATCGGCTCGGCCACCACGAAGGCCAGCACGATCCCCGCCATGAACGCCAGCACCGACCGGATCAGCCGCGTGCGCAGCTCCGCCAGATGCTCGATCAGCGGGGCCGAACTCATCTCGATGTCGTCGTCGTCCGAGGCGCTCATGCAGGTTTATCCGAGGCGGGCTTCTTGGCCGCAGGTTTCTTCGCCGCCGCCTTGCTTGCAGGCGCCTTTTTCGACGCCGCCTTCTTGGGTGCAGCCTTCTTGGGTGCAGCCTTGGCTCCTGTCTGGGCCCCCGTCTTGGCTGCCGCCTTTTTCGCAGGGCTCTTCTTGACCGGCGCCGGCTTGGCGGCCTCAGCTGCCTTATCCGCCGCAGGCTTGGGCGCCTCAGGGTCCGCCGCCTTGGCCTTGGCCGCCTCTTCCGCCGCCTTGCGCTCCTCGGCCATCTCGGCCGAACGTTTCGAGATCTTGTCGACCATCGCCTTGCGGTCGTCGTCGAACTCGGCCCGCTTGGGCGCAGGCCCGGCCATGGTCTTGGCGGTGAAACTGTCGGTCGATTTCCTGACCTCGTCCATCGCCGCGCCCACCGGGTTTGTGGCCGATTTCAACGACTTGGACACCTCGCTGACGCCCGCCTCGTCAGCCGCGTCATTCATCGCCCGGCTGAATTCGCGCGCCATCTGCTTGGCCTTGCCCACGAACCGTCCCACGGTGCGGAACATGCCCGGCAAATCCTTCGGCCCCACGACGATCAGCGCGACGATGCCGATCACCATGAGCTCAGTCCAGCCCAGGTCGAACATCTAAGGGGTTACGCCTTGTCTTTTTCTTTGTCGTCTTCGGGCGTGACGTCCCGGGCCGAGTCCGCCGCGTCGTTGCTGGCGTCCTCGACTTCCTTGTTTCCTTCCGCGACGCCCTTCTTGAACGAGGTGATGCCCTTGCCCACTTCGCCCATCAGCGAAGAGATCTTGCCGCGTCCGAAAAGAACCAGCACGACCACCGCGATCAGCAAAAGCCCCGGAAGGCCGATGTTGTTCAGCATGATATGTCTCCCTTATCCCGGCCCCGTTTCTGGGGTCCCGCAGGATGTACGTCAACCGTATCTATGCCCTTGCGCCGCCGGTTGGAAGAACCAATCCGCCGCAGATCCCGGGTTTTTCAGGGGCGCAGCCGGAAAATTCGAATTTTCCGGCCCAATTTTTGCGCAAAAATTGGCGCCTAGCCCATCCGGCGCGCCGACGCGAAAACCGTGGCAAAGCCCGCCACCAGCACGACCACGCATATCGCGAGCAATTGCTCGTACTTGTGCCACTCCGCCAGTGGCGTTGGCGCGAACACGGCGCCCCGCGCCAAATAGGCCCCCGCGCCGGCCATCGCCGCCACAAAACTCACCGAATAGGCCCAGACCGGCACCCGCCGCCCCATCACCAGCCCGGCCAACAGCACCGGCGTCAGAAAGAGGCTCGCCGTACCGCTGACCGCCACCGCGTCAAACAGGCTCTGGTTGCCCCAGAGCGTCAGCGCCGCACCCGCCACCATGAAGCCCACCATCGCCACGCGCCCGCCCGACAGAGTGCGCGGCGCCAGCCCCAGCTCGTCCACCATCAGCCGCGCCGCGCTGGCCAGCGCGGAATCCAGCGTCGACAACGCACTGACCAGCAGCGACACCAGCAGCGCCACATAGACCCAGGCCGGGAACATCCCCGCCCATGTGCCCAGAAGCTCGCCTTCGTATTGCGCACCCCGCAGCGCCGCCTCGATCCCGAAGAAACCGAACCCCAGGATGCACAGGAACGAGATCCAGAAGGCGTACAGGAAAGACAAGCGCGTCGTCTTCTCATCAGCGAGAAACCCGCGATCCATCATCACCGGGTCATGCGCCGGGTAGGAAAACACCTGCAAGAGCGCCACCAGCAACAGGACTTGCCCATTCCACGCCCCGCTGGCCCCCTCCGCCGTCAGCACCGCACCGAGATCGAACCCCGGCGCGGTCACCAGCGCCACGAAGGCCACGCCGAAAACCAAAAGGAAAACAAGCATCTGCACCACGTCCGTCCGCAACGCCGCGCTCAGCCCGCTCCAGGCGCTATAGGCCAGGCCCAGCCCCGCCACCAGCAGGATCGACGCCTCGCGCGCCATGCCCACCCCGGGCAGCGCCGCGGCAAAGATCAAGCCCACGACCAGCAGGTTGGCGAATACCTCCGACAACAGCCGCAGCGCGATCACGATGTTGTAAAGCGTCGTGCCCGTGCCCCCGAACCGCCCGCGCAGCCAGTCCTGCACCGATCCCGCACCGGCGTGCCGCAACCGCCCCACGATGAAACCGCCGGTCAGGAACGAGCCGTAGTAGGTCGCATAGGCCAGCACGCCCCAGATGCCATAGAAGTACCCCAGGATCGCCGAATTCATCAGCGACCGCGCGAAAATCCATGTCGTGACCTGGCTCAGCACCAGCACCCACAGCGTCGGCGCACGCCCTGTCTCACTCGCGCCGCCAAAGAACCCTTCGACCGTCGCGCGGCGCGGGGCCACCACAAGGCTCGCCACCAGAACAAGCCCGAAAATGACAATGATGGCAGTGGTTTGCACGGACGCTGCTCCTCTTCGATCCAGGTCTCGAATCGTTAGCAGCGCCCCTGCACCCGCGCCAGACCCTTCGCGCATCCCGACGCGAACGTGATCGCCCGTGTGCGCGCCCTAGAGCGTGGCGTTGATCGCGCCACCGTCCAGCAGGATGTTCTGCCCCACGATGAACCCCGCGTGCCGGCTGCACAGGAACGCACAGGTCGCGCCGAAATCCTCGGCCGTGCCATAGCGCCCGGCGGGGATCGTCGCCGCCCGTCGCGCCCGCGCCTCGTCAAGGCTGATCGACTGCGCCTCGCTCACGCCCTTGTCCAGCGAATCGGCCCGGTCTGTCGCATGAATGCCGGGCAGCAGGTTGTTGATCGTAACGCCTTTTACCGCCACCTGACGGGCCGTGCCGGCGACATATCCGGTCAGGCCCGCGCGCGCCGAATTGCTCAACCCCAGCACCGGGATCGGGGCCTTCACGCTCTGCGAGGTGATGTTGACCACCCGGCCCCAGCCCCGCTCCATCATGCCCGGCACCAGCGCCTTGATGAAGGCGATGGGCGTCAGCATGTTGGCATCCAGCGCCTTGATGAAATCCTCGCGGTCCCAGTCCGTCCACTTTCCCGGCGGCGGGCCGCCCGCGTTTGTCACAAGGATATCAACGCCTTCCGCGGCACTTATCACCTTCTCTTGCCCCTCTGGCGTGGTCACGTCGCAGGCCACGGTGGTCACCTCCACGCCAAAGTCGCCGCGAATGGCCTCGGCCGACGCCTCCAGCGCCTCTTCCCCCCGCGCGTTCATCACCAGGTTCACGCCCGCCTCCGCCAGCGCCCGGGCACAGCCCAGCCCCAGCCCTTTCGACGACGCGCAGACCAGCGCGCGTTTACCTTTTATTCCAAGGTCCATGATAGTCTCTCCCGATCGTTTGCCCTCAGTTAGCATTTCCGCCCCTTTCAGGACCAGCGAAACCCCCGCACGCGTCGCCGTGTTGACCACATGACGCCACAATCCTAGGCTATGCCGTCCAGTCAGGGCAGCGCGGGTCCGCCAACGGACCGCAACAGGCAAAAGGAACATCATGACCAAGGGCCCAGATCGTCCGGCTTATGCCATCCCCGTCCTTCGGGCGGCGGATTTCACGGTCATCAACGGTGCCAATCTTGGCGATTCCATATCCTTCGCCGACGAGCTTGACCTCGACGACACTTACGACCTGCGCGTCGGCGCCCGCCTGCACCGCCTGTCGCTGGCCCCCGGCGACGGCAACGCGCTCACCGTCGTCGACGGCTCCCGCCTCGGCACACCCGGCGCCACCGTGCATCTCGACAGCTGCCTGACGGTGATGTCCGCCAACGGCCAGACCTCCGAAATCCTGATCCTGGTCGAGGTCGACGCCGCCGGCGACGTGGCCCAGGTCTATGCCCACCCGCTGGCGCAACTGAAACCGCGCACCGGCTACAGCCTCGTGGGCATCGACACCGTCAACGCCCGCCAGAAATTCGCCGAGGTGGCCTGCGTGTCGTTTTCCAAGGGCACGCATATCACCATGGCCTCCGGCGCCCAGACCCCGATCGAGGATCTCAAGGTCGGCGACCGCGTGCTCACCCGCGACGACGGCCCCCAGCCGGTGCGCTGGATCGGCCAGTCCACCGTGCGCGCCGTGGGAGAGTTTTCGCCCATCCGCATCCGCGCGGGCGTGATGAACAACACCGGCGACCTGCTGGTCAGCCCCGATCACCGGCTGTTCGTCTATCAACGCTCCGACGCGCTCGGCGCCGGCCGGTCCGAGGTTCTGATCCGCGCCCGCCACCTGGTGAACGGCGACACCGTGGTGCAGGAGGATGGCGGCTTCGTCGACTATTACCAGCTTCTCTTCGACACCCACCAGATCATCTATGCCGAAGGCATCGCCGCCGAGACCCTGCTGGTCGACACGCGCACCCGCGCCGTCCTGCCGCAGGAGCTCAACGACGAACTGGCCCGCGCCCTGCCCGGCGGCGGCCATGCCAGGCGGACCCACCTCGAATTCGAGGTGAACGAGGGCGAGGTCCGGCCCGACATGGCCAAGCTGCTCAAGGCCGCCTCGACGCGCTAGGCTGCCTCACACCTCCGAATAGGTGTAGAAGAACTCCTCGCGCACGATCTTGCCGTCCGCAACGGTGTAGACGCCGACGTCTTCCATGTCCGACACCTTGCCGGTCTCCGTCTCCTTGACCTTCGAGCGGAAGATTACCGCGAAGCGGTCGTCGCCATGCCACATCGGCCCAGTCACCTCGGCCTCCAGCATCTCCATCGCGCCCTCCCACCACTCGTGCTTGGCCCGGATCCCGTCCAGCCCGTGGGTCTCGCGGCCCTGCCCCATGTCGACGGCCTCCACCGACACCGCGTCGGCGGCGTAAAGCCGGTCCAGGTTCTCCTTCGCCCGGCCCTCGCGGCACCCGGCCACCAGTTCCTTCGCGACCTGCATCATGTCCATCTCTCGGATCTCCCATATGTGTGTTCTCGCAATGTTCCGACACTGCCATCCCCGGCCCGTCCGGTCCACTGGCGTCTCGATGCCGGGCGCCGCCTCTGGCCACATCCTGACAGCATCGCCCTGGCACACCAAAATGACACCGACGCGATGCCACCCGGATACCGACGCGATACCGACGCCCGAATCTTGCACCTGCCCCGCGCCGCCTCTATAGCGTCGCTCATGTTGGATACCGTCCCAAATCGCCCCGATCTGCCGGCCGAAATCGCCCGGCGGCGCACCTTTGCCATCATCAGCCACCCCGATGCCGGCAAGACCACCCTGACCGAGAAGTTCCTGCTTTACGGCGGCGCCATCCAGATGGCCGGACAGGTCCGCGCCAAGGGCGAGGCGCGACGCACCCGCTCGGACTACATGCAGATGGAAAAGGACCGGGGCATTTCCGTCTCGGCATCTGCAATGTCGTTCGATTTCAACAGATTCCGCTTCAATCTCGTCGACACGCCCGGCCACTCGGACTTTTCCGAAGACACCTATCGCACCCTCACCGCGGTCGATGCCGCCGTCATGGTGATCGACGGCGCGAAGGGCGTGGAAAGCCAGACGCAGAAGCTCTTCGAGGTCTGCCGCCTGCGCGATCTGCCGATCCTGACCTTCTGCAACAAGATGGACCGCGAAAGCCGCGACACCTTTGAAATCATTGACGAAATACAGGAAATGCTGGCGATCGACGTGACGCCCGCGTCCTGGCCCATCGGTGTCGGGCGCGATTTCATCGGCTGCTACGACATGCTCAATGACCGGCTCGAACTGATGGACCGCGCAGACCGAAACAAGGTCGCGGAATCCATTGCAATCAACGGCTTGGACGACCCCAAACTGGCCGATCACGTCCCCGCCAACCTTGTCGAGAAACTGCGCGAAGACGTTGAAATGGCTCGCGAATTGCTGCCCGATCTCAACCCGCAATCGGTGCTCGAAGGCCACATGACCCCGATCTGGTTCGGCTCCGCCATCAACTCCTTCGGCGTCAAGGAATTGATGGACGGCATCGGCACCTACGGGCCGGAACCGCAGCCGCAATCCGCCGAGCCGCGCCAGATTTCACCCGAGGAATCAAAGGTTTCCGGCTTCGTCTTCAAGGTGCAGGCCAACATGGACCCCAAGCACCGCGACCGCGTCGCCTTCGTGCGCATGGCGTCCGGGCACTTCAAACGCGGCATGAAACTGACCCATGTGCGCTCCAAGAAGCCCATGACGGTCTCCGCCCCCGTGCTCTTTCTCGCCTCCGACCGCGAACTGGCCGAAGAGGCCTGGGCCGGCGACATCATCGGCATCCCGAACCACGGACAGCTGCGCATCGGCGACACCCTCACCGAGGGCGAGGCCCTGCGCGTCACCGGCATCCCCTCCTTCGCGCCGGAACTCCTGCAGAACTGCCGCGCGGGCGACCCAATGAAGGCCAAGCACCTGGAAAAGGCCCTGATGCAATTCGCCGAGGAAGGCGCCGCCAAGGTCTTCAAACCCACCATGGGCGCGGGCTTCATCGTCGGCGTCGTGGGCCAGCTGCAATTCGAGGTCCTGGGCAGCCGGATCGAGCTGGAATACGGCCTGCCCGTCCGCTTCGAGCCGTCGCAATTCACCTCCGCCCGCTGGGTCCACGGCCCGAAAGAGGCGGTCGAGAAATTCATCAATGCCAACAAGCAGCACATCGCACTCGATAACGACGGCGACACGGTCTACCTCACCCGCCTGCAATGGGACATCGACCGCGTCGAGCGGGACTACCCCGAGATCAAGCTGTCGGCGACCAAGGAAATGATGGTGTGACGGGCCTCTTCGCATCATTCTGGCGCGATGGATGACCAGGTTTACCCCGGCGGATTTGCCTCACTCGTAAGGCGGTTCGAGAGCAAGCGCACCCAGTTCACCAATTGGCAAGACCTGCTGCCGCCAGTCGACGCGGACCTTTCTCCTTACTTCCACGCAACCGTTTCCCCCGGCCCCGTGCCACCGCGCCGGAAGACGCGCGACATCCATGAAAAGCACGAGGATTTCAGCGCTCAACTGGCCGGCTGCAGCGAGGCGCATGTGTTGAATGCGATCCTCATCGCGGTGCTGCGCCGGCGGGATCCGCCGGATGAGGCCCTGACCCTGTTTTTCCGCCTGTGGTCCGAGCATGGCGCACGCCTGGTCAAGGACATGCCCGTGCGCTGGATGGTGTCCTCCGCCACCACCTTTGCGGATCATGGCCGGACCGGCGACCAACGCGCCTGCGGAATGGGGCTTTCGGTGCTCTTCGACACGATCAAGCTCTACGAGAGCGAACGCAGCTACAGCGGGCTCTCCGGGCGCAAGCTCTTCAGCCTTCGACCCGGGGAAAAGCGCCACAGCATGCCCTTCGCGGTCACCCGCTATTCCTTCAAGTCGGGCGACCTCGACAAGAACATGCTCGCCCGGCTCTGGCTGCTGTCCGAGGCCGACGCGACCATCGCCCCCCTTGCCCGCGCGATGCTGCGGCTGGTCGTCTCCGACACGCGTACCGTCTTCTCCCGGGTTCAGCGGATGAAGGCCGCACGGGCAGAGCGTCGCGCCAGGAAGCAACCGTGACCCTTCAAAACCGCGTCCTGCCCACCGGCGAGATCGCGGCCACGCCCGAACGCGGCACCCTCATGGGCAATCGCGGCATCCTGCACGACGCCGATCGGCAGCTGGGAAAGGCCCGCTGGCGCCACCCGCACTGGGTCACCTGCCTGCTGGACTTCAAGGACCGCCGTCGCAAGCTCATGCAGCCAAGAGCCTACACCGAGCTTTTCTTTCTCGACGAGCCCACGGCGCTTGCCGCCGGTCACCGCCCCTGCGGCGAATGCCGCCGCGCCGCGCATCGACGCTTCGTTGCGCTTTTCCACGCGGCCAACGGCACTGCGACACTGGCCGAGATCGACCGTCTGATGCACCGTGACCGCGTCACCCGCAGGCGCGCGCAGGTCCGCCACACCGCCCCGCTTGAAAGCCTGCCTGACGGCGCCTTCATCCTGAATGGCGACGCGCCGCACCTGGTCTGGGGCGGGCATGTCCTGCGCTACGCCCCCGGCGGCTACACCGCCGCCCTGCCCCGGAGCACGGGGCCCGCGACCGTGCTCACCCCGGCCTCGACCGTCGCCACGCTGGCCGCCGGGTACCGCCCCGTGCCGCACCCCTCGGCCACACAGGACCGCTCCTGATCTTCCCCTGGCTCCAAATATCCCCGCCGGAGGGATATCCTTCTTGTGTCATACGTTCTCACTGGGTGCCGTCGGAACAAATCTTCCTTAGATCTCAGAAATTTAAGGTGTGTACTTGCCCGGACTTAATGGAGAGCGTTTAGCTGTGAACTCACCCGAACGTTTCAAGAAGTGACGTAAACCGTCTTCAAACTCGTATAGAAGTCGCGCGCGTGTGCGCCCTGTTCTCTTGGACCATGTGATGAACTTTTGCGGCCGCCGAAAGGGACATGGTAGTCGACACCGGCAGTCGGGGTATTCACCATGACCATGCCTGCCGCCGACCGATGCTTGAAATCGTTCATTTTCGAAAGGGACGTCGTGCAGATTCCGGACGACAGGCCAAATGCAGTATCATTGGCGATCGAGACGGCCTCTTCATAATCGCCCGCTCGAATAACTGATGCAACCGGCCCGAAAATCTCTTCCCGGTTTATGCGCATGCCGTTGTTCGTGTCGGTGAATAGTGCCGGCTCCAGAAAGTACCCTTTGGTCTTTCGCTCCAGTGCCTTTCCGCCGAATGCAAGGTTCGCGCCCTCTGACTGCCCAATGCGAATGTAATCGATATCTTGCTCAAACTGGGTTTCGCTGACAACCGGCCCGATATCGGTGGCTGGGTCGAGGGCGTGGTCGATACGCAGGTCGGCAAGTTGTGCAATCATCCGTTCGACAAATCTGTCGTGAACGTCGGTTTCGACAATAATACGACTTGAGGCCGTACAGCGTTGGCCAGTGGAGAAATACGAGCCGTTGATCGCCACCGATACCGCAGTATCCAGGTCAGCATCGGAGCAGATGATGAGGGGGTTCTTACCGCCCATCTCCATTTGCATTTTCTTGCCGTTCTCCATGCATGCCAATCGGATCTGCCGCCCGGTTCGGACCGATCCGGTAAAGCTGATCGCCCTGACGAGAGGCGATCGCACGATCGCTTCGCCGACCACCGCTCCGCGCCCCATAACGAGGTTCAAGACACCGGCCGGTAGACCCGCGCGCTTCAGGATGTCGGCTAGTTCCCACGCGCAACCTGGAACGAGCTCGGCGGGTTTGAAAACGACCGTATTGCCATAAGCGAGAGCGGGGGCAATTTTCCACGCGGGTATTGCGATCGGGAAGTTCCAAGGTGTGACCACGCCGATCACGCCTTCAGGCTCGCGCAGTATCTCGACATCTATTCCGTCACGCACCGAGTCTAGGCGCTCACCAGTGATCCTGAGTGCTTCGCCCGCAAAGTACCGGAAAATTCGACCGGCACGGGTAACCTCACCGATGCCTTCAGCAAGCGTTTTCCCCTCCTCCCGGGACAATAGCCGCCCGAGTTCTTCCTTGCGCGCAAGGATCTCCGCGCTCGCGCGCTCCAGTATGTCCGACCTGTACTCGGGCGACGTTCGCGCCCAGCTGGCGAAGGCAGCATGTGCGGCGCTGACGGCATCGGCAACGTCCTCTACGCTGGCATCGGCGTAATCCCCGATAACGTCCGAAAGATCGCTCGGGTTGGAGTTGGAGGTTGCGTCGGCGGCGCCGGTCCAGGCGCCGGCAATCAGATTCTTCTTCATTGTAGGGTCCGGATCACTTCAGGAGGTTCGCAAGCTCTGGCGTGGCCTTGTCGACAGCAATGGCAAAGCGGTCTATGCCTTCGTCGAGTTCGGCTTTTGTTATCGACAGAGGTGGCGAGAAAGAGTTGATGGGTAGAAAGGGCAAGGCCCTGGTCATCACTCCGGCTTCGAGCGCATGCCGCGCGACAATCCGGTGTGGCCCGCTGTTATCCGGGAATGCCGTCCGTTTGGCACGGTCTGCGACATACTCTACACCGGCCATCAGGCCGACCGCTCGAATGTCACCGATATAGGGGTTTTCACCTAGGCGGTCGCGAAGCCTGGCGGCGAAATGGGGAGCAAGCGTCGCGGCATTTTCCACGAGCTTCTCGCGTTCCATCAAGTCGATATTGGCAAGTGCCACCGCACTTCCGACTGGATGGCCGGAATAAGTAAACCCATGCATAAACGCCCCGGTCTTGTCAGAGGCTTCCTCCAGAACACTCCAGATGCGCTCAGAAACGAGGCTCGCGGACATCGGAAAATACGCGCTGGTCAATCCCTTGGCGAGGGACACAATATCGGGGCGCAACCGATATTTGCCGGTTGCGAACCAATCGCCCGTGCGTCCAAATCCCGTGATAACCTCATCTGCAATGAACAGGATGTCATACGCATCAAGGACCTCTTGCACTTTCTCGAAATAACCGGATGGGGGCAGGAACACACCGCCGGTGCCCATCACCGGCTCGGCAATGAAGGCTGCGATCGTTTCTGCACCTTCCCGCTCGATAAGTTTCACCAGATCGACCACCATTCGCTCCGCAAAAGCCTTCTCATCTTCGCCGGGCAGCCCGAACCCGTAATAATGCGGGCAAGAGGTGTGCAGCACCCCGGGGATTGGAAGGTCAAATGCCTTGTGATAAACGGAAATTCCGGTGAGGCTGCTGGATGCGTAGGTGAGGCCGTGATACGCGCCAACGCGCGAGATCACCTTTTTCTTGTCCGGCAGTCCGCGCAAATTGTTGTAGTGGCGCACCAGCTTGTAAGCGGTATCGTTCGCATCTGACCCCGAGGTGCCGAAGAAAACGCGGGCCATATGCGGCGCATCTGCCGTGTCACGAAACAAATTCAAAAGACGATCGGCCAAGAGTATCGACTGCTCAGAGGACGCGCCACCAAACAGATGCTGAAAGCTCATCTCTCGCATCGTTTTGTCTGCGGCATCAGCCAGTTCCGCCCGGCCGTACCCGACGTTTACGCACCACAGTCCGGCGCCCATGTCGATAAGATCCCGGCCATCGGCGTTACGTACCGACACGCCCTGTGCGCTCTTATAGATCGACGGACCATTGCGCATGACGTCGGCAATTGAACTGACCGGGTGGAACAAGCTTTCGCGGTCCATTTGATCGAGGGAAACATTTCTCGGATGTGTCATTGGTTCGGACTTTCAGGTTTAACGTGGCGAATGAATTTGCGGGGCGGCCCCCTGGGTAAGCCGACTGCGTATTGCGCGGACAGAAGCCTCAGGGGTTGTAAGGACAGGTGCAGAGACGACGTCGCGCGCCTTTTCGGCCGCGCGGGCCATGGAAAACTGCCCAAGCACTACAACATCAACGTCGTCGAATTGCCTGACGGCTTCTGCGACCCGCACATCATGCCCGTAACCGTCGCCTGACTTGAGCGCGTCCAATGCGTCTTCAACGAAAACACTGCGGACTTCTATCTTATGGCCTCTGGCGGCGGCCATGTGTTCCAGTTCAGTTCGCAGGGAGGCTTCGGATGGACCGAACGTCACTGCAAGTCCGATTGAGCGACCTAGCTTGATTGCTTGTTCGAATGCCGCTTCATTGGGGCGCAGGATCGGGATATGAAAACGAGCCTTGACCGCGTCGATTGCGGGCCCGAATGCCGAGCAGGTAAAAAGGATGCCTTCGGCCCGCCCGGCCAATCCGTCGGCAGACATGGCGTACTCTGTGAGCGAAGCAAATCGCTTCATCATCGCGGCGTCCAGCGAACCAGCGTGAGCACGATCTACGGCCAGTGAGGTGTCAAGAAGATCAAATGCGTAGGCTTCAGGCCAGTGGCTCTGAAATGCCGCCCGGATCGGGGCAACAGACTCTTCGAGCGCGTGTATCAGCGCAATGCGCCTGCGCGGCGTATCCGGCGTAGTCATCATGATCTCCGTGCATTGATCGCAGCGATCAGCCGAGCGTCCCGGTCTGTCTCGAGTTGCGAAATGCTCTTGCCGCCCGCCTCGGCCATCACCCCCTCAACAAGCAAAGCGCAGACCTCGGGCGTGAGGTTTGGCGAGCCAAGGGTCGACCATCGCTTTTCCTGGCTTGGCCCAAGATGGCTAAGGTAGTGAGCGATACCGCCTGCGCCCCCACCAAGATGGTAGGCCATATGCGCCCCGACCACGGACCAGCGCAGGCCGGGACCATTCAAGAGGGCCGCGTCGACTTGCGGGACATCGGCGATGCCCTCTGCAACGATATTCACTGCCTCACGCCACAGTGCCGAGGCAAGCCGATTTGCGATATGACCTACTGCTTCGCGTTTCAGGCAGACAGTTTGCCTGTCGAGATCGCGGTAGAAGGCCTCGGCCTTGGCAACGGTCGCATTGTCGCGTCCGTAAATCTCGACAAGCGGCATAAGATGCGGGGGATTGAAGGGGTGAGCCGTCAGGAACCGTTCAGGATGAACCATGCCCTCGGAAAGCTCGCTCCAGACCAAGGAGGACGTGCTCGACGCGATCAGAGTGTCACTGGACGCCGCGGCTTCCACCTGGGCATAAAGCGCCTGTTTGAGCGGAACGTTTTCCGGGGCGTTCTCCTGCACGAGTTCCGCGCCCCGTACAGCGTCTTCCAGTTTGTCGCAGGGTATCAGTTGCCCTTTCGCACTACCATTGCCGAAACCCAGCTCCGCCAACTGCTGCAATGGCCGGACAACTCCGTCGGCCATTCCGTCTCGCGCTTCCGGAGAGGGGTCCCAGATCATGACATCATGTCCACGGGCCAGAAAAAGCGCGGTCCAGCTTTGGCCGATCAAACCGCAACCCAGAACAGCTAACTGCATGTGCGTCACCCTGTTACTCTCTCAATTCAATCCGGTAGCGGATGGGCGCAAGGTCGGTAGCTCCTCAACGAACTCGCCATGTGTTGACAGGAAAGCCATGCCGGCAAGAATATCGCGCGAAATTGCTTCGCCCGCAGCAGCGCCGTCGCCACTACTCAGCGCCTCAATCGCCTCGTCGTGGAAGTTCGCCTCGATCATCCGATCCAGGCCCTTGTTCAGATGGCGCAGGAATGGCCCCGCCTGAAGCCACATCAATCGTATCAGCGATTGCAGCGTTTCTGACGGGCAGTACCGATAAACCGTAAATTTCAGTCGCTGGTTGTGATCCAGATAGTCCTCGATTACGTTTTCCGAGATGGCGCGATCCAGCCCGGCGGCCGCATCGTGAAGCTCTGCGAAACCGGCGTCGTCAATCAGACCGCAGGCGAGTTCTGTTGCCCTGCTCTCCAGCAGCGCCCGCGCTTCCATGACTTCCTGAAACTTGCGTAAACTGATGAGCGGGACGGAAAAAGTGCCGTTGGAATTCTGTACCAATGCCTGTTCCGCCAAAAGGCGGCCAAGCGCAGCCCGCGCCGGCATGTCCGAGGTTCCGAGGGAGGCCGCCAGCTTACGGGAACTGAGCTTTTCTCCCGGCGCGAACCCCCCACGCATCAGTATATCACGGAGTTGCCAGTAAACTCTGTCCTGGACCGAATGGGTCTCGACCTTGGACAGCAGCGAGGTCGAGGCCGGAGCCGGTTTCTTTTTCATCGTTTCTCTCCCGCTTCACGTTCTCCAACAATTCCTTCCGGTCGAAAAATCAGAACCAGCAACAATAGAAACGCCAAAAGGATTTCCCGGGTGCCCTCCGGAGCCTTCAAGAGATCATCGCCAACCGCGATACCGCGTTCAAAAACCTGAATGCTTTCACGCAGCACGACCACCGTCATTGTCCCGACAACAGCGCCCGTCAGCGATCTCAGCCCGCCTACCACCAGCATCGCAAGGGTAAGGAATGTCATGTCCAACCAGAACATGCTGACAGAAATCGTCCCCAAGAAATGTCCGTAGAGAACGCCACCAAGTCCCGAAACGAAACCGCTGACCGTGAACGCTATCAGTTTCTGCGCCCAAGCGTTGACGCCCGAGGCGCGTGCGGCGGCTTCATCCTCGCGAACGGCGCGCAGACGAAGACCAAAGGATGAGATCCGGTAGATTGTCGCGATCATGATTGCCAGAAGCACAGCGGCGAAAGCGGTCCAGAGCGAGACATATGTGGGAAGCCCCACGACCGCGCTCTGGCCCGCCGTCCATCCCTGCCAGTTCTCGTAGATGGTCTTGAAGACAAAGAGCATCGACAGCAAGGCGATCGACGCCGCAGTGCCCGACAGTCGCATAAGCATGGTTCCGAGCAGCAAAGCGACGAGGGCAGCGAGCGCTGATGCAATCACGGCCGCTCCCAGAACCGGAACCTGCAACGCCAGCAGCCAGGCAGGAAGATCCGGCATGAATATGCCCTTCATCGGACCGCAGCAGGTCTGCCAGGCAGAAGCATAGGCTGCGATCAACGCAAATGTGACATGCCCAAAAGATACGATCCCGGAGTTGCCGATGAAAATCGAGAGGCCAACGACCATCACCACGTAGATCAGGGCCTCGGTCATGATGCTTTCCAGGCGCGAGGCACCGACGAGGGACACTAGTATGCATAGCGCCGCAAGCGGCAGGACAAGAAGTGCTGCTGGACGCAAGACCTGCCCGGTCCACGTTCGCAGCAGTGCCCTTTTCTGAGGGACGTCCAGTTTACCCACTGTGTCGGTCATACTCGTTCCAGCCTTTTTGAGGAAGAAAAGATGCCCTGCGGACGTACCAGAAGAACGAGGATAACAAGCCCGTACAGGAAGGCGTCGCGGGACGCCCTAAGTTCAGGCGGCAACAGGGCCTGCAGAAGAGCAGAGGCAATTCCAAGCGTCAGCCCGCCCATCATGGCGCCCCAGAGACTGCCCATGCCGCCAAGAACAGTTCCAACGAAGCCAGCGATGGCCAGTGGAACGCCCATCCGGTAGTCAAGAACTCCGGTCTTCGCGACGTAGAGAAGAGACACCGCGCCCGCCAGCACCCCAGAGACGGCGAAGGCATAGGCGATCACCCGGTTGGCTTTCACGCCGAGCAGGCGTGCCATCAGGAAGTCTTCCGAAGCACTGCGAATCTCGCGTCCCGGTCTAGTGAATCCGAGGAAGATGATGACAAACGCGAAGAGCACGACCGTCGCGGCAACTGTTGCCACATCGATGAGAGGCAACCGCACATCGCCGATCGAGATGTAGCCACTCAGGCTGTCAAGAATGTTTACGGATTTCGGGCGCCCCGTATGCACGAAGAGAATGACGTTCTGAATTAGATAGCTGATCGCGAAAGAGGCGATCAGAAGGCTGGCCCCGTCGGCATTATGGGCTCGCAACGGCCGAAACGCAAAGCGTTCGGTCGCCAGCATCATCAACGTGACGAAACCTATGATCATCGGAACCATGAGCCAGACGCCCAGGTCTCCAATGAAGGGCCGTGCGATCTCGGCTGAGGACGGGACAACAAGGGCGTAGGCGCCAAGCGTTATCAGGTCGCCATGGGCGAAATTGATCATCCTCATCACGCCGAAGACGAGACCGATGCCCAAGGCGACGAGAGCATAGGCGCCGCCCAGACTGAGCGCGTCGACAATTAGCTGCAACCAATTCATCCTGATGTGACCTCCCCGAAATAGGTCGCCTCGAATTCGGCGTTTGCCGTCAGTTCATCCACAGTCCCTTCCATCACGATTCCCCCGGACCGCATCAGGTATAGCTGGTCAGCCAGAGCCAAAGCCCGCCGGCTGCTTTGTTCGATAATCAGCAGCGTAACGCCTTCATCCCGCAGGCGGGCAAAAGTGCTGAAGACCAAATCTACAAATTGCGGGGCAAGACCAAGTGAAGGTTCGTCCACAATCAGCAGCCTCGGCGCCGTCATCAGGGCACGGGCGATTGCCAACTGCTGCTGTTCGCCGCCTGATAACTGACCGGCAACTTGGTCTCGGCGCTCGCCAAGGATCGGGAACAGATCGTACATACGTTGAAGCCTCGGCCCATGTTGCCCCTGATCTCTAATCAGCGGCGCTCCGACCAAAAGGTTTTCACGAACCGACATGCGGCCAAAAATGTGCCGCCCCTCGGGAACAAGGCTGATCCCATGTGCGGCGACGGTTTCCGGCGGGATCCGCCCTAGGTCGACGCCATCGAATACGATGGACCCCGAAGTTGCCCGCTTTGCCCCGGCGATCGTCATCGCCGTCGTGGATTTCCCCGCGCCATTCGGACCGACGATACAGACCACCTGCCCTTCTTTGACTTCGAGGTTGAGGTTCCGGACCGCCGGAACCTTGTCATAGTCGACGCACAGATTATTGATCTCCAGCAGCATCAGTGACTCCCGAGATAGGCTTCGATTACTGCCGGATCGCCACGCACTTCGTCGCGCCCACCTACGGCCAATGTGCGCCCTTCGCGCAGGACATGCAGTTTCTCGCAGACGGCCATGACAACCGGCATGTTGTGTTCGATCAAAAGGACGCCGCAGCCATATTCAGCCGGAATCCGCGCAATGAGATCGACCAGCTGTGCCCCCTCGGCGTCGTTCATGCCGGCCGCGGGCTCGTCAAGCAGCAAGAACTGCGGCTCAAGTGCGAGCGCCCTGGCAATCCCAACCAGCCGTTCCTGGGTGTAGGGCAGCGCGCCCGCAATCTTGTCGGCTGCGTCTGCAATTCCAACGAAATCCAACGCCCTCTGAGCGGACTGTTCGCCTTCAGCGCGGCCTGCGCTGTGCGCGAAAACCGGGACATGAACATTTTCCCGTACAGTCATCCGCTGGAACAACCGGACAGACTGAAACGTCCGCACTATTCCACATCGTGCGAGAGAATCCGGGCGGGCGCGGTTCAGGACCTTGCCGTCAATCTCTACCGTACCACTGGAGGGACGCGTGAAACCCGACAGTACGTTCACCATCGTTGTCTTTCCGGCCCCATTCGGGCCGAGCAGCCCAACGACTTGGCCCCGAGCGAGGGAAATACTGACATCCTCAAGCGCAGTCAGGCCGTGGTAACGGACGGTCACGCCTCGCGTGGTTAGGTGTCCGGACATGATGCATTCTCCCCAGGAAGACGTCCGGGTGAAACACCCGGAAATCTCTTCGCAATGATCATTCGGCGGCCATGTACTCGCCGGTGGCCATGTCATAATAGCCAAGGGCCTCGGTTTTTCCGTCCGTCGTGGCCGTGAGAAGCATCGGACGTTCATCATTGCTGTGCTTTTCGGCAGTGAACGACGTCGGACCTACAAGAAGCTCCTCATCAGAGAAACTTTCCAACGCGGCCCGGACAGCGTCTGTCTCGAAAGTCCCTGCCTTTTCCACAGCCCGTGCCCATGCTTCAATTACCGAATACCCGGTGATACCCTGACCCGAGGCCGGAAGTTCGCCGTAGGCCGCTTTGTATCGCTCGAAGAAGTCGCGGTTGCGCGACCTCGGGTCCTCCACGCCGGCGTCAGCCGAGTTGCTCAGGTGGTAGTAGTTTGACAGACCCGGTACCGCCGAATGCCACGAACTGGAGTCACCGCCCGTGCCTGCGAGGATCGGAATGTCGATACCAGCGGACCGGAACTGACGGATCGCGCTGGCAAGCCCGGGAGGAACGCTACACAACATCATAAGATCCGCTTCCTGACCCTTTGCCTGATACCGTGAAATCTGTGAGGCAACCGTGACATCGGAATTCTTGAACTCGTCTTGGAGGACGATCGAGTTCGCTCCGGCAAGCTCACTCCATCGTTCGACAAATCCGGCACACAGCGACTTGTCGTACTGAATGAAGGTATCAAGCAGCACGTAGGCCGACCTCCATCCCTTCATGTTGTAGGCCCAGTCCGCGAGCATGCGCCCGGTGCCGTCGGCCTCGGTTGCCATTGTGAAAACGTTATTGCCGATTGTCATGTTGCCCAGCTTGTCATCGGCGCCGCAACTGGACATCGCGATGATCCCGGCCTGCTGCGCAACAAGAGCGGCAGGCGCCCCCATGTCGAAGTCGCAGGCGACCATGATCACCTTGGCACCTGCCGAGACCAGTTCCTGAGCGGCGCGCGCCGTTTCGGCCTGGTCTGTCTTGGTGTCGACATGAACCAGCTCCAACTGATTGCCGAGCAGACCACCATTTGCATTGATCTCGTCCACCGCCAGCTGCGCCGCGCGTGTCGGATTGGTGTCAAATGCCGCCATCCAACCGCTAAACGAGGTCGCAACACCAACGATGATGTCCTCAGAATGGGCCTGCCCCGAAGTCGCGACGGCAAGTGTTGCCGCAAGCAAGCCTTTCCGCAATCCGCCGCGGCGGGCACGAACATTGTTTGTCATAGTCTTACCTCCTGTTATGTTTTTGATTTTTCATCGTTGGAAATTTGGGACTCGATCGATCAAGCGTCTGCGCGCATCCGTTCCGATTGCGTAGCTTCAAGATCGAGATCACCATTCTCAGTTATCACCACTCCATAGACGTCCAGGGCGCGGTCCCTGGTCACCCAGCCGTCCTGAACATCCTTGATCACTCTTAGCGGGTCCCGCTGCGTAGGCGCGCCATAGCCGCCGCCCCCGCAACACACAGAGACGATCGACTCTTCTTGGCGAATGCGCACGGTTGCCGCCGCCTGCAGTTCTTCCGTCTTGCCATCCGCCGAACGGCGGAACTGGTTCGATCCACCGCCCGTGCCCCCGCCGTGCACACCGCGCGGCGGATTGAGCCGCCCATCGCTGCAATACGCCACGTCGATATCACATCCGAGCGGACCGAACTCGACCCTAAGGCTAGGCGCGCCGATATGTCGGCCTGCGCCTTCAGTGTTAGGCAGAATACGGCGCTCGCTGACCAGGATTGGCTGGTACAGCTCATCCAGTTCCACACTGTCGATGAAACACATGCCGCCGTTTCCGACATGCAGATAGGTCAGCCATGCGTCCTCGTATGGTGTTCCGGCGCCGGTCGTGCACCCCAGGAAGATCTGGTTGACGAATGGCTCGCCGCTCCGCGGGTCATTGCCGGACACCACGGCGGAGGACGGCGGCAGGAACGCTCCGAATTCCGCGGTCCCAAACCCCTCACCCAGCTGGGCAATCGACAGGGCGACTGCATGCGTCACGCGATCAGCCACGTTGGTCGTTGAAACGGAACAACTGGTCGGATGTCTGGGAATGCCAGCGACCGAGTTCTCTTTCAGCAGCATTTCCACGCGCCTGAAGCTTCCAGCGTTGCGCGGAATGTCGCCTCCGATGCTATTGAACAAAGCGATGAGACAGGCCGACCGACTACAAGCTTCGCTTAGATTCAGGCCGCACGGAAGAGCATCAATATTGTCGGTGAGATCGATTGTCACCCGGCCTTCTTCGGGTTTCGTCGTCACGGTCGCATTGATCCGGATACCTTCGTCCGGTGTGCCGGGAATGGGGTCATGTGTACTTGATGCCGACGCCTGACCAGCGGGAAGCTCGGACAATCGGGTGGCCATTCGCTCCTCGCTGTAATCGAACCACTGACCACAAAAGGCGTCCAGCTTATCCCAGCCGATTTCTTCGCCAAGGCGCAGGATCTCCTGCTCACCAATCCGGGCCGAACCGATCATGGCCTTGAAGTCGCCACGCCATTGGTCAGGTACGCGAATTCGCATCTCGCACATGCGCGCCACGTCTTCGATCGTGCGGTAGTTCTCTTGCACGCGGACCGCCGGAAAGATCAGCGCCCCTTCGGCATAAACGTCCTGAGCAGTGCCCATGTAGGTCGTCGGCTCTGCGTTGCCGCAGTCCGCCTGGTGCGCTTTTGTCAGCACCGTGAACCGATGCTTGCCGGTGCCGTCGATGACCGGAATAAGCAGCACGTGATCAGCGGCATGCGAACTTCCGTGGTAGGGAGAATTGTGAAGGAAGGCATCTCCTCGCCGAAGGTTCGGATGAAAATCCTTCATCGCCTGCGCCATCATGTCGGGACCAACAAGAACGTGGATCGGCAGACTGTCTGCCGTTGCCAGCAACTGGCAGTCAGCCGTCACGATACAGCAGGAAAAGTCGCGCGCCCGGTTAAGAACGCCAGAACGTCCGGTCCGGTAGAGCGTGTTGGTCATCTTGCGCGCGATACCTTCAAACCGATTGATCAGTATCGCCAGTTCGGCACCATTGAGATTGGTTGTTTCCATGGGTTCGGCTCCGGTTATGACGCGATAGATATGCTGGCGGCTGCAGCGCCGGGTTCGACAACGAGATTACCCGAACTGGACCGGCGGAACGTCACACCCGGTGGAATGACGATCGAGGTGAAACGGCTTTCGACAATCGCCGGACCCGTCTTGACGACTTCCGGCATCAGCTTTTCGAAGGTATGGATAGGCACCTCCGTATGACCGACATTCGCGAAATAAGCCTTGCGCGACCTGTCGGCGCCTGTCGCGCCCGCTTCACCGGCGATCCGCAACTCTTTCGTCTTGGCCACCTCGCAACGGACCTGCGCCCGCCAGGCGATCACTTCCACCATCGAGTCCTCGTCGCGGAAGGCGAAAATCCGTTCGTGGGCGTCATGGAATGCTGCCCGGAGATTGTCGGTGGCATCCGGCTTTGAAAGATCGTCCGGACTGATCGCGACATCGATTTCCCAGACCTGATGGGCGTAGCGGGCTTCGGCGAAATAATCGATCTCGATTGCAGCCTCCGAGGCTCCGACCTTTTCAGCGAACGCCTCGGCCTGCGCCTTCAACTCAGCCAGTGTGTCGCGAACCCCGTCTGCGTCGAATTCTTCGCTGTTGGTCACGAATAGCCGACGATAGCCTCTACCCACGTCGGATACAACTGCGCCAGCGGCAGACAGACCGGCCCCCACTTCGGGGATAAGCAGCGTCGGGCACCCCATACGGGCGGCAATTCGGACCGCGTTCAAACCTGCGGCGCCGCCACCACCAATGATACAGGCAGTCGTTGGGTCGATACCCTGATTCACGGTGATATCGGTGATTGCCTGAACCATGTTCTCGGTCCAGACCTCAAGCACCGCCAGAGCAGCAGCCTCGGTAGAGAGACCGAGCGGCTTGGCGACCTTCTCGGAAATGGCCGCAGATGCTGCCTCCATATTCAGCCGGATACTACCTCCCAGAAAGTAGTCCGGATCGATATAGCCGAGAACCAGCGCAGCATCCGACACCGTGGGCTCGGTACCACCGGCGTTGTAGCAGACCGGCCCCGGCACCGAACCGGCGCTTTGCGGTCCGACGTGCAGCACCCCACCATCATCGACCCAGGCGATACTGCCGCCTCCAGCCCCGACGCTCTTCACGTCGACCGATGGAAAACCCGTCAGATCGCTTTGGTAAGGACGACCAAGCCAGCTTTCGTGCGTGAAGGGTACACGTCCTCCGCGCACCAGAGACACATCGAAAGTCGTGCCTCCCGTATCGAAGACAATGGCATCGTGTTCCGTCGCCTCGGTGGCAGACACGAAATGGCCCGCAATCGGAGCCATGGAAGGCCCGGAATTGAGAGCGAGGATCGGGGCACGCCGGATTTCATCAGCATCGACCATCGTGCCCTGCGAGGTCAGAACCAGAACCTGACCGGAAAAACCAGCGTCTTTCATCGCCATCTCAAGGCCGCCAATGTATCGATCCATCAGAGGCTTCAGCGATGCATCGATCGCGGTGGCTATTGTCCTGCGATATTCGCGAAGCGACGGATTAAGCCTGTGCGACAACGTCACCGGCACATCCGGCAGATGCTCTCGGAGTATTTCCTCCACTTTCAATTCGTGACCGGGCTCGATGATCGACCAGAGCAAACTGACCGCGACAGCCTCGACGTTATCGTCACGGAGCTGTTGGGCAATCCGGACAACCGCCTCTTCGTCAAAAGGCCGAAGCTCACTACCCTGCGCGGTCAGCCGGCCTGGAACCTCAAAGGTCCGGGTTCGCGGAATAAAGGCACGTTGGTACCGTACCGTATGATCGAAAGGCTTCTCCCGCCCACCTTCCCGCAGAAGAAGGATGTCCGGGTGGCCCTCGCTGACCAACAGCGCGGTCTTCGCGACCCGTCCGGTAACGATGGCATTGATGGCATGCGTCGTGCCGTGAATGAATTGACGGCCTTGGCTCAACAACTCCTCGCGACTCATCCCGAAGGCTTCCGATGCGACCGCAAAGGCGCCAAGCACGCCCTCCACCGGATTGCTCGGGACCGTCGGGGATTTGAAGAGGTGTAGACGTCCATCCCGCTCGATGACGAGATCAGTGAATGTTCCGCCAGTGTCAGTTGCAAACCGCATTTGTACTCCCTTTGATACTTGGCGCCCTCTTTTGGGGCATTGACGCAGCCGCACAGTGGCCGAATTCATCGCACGTTAGGCAGCGCATCTTTTAACTGCAACAACTTTTTGCGATCTGCGATCGCATTTTTTCGAATGGCCGTCCCGTTAACGACGGAGCAATACTGTGCCACGGTTGAAGCGCGCCGACGGGAATGGACAATAATTTCTGTAGGTATAGATCGGGTCGCGGTTCCGATAAGAAGAGCCCATGACCAAGAGACATCAGCACAGCACCGCCAAGAGACGCGAAGTCGTCGATGCCTGTTTTCAGGGCCAGTCGACGCCCGCCCTTAGCCAGAAGCACATTGTTCGCCGCATGCCTGTGCAAGGCCGTGATGCTATGCTGAGGGGATCCGGAATCGGCTGATCAAAAATAACAAATCTCCGCCGGAAGCATCGACCTCTTGCGCGCCCCCCGCCCCTGTCACATGCTCCGGCCATGAGCAGTGATCCCAAATGGGGCATCGTCGCCACGATCAAGGCGCCCGCCCAGGACATCCTGAATTTCGCCGCGCACCATCTCGACCTGGGCGCTCACCGCGTCTTCGTCTACCTGGATGAGGACGCGCCCGAGGCCCGCTCGGCGCTCAAGCGGCACCCCAAGTGCCGCGTGATACTGACGGATGCCGATTACTGGAAACGCCGCCGCCGCGACAAGGGGCGGCCGGACGCGCACCAGCACCGCCAGTCGCTGAACGCCACCCATTGCTATACACGCGATCCGCAGGTCGACTGGCTCCTGCATGTCGACGTCGATGAATTCCTGCAGCTTCTCTCGCCGCTCGTCGCCCAACTGGCCGCGATCCCGCCCGGCATCCTCTCCGCCCGCGTGCGCCCGGTCGAGGCGATGCAGCCCGATCCCGCCGACCCGCCGCCGCCCGGCACGATCTGGTGCAAGGGCTTCGATCCCGTGCTGCGGACCCGCCGCGAGCAGACCGCCAGGCTTTACCCCCGCTACGGCGAGCATCTGAACGGCGGCTTTCTCAGCCACGTCGCCGGGAAGATCTTCGTGCGCACCGGGCAGCCCGATGTCAGCATCCGTATCCACAACGCCTTCGTCGACAAGACACGCGATTCCAATCTCTTCGACCTCGACGACTGTCGCCTCGTGCATCTTCATGCCCCCACCTGGGACGACTGGCAGGCGCGGTTCCGCTACCGGCTAAGCCAAGGCTCATACCGACCCGACCTCAAGGCCAACGCTCGGAACTCGGAAACGGCCCTGACGATGCATCAGCTGTTCTCGATGCTCGAGTCCGAGGGCGGCGAAGACGCCCTGCGCGCCTTCTTCACCGAGGTCTGCGTGGCCACGCCGGACCTGCGCAGCCGGCTCGACGCGCTCGGCCACCTGCACGCGGTCTCCCTCGACCTGGACGCCAAACGCGCCCGCCACTTCCCGAATTTCGCCTGATCGCCCTTGATTGTTGCCGCAACGCACACAGTTCACACGTTATCCGCTCTTTGTCCGCCCCGTGGCGTCGCACATTGACCAACGCCCGCCCTTGGGATAGGGGGAGTGGACCAAGGCCCTGCACGCATGGGCCAATTCGAGATGGCGGGCCAGAATCGTGTCCGCAAAACTGTGGACATACATGACCAAATTTTCTGACCTGAGCCTCAACCCCAAGGTTCTGAAAGCCGTCGAAGAAGCCGGCTACGAGACCCCCACCCCCATCCAGGCGGGCGCCATTCCTCCCGCGCTCGAGGGCCGCGACGTCCTGGGCATCGCCCAGACCGGCACAGGCAAGACGGCGGGCTTCACCCTGCCGATGCTGTCGCTCCTGGCAAGGGGCCGCGCCCGCGCCCGGATGCCGCGCAGCCTGGTGCTGTGCCCCACGCGCGAACTCGCCGCCCAGGTGGCCGAGAATTTCGACACCTATTCCAAGTACCTCAAGCTGACCAAGGCGCTCCTGATCGGCGGCGTGAGCTTCAAGGAACAGGAACAGATCATCGACAAGGGCGTGGACGTCCTGATCGCCACCCCCGGCCGCCTGCTCGACCATTTCGAGCGCGGCAAGCTGATCCTTTCGGACGTCAAGGTGATGGTCGTGGACGAGGCCGACCGGATGCTGGACATGGGCTTCATCCCCGATATCGAGCGCATCTTCGGTCTGACCCCCTTCACCCGCCAGACGCTGTTTTTCTCCGCCACCATGGCGCCCGAGATCGAGCGGATCACCAACACGTTCCTGTCCAGCCCCGAACGCATCGAGGTCGCCCGGCAGGCGACGGCCTCCGAGACGATCGAACAGGGCGTGGCGATGTTCAAACCCTCCCGCCGTGACCGCGCCGACAGCGAAAAGCGCAAGCTGCTGCGCGCATTGATCGACGCCGAGGGCGACAAGCTCACCAACGCGATCATCTTCTGCAACCGAAAGACGGACGTGGATATCGTCGCAAAGTCGCTCAAGAAATACGGCTATGACGCCGCTCCCATCCACGGCGACCTCGACCAGAGCCAGCGCACCCGCACGCTTGACGGCTTCCGCGCGGGCTCGCTGCGCATCCTGGTGGCCTCCGACGTGGCCGCCCGCGGCCTCGACGTGCCATCGGTCAGCCACGTCTTCAACTTCGACGTCCCCGGCCACCCCGAGGATTACGTGCACCGCATCGGCCGCACCGGCCGCGCCGGCCGCGAGGGCAAGGCGATCACGCTCTGCAACCCGCGCGACGAAAAGGCCCTCGACGCGGTCGAAAAGCTGATCCAGAAAGAGATCCCGCGCCTCGACAACCCGCTGGGCAATGCCGCGCCCGAGCCCGAGGCCGACGCCACGTCCGACGAGGCTCCGCAGAAACCGCGCCGCTCGCGCAGCCGCCGCAAGCCCGACGAGGCTCCGCAGAAAACCGACGAGGCCAAGGCAGCCCCGGCGCCCGACGACGCGACCGATGCCAAAGCCGAAACCAGCTCGGAGGACGACCGCAAGCAATCCTCGCGCGGTCGCGGCAGCTCCGGCAAGAAGCAAGGCGACGACAAGTCCAGAACCGTCGGCATGGGCGACCACCTGCCCAGCTTCATCGCCAAGAGCTTCGACGAACGGATGGTGTCCTGAACCCACCCTGCAGGGTGGGTGAAAACCCACCTGCCCCACGCGTCCAACCGATCCCGTAGGGTGGGTTTCCAACCCACCCCGACGCGCCGCTCGTCGACACCCGCGTAGGGTGGGCGAAAGCCCACGCGCGCCCTGAGCCGCGCGTTACGACAGCCGGCTGATGATCACCGTCACCTCGGGCTTCTTGCCGATCTCGCCAAGCGCGCTCTGCCGCGCCACCTTGCGCAGCCCATCCTCCAGCGCATCGTCGTCGCTCAGCGTTTTCGACTTCGCGCGCCCCATGAACTGGCTCAGATCCTCTTCCAGCACATCGACCAGCGGCGCGCGGCTGCTGCCGGTCTCGGCCAGGCCCATCAACTCGCACCAGGGCTCACCAAGCGGCTCGTCGCTCTCGTCGAGGATCACGTTGATCGTCACATGCCCATTGAGCGCCATGCGGATGCGGTCGCGCACGATCCCGTCCAGCGCCCCGATCTTCACCGACCCATCCAGGTAGGTCCGTCCGGTCTCGACATATTCGGCCACCTCGGCGCGGTTTCCACTCAGCTCGATCATCGTCCCGTTTGGCGCTATCACACCGTGCAGCTTGCTCTCACCCGCCAGCTTCACATGCTCGCGCAGGTGCCGGTGCTCGCCATGCATCGGCACCACGAATTGCGGCTGGACGATCTGGTGCAGCTTCTTCAGGTCGGGCCGGTTGGCGTGGCCCGAAACGTGGTATAGCCCGCTGCTGTCATCCACCACGTCCACGCCCTGTTCGCTGAACTGGTTGATGATGCGGATGACGCCGCGCTCGTTGCCCGGAATGGTCTTCGACGAGAACAGGAACGTGTCGCCGGGCTTCAGCTCGATCCCGTTATACTTGCCCTGCGCCAGCTGCGCGCTGGCCGCCCGCCGCTCGCCCTGGCTGCCGGTGACGATCAGCATCACGTTCTCGCGCGGGATCTCGCGCACCTCCTCGGGGCTGATCGTGCGCGGAAAATCGGTCAGCACGCCGGTCTCGACCGACGCCTCGATCATCCGCCGCATCGCCCGGCCCAACAGGCAGATCGACCGCCCGGCCCGCTGCCCCGCCTCGGCCAGCGTCTTCACCCGTGCGACGTTGCTGGCAAACGTGGTCGCCACGACCATGCCCTTGCATCCCGCCACCAGCTTTTCGATCTCGGGACCCACGGTGCTTTCGCTGCGGCCCTCATGGGCGTTGAACACGTTGGTCGAATCGCAGACCAGCGCCTTCACCCCCGGCTTGGCGATCTCGGCCCACATCGCCTCGTCGAATGCCTCGCCCACCACTGGGTTCAGGTCGATCTTGAAATCGCCCGAATGCACGATCCGCCCCGCCGGCGTGTCGATCACCAGGCCGGAACTTTCCGGGATCGAATGCGAGATCGGCGCGAACCCCACCGTGAACGGCCCGGCTTCGGTCGTCTCGGGCCAGGGAGACACGGTCCGCACCGCCTTTTCGGGGTGGCCATGCTCGTCCATCTTGCGCCGCGCGATATTGGCCGTGAAGGCCCGCGCGTAAATCGGCGCGCCCAGCTGGTCATAGTAATGCGCCACGGCACCGACATGGTCCTCGTGCGCGTGCGTGATGAACACCGCCTCCAACTGGTCGCGCCGCTCTTCCAGCCACGCGATATCCGGGAAGATCAAGTCCACCCCCGGCGTGCCGTCCATGTCCGGGAACGTCACGCCCAGATCCACAAGGACATACCTCTCCTTGCCCGGCGCGCCGTATCCGTAGACATAGGCGTTCATGCCGATTTCCCCCGCCCCGCCAAGGGCAAGGTACGTCAATCTCTCACTGCTCATCCCCGATCAGCCTTCCTTGTTATGGGCATGGATGACGGTCAGCCCATGCATCGTCAGATCTTCTCTAATTTCGTCGAACAGCAGGTCGCCCTGCGCGAAAAGCGGCGCAAGGCCACCCGTTCCGATGATCTTCATCGGCATCTCATACTCGGCCCGGATGCGGTCGCACACCCCGTTGACCAATCCCACGTACCCCCAGAACACGCCCGACTGCATGCAGTCCACCGTGTTGGTGCCGATCACCTTCTGCGGTTTCGTCACGTCGATATGAGGTAAGGCCGCCGCCGCCATGTGCAAGGCCTCGAGGCTCAGGTTGACGCCGGGGGAAATCACGCCCCCCACATAGGCCCCGTCCTCGGCCACCACGTCGAACGTGGTCGCGGTGCCGAAATCCACCACGATCAGGTTGCCGCCATAAAGGTCATAGGCCCCTGCCGCATTCACCAGCCTGTCCGGCCCCACCTGCGTGCCCTCGTCCACCCGCGGCTGGCGCGGCAGGGCGCATTCCGGCTTGCCCACCACGATGGGCCGACAGCCGAAAAAGCGGTCGGCAAAGACGCGCAGGTTGAAAACCACCCGCGGCACCGTGGACGAGATGATCACATCGGTGATGTCCAGGTCGATCTCGTAATGCTTCACCAGCGTCGAGAACCACGTGAAATAGGCATCCGCCGTCCGCGCATGGTGGGTCGAGGTGCGCAGGGTGCACAGAAACTCCGACCCATCCCAGATCGCGAATACCGTGTTGGTGTTGCCGCAGTCGATCGCCAGAAGCATGGCACCGCCCTCACTTCGCCTTAGAAAAAAACGTCCGCCGCCGGGATGACGTGGCGCGATTTGGCATCTGTTAGAACAAGATTGCCGCCCGCGTCCACCGTCTCGAACGTGCCGGTAAAGGTCTCGCGCCCGGTCCGCGCGGTGATCACCTCGCCCAGCCGCGCCGCCCGGTCCATCCAGGCCGCGCGAATGGGGGCGAACCCATACGTCACGAACTGCGCCTCGAACCGCGCATAGGCCGGCGCCAGCAGGTCCAGAAACGTCTCGGGATCGATCTCCGCCCCGGTCTCCGACAATAGCGACACGGGCCGCACTGCGCCCGGTTCGACCGCGCCCGCCTCGGGCGCGCTCTTCAGGTTCACTCCGATCCCGATGGCGAAATGGCTGAGGTCACCACCCGCCCCCGCGCTTTCCAGCAGGATCCCGGCCAGCTTCCCGCCATTCAGCAGCACGTCATTGGGCCATTTCAGCGCAAACCCCTCGGGCCGGCCTGTCGCGACCACGAACGCATCGTACAGCGCCAGCGACGCCACGAAGGACCGCAGGGCTACCTGGTCCGGGCTTTCCGTGGGCCGCATCACCAGCGTCGCCGCGAAGTTGCCCTCCGGATTGGCCCAGGGCCGCCCGCGCCGCCCCCGCGCCGCCGTCTGGTGGCGGGCCAATATCCACTCCGGCCCTTGCAGGCCGGGCGCAATCCGCGCCGCCTCGGCATTGGTGCTGTCCACCTCGTCCAGCACCCGCCGCCCGTATCCTTCTGGCCACGGCTCTTTCATTGTTCGAAAAATACTCCCGCCGGAGAGGCATCCTTGTTGCGCCATACGTTCTCACCGCGTGTCATTGGAATAGATTTTCCTTTCATCTTAATAATTTAAGGTTTCCACAGGTCCAGTAATGACCCGGGAAGTCCCACGTTAGAACGTATATAAAACGGAGGATACCATCATGGCAAAATCAAATCAGGCGGACTTTGCGACGGACTGTGCCTGTGGCTTCGATGGCAGCCTCGGGCGCATTGCATTGGAAGCGAACTGGATGACCTGGTCCACAGGCGCGGTTAGACCGAGAGGGTGCAACAAGAGAATCTTCCAGTTCTCGAACAGCGCGACTGATCGTGAATTGCTGTAACTCCAACTCGAACGCTGCAGGTCTATCCGAGGAGCAACGCAACACCGACCGACAGAACAAGCATGATAGCGAATGCGATATTGATTGCACGTCCCACGCTCGGATCTTCCAGGAAGCGGGAGAATGTGCTCCCGAATACGAGCCAGGCAGTATTCACGACCGCGGCCACGAAGGCCAACGCGATGAACTTCAAGAACGTGTCAAGCAAGAGGTGCTGGGGCGTGATCGAGTATCCGGCGTACACGGCGCCGATCGCCGCGTAGGCTTTGGGGTTGGCCACGGCAAGGCCGAGGCCCGGTAGAAACGACCCTATGACAACGCCTGAACGACCACCGGCGCCAGTTGGTGCTTGCCCGACAGGCGCCGTCGCGATCTTCCACGCGAGGTAAAGAATATAGGCCACCGCAGCAATGCGGAGGCCCACCAGCAACCAGGCCTCGGAAGACATGACCCCGGTCACGCCGGTCGCGATGATCGCCAGCACCAAGATGGTTCCAAGTATTATGCCCATGAGATACGGCAGAGCGTTCCGAAACCCGAATGCAGCGCCCAGACTCGCCAAGCTGATTGTCGCCGGCCCCGGGCTGCCCATGAGCGGCAGGGCGGCCGCGATGAGTATCAGGGTATTTCCGATCATCTTGGTTCTGGCCCTTAAGCTCTCCTTCGACTGCCGCAAAATCGCGGCCTGCCGGAGAGCATCCTCTTGAACGGTACGGTATCCAAGTCTATGACTTAAGAAAATCAAATAGATCAAAATCCAATAATTCGAGAATCGGAACCAATGCCAAGCTTTGACATGGACGCGCTCCGTACGGTCGTCGTTGGCTCGGATCTGGGAAGCTTCGCACGCGCTGCCGTGCAACTCGGCCGCTCGCAATCCGCCGTCAGCATGCACCTCAAGAAGCTGGAACAGCAGGCGGGCACAACGCTGTTCGTTCGCAAGGGACGCGGCCTCGTGCCGACCGAAGCTGGCGAGGCTTTCATCGCCTATGCCCGGCGTATTGTCGCGCTGAACGACGAAGCCGCGCTCTCGGTCGGCGCGGCGGCAGGCAAGGCCTCCGTACGGCTCGGCCTGCCGCAGGATTTCTTCGATGACGTGATGCCTGCGACACTCGGCAGGTTCGGACAGGACGTGGAAAACGTGCATGTCGACGTGCAGGCCGGGGAAAACCACAGGCTCGCCGAAGAGGTCCGTGCCGGGCGCATCGACGCCGCGATCGCCTTTTTCCGGCCCGGCAGCCCGACCGAAGGCGAAACCCTGTGCGAATGCCCCATGCACTGGCTGGCGCATCGCGATCTGCCGGAGGCCGCCGTTGCCGCCCCCCTCCCCCTCATCATGTTCAACCACCCTTGCCTGTTTCGGCAGGCCACGCTTGCCACGCTTGACCACAGCCGGACGCGCTGGCGCGCCGCGCTCACCACGCCCAGCCTGCCCGCCGTCTGGGCCGGCCTGCGCAGTGGTCTGGGCATAGCCGTGCGCACGGATCACGGCAGACCGGAGGATATCGCCTGTGTCGTCGCAGAGCTTGGCCTGCCGGAGCTGCCGAACATCGAGGTGCGCCTGTTGCGGGCGCCAAACCTGTCGCGTTTTGCCGAAAGACTTGCGCAAGTGCTGAGGGAAGAGACCCTCAGGCATCTGGACCCGGCAATTTACAGCGCGGGAGGCGTTGATCTCGTGCACCATCCTGATAGGCTCGGAACCACCTAGGGGAGTCCCGACAAGGGGCTGAGATACCGCTGGCGCTTCGGTCGCAGGATCGTTGGGCAGCGCGGTGACCCTTTGAACCTGATCCGGATCATGCCGGCGAAGGGACAGGATCGCAACGCTCTCTTGCCCTTGCCGGCCTCAGCATGACGAGGCCGCCTTGCCATCTCCATCGACAGTCCCCCGCCCGATTTCGGCGACCATCGCCGCCGTCATACGCGACAACCAGGTCCTTCTCGTTCGCCGCGCAAATCCGCCTGACGCGGGACGATGGGGATTTCCGGGAGGAAAGATCGACCACGGCGAAACACTGTTCGAGGCTGCAACAAGAGAACTGGCGGAGGAAACCGGCGTTTCCGCCGAGCCGATCCGGGTGTTCACGGCAGTTGACGCGTTTGACCTCGACCCCGCCGGCACCCTGCGCCGGCACTTCATCCTGATCGCCGTGCTGTTCCGATGGACGGCGGGAGAGCCGGTTGCAGGGGACGACGCGCTGGAGGCGCGTTGGGTCGATCTTAAAGCCCTCAAGGGAACCAGCCTCGCCCTGAGCCTCGATGTGGCCGAGGTCGCGCACGAGGCCGCCGCCTTGATGTCGGAGGTGCCGTCATGATTGCCAATGTCCTGACCATCGCGGGCACCGACCCCTCAGGCGGCGCAGGCATCCAGGCCGACATCAAGGCCATGTCCGCGCTTGGCGCCTATGCCTGTTCCGCCATCACCGCGGTGGTCGCGCAGAACACACAAGGTGTTCGCTCCTTCCAGGCGCTCGACCCCGATTTCGTCGCCGCCCAAATCGACGCGGTACTGGACGACGTGCGCGTCGACGCGGTGAAGATCGGAATGATCGCAAATGCAGGGATAGCCGAGGCCGTGGCCGACAGGCTGAGCCATCACGGGGCAGACAACATCGTGCTCGACCCGGTGATGGTCGCGAAGAGCGGCCATGCCCTGCTCGACCCTGAAGCGGTCTCGGCCGTGCGCGAGGCGCTTGTGCCGCTGGCCCGCGTCATCACCCCAAATCTGCCCGAAGCCGCCGTGTTGCTGGGCCGCGAAGACGACTGGACCGCCGAGACGATGCAGGCCGCCCTGCCCGATCTCATGGCACTTGGCTCCGATTACGTGCTGCTCAAGGGCGGGCATCTGGAGGGCGAGCACAGCACCGACCTGCTGGCCGGCCCCGAGGACACCCGGGCACTGAAGGCCCTGCGCATCACAACGACCAACGATCATGGCACCGGCTGCACCCTCTCCTCGGCCATCGCTGCGCTTCTGCCGCATCACGACATGCCCGAGGCAGTGGCCCGCGCCAAGACCTATCTGCACGCCGCGCTCGCCCAAAGCGACACGCTGGACGTGGGCCACGGTCACGGGCCGGTGCATCACTTCCATGCGCTCTGGGCGTCAGGCGCCTAGGGTGTCGCACCTGTTCCTGAGGGTGCGGGCGGCAGCCCCTGGGTCCGGCTGGCCGGATATGCCGAAACCACGGCGACGCCCTGCGCGCCTGGGCTGAAGGCCCGTGCAACGTGATCAGCCTTCAGCCCGCCGATGGCTACCGCAGGCACCACGCTGGCCGCAACCTGCGCAGCCGGCCCGTCGACGCCCACGGGGACCTTGTGGTCCAGCCTGGACGGCGTGGCAAAGACCGGCCCGGCGCCAATGTAATCGACCAGCGCCAGATTGGCGGAGGCGGCCAGCGCGGATTTCAGCGTGCGCCCCGTCTCGATCATCCGGGCGGTGTCTGCCGCCTTGTCGCGGAGGTGCCCCACCGTCGCCCCGCTCGCCACCGCGCAGAGCCCCGCGGGTGAGTGGCGGCAGGCTGCTCGTGAAAATGCAGAGTTGGCAGCGTCTGCAGCAAACACACATACCCGAATATTCAAACCCAAAGTTTCGTTCATTTCGTTATTCAGAATGATTGCGCTCGGTTAGCTTGGGTCCCGCGGAAACGGGAAACAGTCATGGCATCAGAAGAACAGATCGGCTTCATCGGCCTGGGCACCATGGGTGAACCTATGGCGCTGAACCTGCGCCGCGCCGGACAGCCCCTGATGGTCTGGAACCGGACGCCGGAGCGAACCGCCCCGTTGAGAGAGGCCGGGGCCAAGGTGGCAGCCGGTGTGGACGACCTCTTCGCCCAATGCACCACGGTGCTTCTGATGCTGGAAAACGAGGCCGCGACCGATGCCGTGCTGGGCCGCGACACCGAGGCTTTCACGCATCGTGTCGCCGGGCATTGCATCGTGTCGATGGGCACGACCTCCGCGAAATATTCCCAGGGCTTGTCACAGGATATCGCCGCCGCCGACGGACGCTTTGTCGAGGCGCCGGTCTCCGGTTCTCGAAAGCCGGCGGAAGCAGGCCAACTCGTCGGCATGCTGGCCGGACCTCCGGAGGAGGTCGAACGCCTGCGCCCCCTGCTCGCGCCGATCTGCAAACAGCTCTTCGACTGCGGCACCGTACCCGGCGCCCTGCAAATGAAACTTGCGGTCAATACCTTCCTGATCACCATGGTCACCGGCCTTGCCGAAGCCGCGCATTTCGCGGCGCGCCACGGGCTCGACATGGACCGCTTCGCCGACATCCTCAATGCCGGGCCGATGGCCAGCGACGTCTCCCGCGTGAAGATCGACAAGCTGCGCACCCAGGATTTCAGCCGTCAGGCCGGTATCTCGGACGTGCTGAAAAACAGCCGTCTGGTCTTGGAAGCTGCGAGAGCCGCCGGCACTGCCTCCCCTCTGATGAACGTCTGCGAGGCGCTTTATGCCGAAACCGAGGCCATGGGCCGCGATGAGGATGACATGATCGCGGTGGTCCAGGCTATCGAAGCACGCACCAGGCGGTCCGCTTCCTGATATACGCCTCCGGGGCAGCCGGTGACCTTGAGATTCAGATGCGAGGATTGTCCGACACGGGAGCCAGATCTGAAAAGCGCCTAAACACCCCTGCAAATATCCGATAGCAGCTTGCGGAACCATCTGAGTTCGGGATCGCGTTGCCGACGGGCATTCCAGCACATGAAGAAGTCGATCGGCTGAAAGTCGAGCGGCAGGTCATACATCTCTACCGGGAAATCTTGTACGGCGACCTCGGCCAGCCGCCGGGGCAGACCGCCGATCATGTCGGTGCCGGTCACGATTTGGGGCACCGCGTTGAAGTAGGGTACGACCATCTTCACTTTGCGGTGGAGGCCCATTTCCGACAGCCGGTCGTCCAGCCAACTGGTCGGTTTCCCAAAGAGATTTACGATAAGGTGATCGGCCGAGGTGAATCCCTCGAGCGTGCTCAGTCTGTCTTTGAGCGGGTGGTTCTCCCGCGCGATGAAAACGGCGGCTTCGCGCAGGATGCGCTCGTCTTCGATCATCGGGGCATCGGCTGGCTGCGAGGTGATCGCAAGGTCGATCTCGCCGGATTTCAGCCCGTCTTCGAAGCCGAGATACGACAGCTGCGAGACCACGAGGCGGATCCCCGGCGCGCGGTGCGCCACCTCGGCGCAAAGACGGGGCAAAAGGGTTGTCGAGCTGTAGTCGCTCACGGAAATGGAGAATGTTCCCGTGGCGTCCTGGGGCCGAAACCTTTCGGGTTCTGACAGGGTGGTTTCGAGCAATCGCAGCGCCGCGAGGACCGGCGGGGCCAGTTCCATCGCCTTTTGCGTTGGCTGATAAGCGCCATCCTTTCGCAGGAACAGCTCGTCGCCGAACGCTTCCCGAAGCCGTTTCAAGGCATGGCTCAGGGCAGGTTGACTGAGCCCGACGTGCTGTGCGGCAAGCGTTTGTTTGTGCGTTTCATAAAGGGCCGCGAAGACCTTCAGGAGGTTGAGGTCGATCGAATTTAAATTCATATATTAATGGTTAGTATACTAAATATTCATTTTCTATAACTTCCTGGATTTGCGCAGAATGGAAAGAGCGGGGCGTGGCACAGGCCTCCCGACCGGCAGCTATTCCAAGGAGGATCGTATCGTGGAGAAATCAACACCCGGACCGCAGGTCACGTCAAACAGGCAGACCATTAGCCGCCGTGGAATCCTTCAGGGGCTGTCCGCAGGTATGGCGAGCGGAGCCATCGGTCTTCACGGAACGGCAGCACGGGCCGAAGACGCGCTGGACATGGTCGGGTACACTCTTCACGGGCGCGGGCCGAAGCGGGTTATCGTGCTGCATGATTGGACCGTCGACTGCGCGGGGGACTATGGCATGGCCCTGCCGTTTTTCAGCGAAGACCTGATGACGCTGGCCCTTGTCGACGTGCGTGGCTACGGCAAGTCGAAATCCATCACGGGGGCGTATACCAGCGCCGAGATCGCGGAGGATGTGCGGCAGGTCGCGGACCGCCTGGGGTGGAACCGCTTCAGCATCGTAGGGCATTCGATGACCGGGATGGCGGTGCAGAAGGTCATGGCGGTTATGCCGGACCGTTTGGAGCGAGTGGTCGCGGCGACGCCGATACCGACGTCGGGGTTTCCGCTGGACGCGGACAGCTTCGCATTCTTCGAATCCATGGCTTTCGATGACGACGCGTTCCGGAACGGAATGCACGCCCTGACGAGCGGGCGCTACGGGCGCGGCTGGGCGGAGTTCAAGCTGGCGCAGAACCGCAGTTCAGTCGACCCCGAGGCGATGAAGGCCTATACGACCATGTGGTCGAAGGAAGATTTCTCGGCCGACGTGGCGGGGAACACGACGCCCATTCTTGTTGTTTACGGCGCGCATGACAACGAGGGGCTGAGGCAGTCGGCAACCGGCGAGGCGTTCCGGTCATGGTACCCGAAACTCACGATGCATGTCTGCCAGTCGGGCCACTATCCCATGATGGAAGCATCAGTTGACTATGCCAATGCAGTTCAGGACTTCCTAGTAGTCGAGTAAAGCAAAGTGCTTTATCGAACCGGCACGTCCCGTAGACGCTGACGCTCCTATTCGCAGACAGGCTGATACGCGCGGGACGTTTTCTCTCGCCTCCCAGGCTTGGGAAGAAGGCGATGCTCATGAACAAGGAGCGGACGCGGCGCAGCTTGCAAACCTTTGCCGCAACGACTGCGACCTGGCAAAGAGCGTGACGAAGCGGACATAGAATGTCAGAACCGGCAATCTGCTGGCGCACCCAATTGCTGCTTAACAGCGTCCAAGTCGCCAAGCACCCAAAGCCTGGAGAGCTTGCCGTCCGACAGTCCCCAAAAAGCGGCTCCCGCCCATTCAATGTTCTTGCCAGTACGACTGATTCCGAAGAATTCGGACTGATGCGTTCCTCGAAAAACCATGCGGGCAGCCGCCCTGTCATCACTGCAGACTAAGTCCTCGATGATGCAGGTATAGTTTCCGAGCGCCTTGTGGACGGCTTCAACGTATTCAAGAAAGCCGCCGATGCCGCGCTTTACAGGTCCAAGAGAACCACGAAATCTGAAATCCGTTGAAATTATCTCATGCGCCACCCGGAAGTCGCGCTTGTTCCACACGTCGTTGTAGAAACTCTCGATCAGTTTGGTTGATGTCGCTGTCATCTCTGCAAACCAAGGTCAGAAATAATCCAAAGTTCAACGTTCCCGATAAGCTCTAACGCGTCACCGCCATGACCGCGCTTCCGCCAATCATGACCCCGCCGCCAGCGTAGCCCATGCGGCGACGCGCGCGCCGACTGTCAAAAAGCCGGCCCGCGCGCTCCGCGATCAGCGCATACCCGGCCAACAGCACCACGACAACAAGGCTCGAGGTCACCGTCAGCACCGCAAGCTGCACCGGCAAGTCACCTTGCGGGTCGATGAACTGGGCAAGGAATGCCATGTAGAAGACGATCGCCTTGGGGTTCAGCACCGCGGTCACGGTTCCCGCCCAGAAGCTGCTCCAGGACGAGGCGCCCCCTGCATGGCTGACCCTCTCCGGCGCATCGCGCCGCGCCTCCAAGATCTGGCCAATGCCCAGCCACGCCAGGTAAAGGACCCCGGCCCATTTCACGATCTGGAAGAGGATCGCCGAGGCGGCGAGGATCGCTCCCACCCCGGCGAAGGACAGCCCGACAAGCACGATGCTCCCCACGACGTCGCCGAGAATGCACATCGCCGCAGCCACCCTGCCCCGCGTCAGCGCCTGCGCGATCACCAGCAGGACGCTCGGTCCGGGGATCACCGTCAGGACAACGCAGGCAATAGTATAGGCAATCCAGGTGTCCAGCGACATGGTCAATTCCCTTCGCTCTGATCCGGTCCGCGATTGGCCGACGCAGTGGTGGCAAGAAGTGCTCCGCTTCCGATCAGCACTATGCCCAGAAGATCAATGAAGCCCGGTCGATCGCCAAAGATCAAGATGCTCCAGAACAGGGCGAAGACAAGATACCCGTTATCGAACAAGCCGATGATCGGTGCGGACGCCCTCTGATACGCATAGGCGACCAAGGCGGTGATGACAGCGAGCATCACGCCCAACCCGGCCAGCAGCCCCAGATCCGCCAGCTTCAGCGCAGGCCAGACCGACAAAAGGAAGCCCGCGTCGTTTCCCTGTCCGCTCCACCACAGGCCGGCGATCAGCCCCAGGCCGCCCAGAAACAGAACAAGGTTGAGGTTCATAGCCATCGACATCGCCGGCACGGCACGGCACCGCCCCTGCGTGATCACGGCCGCGAGTGCATAGAAGAACCCGGCAAGCAACGGCAGTCCGATCATCGGCGACACCTCATCCAGGCCCGGACGCAGGATTGTCATCACGCCCGCAAGACCCAAGAGGATCGCAACACACCCGCGTCCCCCGATGCGCGTTCCGAGCAGCGTAGAAGACAGGAAAGCCATCCACATCGGCGAGGTATAATAACAGGCAGCCGCGATGGAGAACGACAACTCCGGCAGTCCGGCGTAATAGCAGCCCCACATCAGGGCGAGGCACAAACTGCGCAACCACACCCAGCCCGTGACACGGACCAGCCCGATGTTCATACGTGTGGTGAGCCGCAAGACCGCCCCGAGGCACAGCACGGCAATGCCGGATCGGACTGTCAGAACCTGCCCGAGTGACAGACCCTCGTTGTTGAGTTTCACCAGCGCGTCCGACAGCGAAAGCAGCAAGACGCCCACCGTGATCGCGGCGATGCCCGACCCAAGGCCCGGCACCCGCTGCCAAATGGATCTGAATGATGTCATGTGTGCATGCAATCACTCGCAAAACCATATTAAAAATGATAAAAGAGGAAAAATACATGAGTACAAGTCATGCAAACAGACGACATCCAACTTGCTCGGCTTCGCCCGTTCGAGGCCGCGGCCCGGCTTGAAAGCTTCACCCGTGCCGCCGAAGAGCTCGGGTTGACGCAAACCGCCGTCAGCCGCCAGATCGGCCAGCTCGAGGCAGAGCTGGGCCTGCGCCTGTTTGAACGCAGGAATCGCGCGGTGTTCCTGACCGAGGAAGGTCGCCGATTGGGACAGGTCGCTGGCGACGCTCTGGCAGCCATCCGGGCCGAGGTCGCCGCCCTTCGCGGCAGCCGCGACCCCGACACCGTCGTGTTGCGCTGCCAGCTCTGCGAGGCCTTCTACTGGCTGATGCCGCGTCTTTCGGATTTCCATGCCAGCCACCCCGAGGTGCAGCTTCAACTGGTCAGTGCGCTTGCCCCGCTTACGGAGGCCACCGAACCCTTCGACATCGCCCTGCAGACCACCGGACGCGCCTCGGGCTCGGCCCGGCTGCTCTTCACCGCGGCGGACAGTATCTTTCCGGTCTGCGCGCCCTCCCTGCTCGCGGATAACACCGCTCCGCTCTCGCCGGAAACCCTGAGCGGCCTGCCTCTCCTGTCGCATCGTGTCACGCCGCAGGACTGGTTTGACTGGCCGGAGTGGTTCGCCGCAACCGGCATTGCCCGTCCGTCCCGCTTGCGAGTGGTTTCATTCGACAGTTACCCCCTTGTGCTGCAGGCGGCGGTCACCGGCCAGGGGGTTGCCTTGGGATGGAAAAGAACGGTCAGTGACATGATAGAGGACGGCAAATTACGACCCGCTTGCGATCTGTATGTAGACAGGCCGAACGAGATTTCCGTCTTCAGGGGCACTCGGCGCTCGGATTACGCCGCTGTGGATCGCCTCATTGAATGGCTGAAAGCTGAACTGAACTGACATTCGAAGTCGGATCATGGCCCCTGCATGAGCGTTTCCGGCAACCAGGTTGCGAGACCGGAAAAGTGGAACAGCACCCCAAGCGCGACCAGTTGGATCGCTACGAAAGGCAGAATGCCTTTGTATATCTGCCCGGTCGTGATCTCCTTGGGCGCGACGCCCCGCAGATAGAACAGCGCAAAACCGAATGGCGGCGTCAGGAAAGACGTTTGCAGGTTCATCGCAAAGAGCACGCCGAGCCAGACGGGATGAATACCCGACAGCAAAAGGATCGGCGCGACGATCGGGACAACGATGAACGAGATCTCGATGAAATCGAGAAAGAACCCCAACAGGAACATGACGCCCAGCACCACGACAAGCTGCGTCTCGATCCCGCCGGGCATCGCGAGCAGGAATTGCTTGACGAGAGCGTCGCCCCCGAATCCAATGAAGACAGTCGTCAGGGCCCGGGCACCGATCAGGATCACGAAGATCATGCAGGAGATCTTCATCGTGCCCACAAGCGCCTGCCACAGGATGGAGGGCCCCTTCCCCTCGCGGGTGGTTCGCTGACGCCCGAGCGACCATGTGCTGGCCAGAACGGAGAGGGCGAAGACGCCGATCAGACAGAACACCAGGGCAATTAACCCCCATTCGAGTGCGGTTGTGTCGCTGCGGGTCGGCCGCAATTGATACAGCCCGCTGACCTGACCGATAAGCACAATCGCGATGATGACGGCAAAGGCGACAATCCCCGCGATGGCCATCCGCACGGATCCGCGCCCGCCGGTCTTGGCCGCTGCGATGAGGATCGCGATGACCGCGCCGATCGCGGCCGCCTCTGTGGGGGTGGCGACGCCCAGCAGGATCGAGCCAAGCACCGCGAGGATCAGCATGAGCGGCGGCATCAGCGAGCGGAAGACATCCGACAGCAGATCGGGATCTGTTTCACCACGGTCCCGGGCGGCCGGAGCCGCCACCGGACGCAGCCAGGCGACCAGCAGAACATAGGCGATATACATTCCCACCAACATGACACCCGGAAGGAACGCGCCGGCGAACAGCTCGGAGACGGAAACGGAATGCAGGTTTTCGCAGGGGCTCCACTGCGAGACGCGTTCACATGCGAAGGCGGGATCGCGGGTGGCCTTGTCATACGCGGCCTGCATCTGATCGCCCAGAATGATCAGCACCATCGACGGCGGGATGATCTGCCCCAGCGTTCCGGAGGCACAGATCGTTCCCGTGGCCAGACTGGGACTGTAGCCTGCCCGCATCATGGCCGGCAGCGACAACAGCCCCATGGTCACCACCGTTGCCCCCACGATGCCGGTCGACGCGGCAAGCAGCGCCCCGACGACGCACACCGAAACCGCCAGCCCACCGCGCATTGATCCGAACAGCCGGCCCATCGTGGTCAACAGCTGCTCCGCGACCTGTGAACGCTCGAGTATCAGCCCCATCAGCGTAAACAGCGGGATCGCGAGCATGGTGCGGTTGCCCATGATTCCGAACACCTGTTGATGGACACCGCCGAGAATACGTTCGTCAAGAACCCCGAACCATATCCCGACATAGGCCACGACAACCGACACGCCGCCCAGCACGAAGGCAACCGGGAAGCCAGTCAGCAGAACACAGAGCAGCGCGCCGACAAGCAGCGCCAGCATGATTTCCGGACCCATGGTCAGCCTCGCCGGGATTGTGGTTGATAAGACGGTCTGACCAGCACGGCCAGGAACCAGCAGACCGCACCCGCCGCCAGCAGCCGGGTGATCCAGACGCCGAGCCAATAGACCGTAAAGCGCCATGCGGGCTCGGGCTGGGTCCAGTCGGGGACAGGCGCCCAGCCACAGGCGACGGCAAACAGCCAGAGACTGAACAGAAGCAGGATCGCCGCCCAGACCCGTTCGAGACGCCGCTTCCGCCGTCCAAACCGAAGCGAAAGAGCGACGGAATTGGCCACCGCCTGCAACGCCATGGACAGCGCAAAGAGCGGCAGCATGGTTTGCCAGAGATAGACCATAGGCAACCCGCCGTCGATCGAACCTTCGGCATTCGACCACGCCATGTCGATACTCCGGTTCGATTTCAGCACGATCAGCAGCATCAGCGGCAATGCGAGGCACAAGTTCCCGAAGATGTCGACAAGGGCCTGGCGGGCCGGCGGCAGCCCTGCATAGAAGATATCGACGCGGACGTGGCCGTCCCCGATATATGTCAGCGCCGCCCCGAACAGGAAGATCGCCGAAAAGAGGTAGAGCAGCGCCTCCTCGTAATAGATCATGTTCCAGCCCAGCAAAGAGCTATACCCGAAACAGTATCGGTTGAGGACAATGACGACCTGAAGAAAGACCAGGGCAAGGCAAAGCCAGGCCGCGAAGTGACCCAGCAGCGTATTCGCGCGGGTCACGATATTGGTGAAGTGTTGCATTGCTTTTCCCGTCAGGGAGCAGGGGCGCTGCCGCCCGCCCTCCCCTCAAGCGACCGAGGATCTCAGATATCGAAGAGCCGGTTACGCTGTTCCAGAAAGACGCGATCGGATTGCTCCAGCCAGCTTGCCGTCTTCGCCATCGACTCCCTGTAGCTGGAATAGGTTTTGGCGAATGTCTCGTCCGAGGCAGCGTTCTCTTCGAAAATCTCCCGGGAGGCCCTGCCCAGTCCCTCCCACACATCTTCCGGAAAGCTCCGAATCTCGACCCCTTCGGAGACGATCCGGTCGAGGAATGCGCCATTGTTGGCGAGGTAGTCGGTATAGGAGCGGGCATCCGCCGCTGCCGCGCATGTTGCGATCAGCGCCTGATCTGCAGGCGACATATCGTCGTACAAGCGCTTGTTCACGCCAAGGCTCAGGCTCAGCGCGGGTTCGTGAAATCCGGCTAGGTAATAGTAGGTCGCCAGTTTGTGCAGGCCGAAGGCATAGTCGTTCCAGGGCCCGACCCATTCCGTCGCGTCGATTGTGCCGGCTTGCAGCGCCGGCGCAATTTCACCGCCGGCCAGCGTGACGGCATTCGCCCCCAACCGGCGCATCACATCGCCGCCAAGGCCCGGCATCCGGATGTTCAGCCCCTTAAGGTCGTCCAGCGAATTGATTTCCTTGTTGAACCAACCGCCGGACTGGCCCCCGGTATTGCCGCAGGAAAACGGTTTGATGCCGAATTCGGCCGAGATCCCGTCCCACAACTGCTGGCCACCGTCGTTCCTGATCCAGGTGGCGTATTCTTCAGGGGTCATGCCGAAGGGGACCGTTGCAAAAAACGCCAGCGCCTTCGATTTGCCCAGGTAGTAGTAGTCGGCCGAGTGATAAAGATCCGCCGTCCCGTCCGCCACAGCGTCCATCGCCTTGAGCCCCGGCGCGATTTCCCCGGCACCATGAACTGTCACGGTCAGGCGTCCGCCGGTGGCGGCGCTCAGGAGTTCCGCAAAATCATCGGAGGCCGTACCAAGCCCCGGAAACCCCTTGGGCCAAGACGTTGTCATGATCAGGTTGCGGTTTCCCTGTGCGATTGCAGGGGCTGGCAATGCCGATGCACCTGCCGTCAATGCTGCCGAGCCGGATAGAAAATGTCTGCGTTTCATGGTTTCCTCCCGTGGTTTTATCGGAAGGTGTCTATTGGTCGGCCGCTGGAGACGCTATTGGCGAAAGACTGCAAGACCGATGCAGATAATACCTAGATACCCACATGGATCTGTCGCCTCAGAGCGCCGCAATCAGGCCGGCCCGGATGGCCAGGGACACGCATTCGCTCGCCGATCTCGCGCCCAATTTGCGCTTGAGGTTCCGGCGATGGGCGTCGACTGTTCGAATGGACACGCCCAGCTTCCAGGCGATGCGCTTGCTGGGTTCGCCTGCCGCGATTTGCCGAAGGACCTCAAGCTCGCGCCCGGTCAGTTGCGGGCCGCCTTCGCCGAGGTTCTGCACCTGTCGCCCCTGCGCAAGTGCGACGGCGATATCTCTGGGAAGATAGGTTCCGTCGTGGCGCACCGCGCGGATCGCTGCGACCAGCTCGTCCGGCATGGCCGCCTTCAGGACATAGCCCAGGGCGCCCGAATCCAGCGCCCGGCGCACGTATTCGACACCTCGATGCATGGAAAACATCAAGATGCGCGCATCTGCCCGGCGTTCGAGTATCATGGGAATCGCCTCGATGCCGGTGATGTCCGGAAGGTTTACATCGAGAACGATCACGTCGCAGGTCTCCAGCTGGGGAAGACCCAGTAGCTCCGACGCCGTGCACGCCACGGCAGAGACTTCAACGCCCTCCTCCTCTTCGATACACACCCGCATCCCCTTGAGAACCGTCGGGTGATCGTCCACCAGGATTACCGAAATCTTGAGACCCATCGCGCCGCCGCCCTTTCCAGAAAACCCGCCTGTTTCGCTTTCGTGCCTCTGGCCGCGCGCGTCGGCATGACAGCCCGCAGAACCGTCCCGCCCCGCTCCCTGCCCCGAACGGATAGCGCCCCCGAGAAAGCGCCAAGACGCTCCTCCATGTTGCGCAGGCCCAGGCCTCCGTACCCGGTCCCGCCCGGTCCCTCCCTCGCATCGATACCGGCGCCGTTGTCGCGCACCTCCAACACCACCTCGGAAGAAGTGCGCTCCAGCCGTATCTCCACCTGCGTGGCCGACGCGTGCCGCTGAATGTTCGTGAGCGCCTCCTGGGCGATGCGATAGAGCGCAGATTTCTGGTCCTGGCTGATCGCGTCGTTGACCGGCAGGGCAGAAACATGGACCGGCACCCGGGTCGTCTTGGCGAACCTCTCGCCCAAAGACCGGATCGCCGCGGCAAGCCCCAGGTCGTCAAGATCCTTGGGGCGCAAATCGGCAGAGATGCGATGGACCTCCTCGATGGCGTCGTCGATAAGCGCAAACCCCTCGCCCAGGTTCCCGGCAGTCCCGTCCTGCGCGACCGGCATCCGGGACCGCGCATGGCCGAGCGCGAACTTTGCCGAGACGAGAAGCTGCGAAATCCCGCCATGGAGATCGCGGGACACGCGGGCACGTTCCTCTTCTTGCGCATCCACCATCCGGTTGTAGAGATGCCGCAACGCCGTGTTGGCGAAGCTGGTCTCGCGGTAGGCCAGTCCGGACACGAGCAGCCCCACCCCGGTGACGCTCGCGGCGACGATCAACGAGATCACGATAAAAATCGCCCTCACGCGGTCCTCCACATCCGATCGCAACGCCGCCACCAGCTCTTCGATTTCGTCGATGTAAACGCCCGTCCCCAGCATCCAGCCGAAGCGTTCGATCGAGACCGCGTAGCTGATCTTTCTGGCCCGCTTTCCGGTCGTGGGCCGTTCCCAATAATACTGCACGAACCCGCCCCCGGCCCTGGCCGCCGCGATCAGGTCGCGGATCAGATAAACGCCGTCTTTGTCGCGGACACTCAGCCAGTTCTCGCCCTCGCGCCACGACTGCCGAGGATGCATGATACTGACGCCGTTCATATCGTAGATGAAGAAATACCCATCCTCGGTGAAGCTTATCCTCCCGAGCAGGGATTTTACCTCGTCGGCGATCTTGGCTTCGGTCGCCGCGTCTCCCATCCTGGATGCCAGCGCCGGCGCAACCGACGTAAGCGCGATTTCGATATAGTTTTTCAACTCCTGCTTCTTGGTGGACAAGACCCGCTCGTGAAGCGCTACCACTTGCCGGTCGACAAGCAGGCGGGCCTGGCTCTGGACAAGCAGAATGACGGCCACCAGAACCAGGCACATGGGCAGTATGCTCAGAGCAAGGACTTTGAATTTAAAGTACAAATCTCTCCTCAAACTCGTCTAAGTTGGTTGGCCGCAGAACGGGCTAGATGAAACATCAACATGGTGTGAATAATTCCGCGGATGGACGGAAGCATGGATCGCCTCGCGCCTCCTGCCCCAATTGCGGCTCTTGGAGCTTAGAATAGTGACGCCTCGATCATCACAAAAACAAATTATTCAAATGTCTGGATTTCGAAAAACCAAACTGAATCTCGCGGTCTCACCCGTCCAAGGGCATCGGCGCCACGCCCTTTTCGCAGCCGGGATGTTGCCACGCAGATGCTCGGCGAAAGACAAGCGCTCTATCTCTTCACGCGCGGTTCGCAGACGCGCCGGGTCCAGGAACCTTGGGAACGGGAAAGTCCGCTAGGCGCAATAGAGAGGCGCCGATCGACAAACCGCTGAGTTCCAATTTGCGTACCTTCCTTGAGACCGGGGAGTGACGCGAAGGCGCGCGGACTTGGGGCAATCCCGCCAAGGGTCGCGCGCCTTTGAAGTGCTAAGTGCCCCGCCGGAAGGCGCGGCAAATGCTGCAGGATAGTTTTACGGCCCGCCCGTCGCGCTGTGTCCCGCAATCCTGCCGAACACGATAGACCGGAGCACAGAACTCGCCCCTGTATAGACGCCGTGATAGAAACCCATCACTTCACCCGCCCCATACAATCCTGGCACAGGCCGGCCATCGCCATCCACCACGCGCGCCTCTTTCGAGACCTTCAACCCGCCGAAGGTGAAGCAGTTTCCGCAGATGATCGGATATGCCAGGAACGGGCCTTTTTCGATCGGTCTTGCCCAGTTGGATTTGGCGGGCTGCAAAGAGATGTCGGTCGCCAGACCGTCAGGCTGCAGCGGATCGAACGTCGTGCCGGTGCAGGATCGATTATAGGCCGCAACCGTTTCTTCCAGTGTCGCTACGTCCAGGTCCAGCTTGGAGGCCAATTCGGCTATGGTCTTAGCCTGAACCGGGGGTTGATCTGTCCGAACCGACCGCTTCCAGTTAGGCACATCGTCGATTGAAGAGTCGAGGATCGCGTAGGCAATGCCGTCTGGCTGTTCGAAGATCTGTCGCGAGATCGCTTCATAGGTCGCGTCCACGGATCCCGGCGCTTCGTTGGTGAAACGGCGTGCGTCCCGGTTCACCATGATACCATAGTTGAAAACGAGGATTATCGGTTCCGGTTCGTCCGATCGGGGGTCGATCGGCTCGGCGTGGAACCGGGTAAAGTCTCCCCCAGCCGCCGCGCCGGCGGTCAGCCCCATCACGATCCCTTCGCCGCGATCGTAATAACCGCCTCGCGCCACTGGGCGGGTATAACGCGCCTGAGGCCCGATATATCGCGCCAGCATCTCGGGATTGCCCTGGAACCCTCCGCTGGCAAGGATCGTCGACTTGGCCGTCACACGCAGCGGTCCCGCGTCCGTGGTTGCCAAGATGCCATTGATCCTGCCACACGCATCGCGCGTGAGGTCCTTAGCAGTGGTCTGATACATGATCCGACCGCCCTTGCATTCAAAGTATTCCGCAAGGGCGTTGATGATGGCCAAGCCACCACCGATCGGCACGATCCGGGAGGTGCTGGTGGTCAGGAAGTATCCCGGCATCTCCGAGAATTTCACCCCGATGTTCTCCAGCCATTGCAGTGCATCTGGGGAACCGTCGGCCAACGTCGTGATCAGTTCGGGATCAGTGAATGCATGCGCTCTGACGTGCGAAGGCCAGTCTTGATAGGCTTGGGTCGTGGCCTGGATGACCTCTGGCAGCAGGTGATGCCCGGCGTTCTCGGCAAGATGCTCCTCAAGGTCGTCGGCGACGTCTTCAACGGATTTCATCCTCAGGTTGGCCTCTGTCCAGCGGGAATTTCCACCGCGTTCGTCGCGATCCGACCGTTCAAGCACGACCACGCGCGCGCCCGCCTCGACGGCTGTAACCGCGGCGCACAGGCCGGCGATCCCACAGCCAACGACGACGACGTCCGTTTCTATCTGCTCAATCTGCATGATGTCTCCTCAAAGCGAGAGTGTCGTCACCGGGATCGAAAGCCGGACCCGGCACGCGTCGGGTCAATATTTCCGCACGAACGGGTTGGGCATCTGAAGGTCAGTTGAGATCCAGACGCTTTTCGTCTCAAGAAACTCTCGCACGGCATCAAGCCCGCCTTCGCGACCGATTCCGCTGTGCTTGTAACCGCCGAATGGCGTCGTATAGCTGGTCGACCGATAATTGTTGACCCAGATCGTACCGGCCTGAAGCCTGTCGGTCATGTACATGGCCCGATGCAGGCTGGCCGTCCAGACGCCTGCGGCCAACCCGAACCGAACGTCGTTGCCGATCCGTATCGCGTCATCCTCGTCCTTGAACTTCAGAACGCTCAGAACCGGACCGAACACCTCCTCCTGGGCAATTCTCATCGTATTGTCGACGCCGGTGAAAATGGTCGGCTCGACGAATTGGCCGGCACCGTACTTTTGGCCAGTCAGGCGGTTGCCTCCGGCGGCACAATATGCGCCTTCATCCTTGGCGATCTGAATATACGACAGAACCTTTTGGAACTGCGGCTCGGTTGCGACCGGCCCGATCTCGGTTTCCGGATCCTTGGGGTCGCCGACTTTGGCCGCGCTGGTAATCTTGACCAGGCGCTCCACGAATTCGTCATGGATCGATTCCTGTAGCAACAGGCGCGAACCAGCCATGCAGGTCTGCCCCCCCGCCGAGAAGATGCCGGTTATGACGCCGTTCACCGCATTGTCGAGATCGGCATCGTCGAAAACGATGTTTGGCGACTTGCCGCCGAGCTCGAGCGTTACGCCCTTGAGCCCGCTCGCCGCTGCCGCATAGACCTTGCGACCGCCTTCATCGCCGCCGGTAAAGGCCACCTTGGCCACGTCGGGATGGCGAACCAGCGGATCGCCGCAATCAGCTCCGAAGCCTGTAAGCACGTTGAACACACCTGCGGGTATGCCAGCCTTGCGCACCAGACCGGCCAACACCAGCAGCGAGGCCGAGGTGAATTCGGAAGGCTTGCAAATGACGGTATTTCCGGCACAAAGCGCCGGCGCTACCTTCCATGCGGTCAGAAGCAGAGACGAGTTCCAGGGCGTGATGCTTGCAATCACGCCAAGCGGTTCGTGCTTGATGTAATTGAAGACCTTGGGCTTATCCATGGGAACGACCGCGCCCTGAATTTTGTCCGCAAGACCCGCGTAGTAATAGAAATACTTGGCGACATAACGAACCTGTCCAGAGACTTCACTCATCAGCTTGCCGTTGTCGCGACTCTCGATCGTCGCCAATTCCTCGGCATGTTCGTCGATCTGGCGACCCAGTTCCCAAAGAAGTGCACCTCGGGATGAGGCGTTCATTCGCCCCCACTCCCCATCAAGCGCTGCCTTCGCGGATGCGACGGCGTTATCGACGTCGACCTGCCCCGCCCTGGCGATCTTGGCCCAGGGCTTTCCATCGAATGGATCCAGTGTATCAAACCACTCGTTGCCAACGGGATCGACGAATTCGTTGTCAATGAAGAGTTTGTAGGTTTCCATTTTCCATTTCCCGATTCAAAGGCGATATGGTCTTCTTATTCCAATGCTCAGCCCTTCCGCGCAAATGAGTATTCCGAGTGTCAGCTTGACGAAACGGAATGTGGAGCAAGCCAATTGGCCACCGCCGCCAACTTGGCGCCGCCGGTCCGCACTCACCCGCCGTTGCTTCGGTCACTGACGATCCGGCTGGCTGGAATGAACCGGCTCAGTGCTCGCGTGGTGCGTTTCATATGCCCGTGCAGCCCCCGTCAGCCAATTTACAAAAGCCTTCAGCGCAATCTTCTTGCGGCTACCGTCAGGCAGAAACAGCGAGAACGTCTTTTCTGCCTGGAGGGCCGATGGTGAGGGCATTTCAAGCAACCCCATGTTCAGATCCGGCTCCACATAGCTTCTCGGAATCAATCCGACACCGATCCCCGATCTGACGGCTTCAATCAGAGTGGAATAGGAATCGTATCTTGGTCCTTGTTCCGGCGCAGGATGCGCCACGCCCGCCTTTACGAACCAGCGTCGCCAGGCTGAATTGCTTTTTGACTTGCCCAATAGCGGTACGGATTGAGCGTCCCGCAACCATGCCTTGGCCGAGAAATGGGACGGGTTCAGAACGGCAACAAGGTCGTCACTGAAAAGGTTGAAACATTCCCCCTTCCAGTCGCGGGCATCCCGGAAATGAATGACGGCGTCGAACTCCGCATCCCCAATGGACGTGGCCTCCAGCCGATTACTGATATTCACAATCACTCCCGGCACCTGACTGGAAAAATCCTTAAGCCGCGGCATCAGCCACCTGGTCGCAAACGTCGGAAGCGATGCGACATGCAGTTCGCTCGACCGTGGCACATGCCCGACAATAGCGGCCGTTTGATCTTCAAGGTCACGCAAGGTCTTGCGAACCTCGACTGCATAGGCACGCCCGACATCCGTCAGTTCCACCCCTCCCGGATTCCGGTGGAAAAGCTTTAGATCGAGAAAGTGCTCAAGGTTCGAGATCTGCTTGGAGATAGCGCTTTCCGTCACCAGCAGTTCGTTCGCCGCCAGAGCGAAGGATCGGCGACGCGCAGCGGCTTCGAGGGCGATGAGAGCCTTGGTGCTCGGAATCAAGTGCCGCATCGACGAGGTCCCGTGCCAGGTTCAAAACCAACCTGTTCGATCGGCCGCGATCGCATGCGCCGCGCCGCGCCGCAATATCTGACTCCTCTTGCCCTCATGATGTTGCGCCCTCCCTTGTTGCGAACCTGTGTCCACAGCCCCCCCAGGGCAGTTTGCACCAGGGAGCGAATGATCCAGCACTGTAGTGGGGAGCCTGTCCGCCGCAAAACAACTAATCTTCCATTCAGATTGATGTTTTGTCATGCTGGAGCGGCATTGAAGTAGGAGTACAGACGATGCGCCGCCGGATCCCGAGCAACTCGATGCTTATCGCCTTTGAGGCGGCGGCGCGCCATGGAAGTTTCAAGGAAGCGGCCTCGGAGTTGTTGCTGACGGAAAGCGCCGTCAGCCGTCAGATCGCGCGCCTCGAAACATTCCTTGAGACCAAGCTGTTCGAAAGAAAAGGCAATCGGGTCAGGTTGCTACCCGTTGGCACCAAGTACGCCCAGGAGGTCGGCGACAGTCTCGCCAGACTGGAACGCGATAGCCAGCGTTTGATGGGGCAATCTCCAGGCACGGTGGACCTCGAAATCGGGGTTCTGCCGACGTTTGCCACCCGGTGGCTGATCCCGCGCCTCGGCATGTTCCAGAACCCGTTCCCGCATATTCGTGTAAACCTGGCCCAGCGGCTCGATCCCTTTAACCTGCCCGCAAGCGGGTTCGATGCCGCGATTCACTTTCACGATCCGGCCTGGGCCGGACTGGTGATCCATCCGCTGCTGCACGAAGTCCTGATCCCGGTTTGCAGCCCCTCGCTCCTTTCCGGCACGCGCAACCCGCCGCCGCTCGACGACTTGCCGCGTGTGCACAGGCGGCAGAATGCCGAGGCATGGCAGATCTATGCTCAGGAAACGGGGCAGCACCTGCAAAATCCGCTTGCTGGCGTCCGGTTCGACCTGCACGGCATGGCCATCGAGGCCGCAATGGCCGGGCTGGGCGTTGCTCTTGTCCCGCGGACCTATGTCGAACGGGATCTGGCCGAGGGGCGTCTCGTTACCTGCTGGCCACCTGGTCAATCCGTTTCGAAGACATTCTGCGCCATCACGACCGAGCCACTGGACGAGTGCCAGCCAGCCCTTCGCTCCTTTGTCCTTTGGCTACTGGACCAGGCAGCGGCCACCGAGGATCGGCCGTAGGGCCAAGTTCAGAGCGTTTTCGCGGCGAAAAGATGCTCGGCCATGAAATCGAGGAATACCCGGACTTTCGGCGCCATGTGACGGCTCGTCGGCCACATGACCCGGAAATTCCCGTTGCCGATCAGATGGTCTGTCATGACCGAGGTGAGACGTCGTTCCTTCAGGTGTCGGCCAATCGTGAAGTCGGGCAGACAAGCCAGTCCCAGACCAGCTTCGGCGAAATGGATCAACGGCTCGATCGTGCTTGCGATGACCGACTGCGGCAAGGCCAGTTCTTCCCCCTCAGGATCGGGTCGCAATGGCCATTGTTCAAGCTTGCCGCTGGTCGGAAAGCGGTGGTGAAGACAGCTGTGCTCCAACAGGTCCTTGGGAACTTGCGGCACCCCGGCGCGGGCGAAATATTCCGGGGAGCCGACGATCTTGAACTGGTAAACGCCAACGATCCGGGATTTGAGACGGCTATCCTGGACATGTCCGCCCCGGACAACGACGTCAAAGCCTTCTTCGATGACCTCGACCTGACGATCGGTGAAATCGAGATCCAGCTTGATCTCAGGCCAACGGAGATTGAAGGCCGTAATGGTTGGCATCATCAGCATACCAACCAGCGGAAGGCTGACGCGCAATGTGCCGGTTGGCGCCGCTTGGGATTGGACAATCTCCAGTTCGGCCGCTTCGAGTTCAGCGATCACGCGCCGGCACCGTTCGAGATACCGGGCCCCCTCGGAGGTTAACGTGACCCGACGCGTGCTCCGGTGAAACAGGCGCGTGCCAAGTCGATCTTCGAGACGGGATATGGATTTTCCCACAGCCGAAGGCGAAAGCCCAAGCACACGCCCGGCTTCCGAAAAGTTTCTTTTTTCAGAGGCGGTTATGAAGGCCTCTAAGGCGCCGAGATGATGCATCTTCAAGGGCTCACTTGAGAAAATCTGTCTTAAGTGTCATGAATTCAGGATATATTGTCAACTACCGGCATCGCTCGTATCCCAATTGCACCCAGTCGTGGGCCAATATCAGAAAAGGAAACTTGCACTATGAACATGCCGACTGAAGCTACATTCGAGGCTGGGGCAAAGCCGACGATCTTTGTTGTCAACGTGATTCACGCGCATCCGGGGATGCAGGATGCAGCCTATGACGTCATCAAGGACGTCGTCGATTATGTTTCAGAGCGCCGCAAGGGGTTTGTCTGGAGCACCCTTGCGAAAAGCGTCGATGGCGAAACCGTGGTCAATGTCGAAGCCATTGCAAGCGAAGAGAGCGTCGAAGGCGAGTTTTTCGCGGACGATGTCTTCAGCGAGAAATTCGCGAAACTGAAAGAAGTCTCGCGGAACGAGTTCCACATCTATCGCGTGGAAGACCTCATTTTCAATACGGTTCCGGGTTACGGCATCGCCAAGGCGTAACGCGTCAGGCCGGCGGTCGAAGCCCTTAGGCATCTTTGCCCGACGCCCGACCCTGCCGGACACGACGCACAGCACGGCAATCCCGATCCGCGGATCGGCCAACGGCGGCGGCATCGGCCGCCGCTCCGAGACCCGGACCGGACTGACAAGCCGGCCTTAATTCAGCGGCAATCGTACTTCCCCCGGAGGAGGGGAACTGTCGCTGATCAGAAAAAATGGGAGGAATCATGAATTTCAAGCGATTAACACACCCTGCGGTCAAAACGATCGCTGCTGCGCTTCTTTCACTCGGGCTTTCGTCACCCGCGCAGGCTGACGAAAAGTTCAAGGTGTTTCTGAGCATGAGCTACATCGGCAACGACTGGCAGGCTGAAAGCGCCAACATGATCAAGGCGATGGCCGCCAGCAAGTCGATGCGCGACAAGATCGACTTCAAGGTTCAGGTGGCCGGTCCGAACGCGCAGCGACAGATTCAGCAGATCAATGCCATGGTCCAAGCCGGTGCCGACGCAATCATCGTCTATGCGATTTCACCGACAGCGCTGAACCAGGTCATCCGGTCCGCCTGTGACAAAGGCGTCGTGATCTTCACATACGACTCTCCGGTGACGGAACCCTGCGCCTACCAGATCACGGTCAAGCAGGAACTTATCGGCCCCCAGACGGCGGAATGGCTGGCCAAGCAGCTAAACTACAAGGGCGATATTATTTTCGTCCATGGCGTCCCCGGAACCTCGCCCGGAGACATCCGCTCAAACCTCGCAAAAGAGACCTTTGCAAAGTATCCGGACATCAACATCGTGGCCGAAGCGGTCGGGATGTGGAGCCAGAGCATCGCCAGGCAGGAACTGTCCAAGATCCTCGCCACTCGTCCGTGGGACACGATTGACGGCCTCTGGATGCAAGTCGGGTGCTATACCGCCGCCTCGATGCAGGAAGAGGCCGGCATCCCGGACGATCAGAAAAAGCCCTGCGTCGGCGAAGGTTCCAACGGACACCGGCTGCAGATGCTGCCTGCCGGCACCGAAGTCGACGGCACCACCGCGACCTACCGCCCGATGGGCTATCCCAGCATCTCGTATGCCTCTCCGACAGTTGAAGGCGCTCTTGCTCTCAAGATGGCGGTCGAAAAGCTGGAGGGCGCCGATATTCCGCATATGAACTACTTCCCGCTGCCACTGTTGACCAACAAAGACATCAAGCTGTGCAAGGAAGGGACGTGGCAGGAACTGAGCGAAGGCTGCAACGTCTTTTCTCCGACCATTGTGACCAATCCCGGCTGGTTCTCTTCAATCTATTCGGCCGACACGCCAGGACTGGGGCTGAACGCCGCACTCATCGGCGAGCCAGAAGACTGATCCTAGACCCAAAACAGGACATCCGTGCCGCATCGCGCAGCGCGGGTGTCTCCGGATGCAGGCCCTTGGGAGGAAGTTCATGGAAACCGAAAATTCTGCGCAGACCGTCGCATTCCGCAACATCGGAAAGAGCTATGGCGCGACCGTGGCTTTGCGGGACGTCAGCTTCACGGTCGGCCGTGGCCAGGTTCATGCCCTGCTCGGCGAGAACGGCGCGGGCAAATCCACCACAATCAAACTGCTCAACGGCCTGTGCAAACCCGACACCGGCTCAATCGAGATATTCGCCGAACCGACGGTGATCCGCAGTGTCCGGCATGCCCGAATTCTCGGAATTGCGACCGCCTTCCAGGAACTGTCGCTCATACCCGACCTGACTGTCGTGCAAAACATGCTGCTACCCGCCGCACCGACCTGGGGTCCGGGATTGCTGGCCAACCGCAGGGGACGGGCCATGGTGACACAACATCTCTGCGCGATCGGACTGGGGGACATTGATATCGACGCGACGGTCGGCGCTTTGCCCCTGCCGGTGCGCCAAAAGCTCGAGATCGCGCGGGCGTTCCTGAACAATCCAAAGGTCGTTCTGCTCGACGAAGCGACATCCGCCATGACACCCGACGACGTCGATTGGCTGGAGGACTTGGTCAAAGGCTATACCGCTCGGGGAGGTACGGTCATCTTTATCTCCCACCGCATGCCCGAAGTACGCAGGTTCTGCGATCATGTGACCGTGCTTCGCAATGGCCTTGCAGCGGGTACGTTCGGCCTGGACGAGGTCAGCGACGAACGCCTCATTGAATTGATCATCGGCCGTCAGCTCGACGCCGCCTATCCGGCGCGCCTGCCGCCTCCCCGGCCGCAGGACCCTTTGCTGAGCGTCTCTGACCTGACTCGTCCGCACTGCCTGAATGGTGTCACCCTCGACCTGAAGCCCGGTGAGATCGTCGGTATTTCCGGTCTTCAGGGCATGGGTCAGCTGGCATTGTTCGAAACGCTGTTCGGCGTCACACCCGCCACCGGAGGCGAAATCCAGATCGGCGGACGACGCACGGTTCTGCATTCGCCGGCACAGGCCGTCCGAGAAGGGCTGGCCCTCATCCCGGAGGATCGCAAAACCGACGGCCTGTTTCTTCAACGGGACATCCTGCGCAACGTCGAGCTTCCAAGCATCGGCCGTTTCTCGCGCGCGGGCGTGACCCGGGATCGGGCCGTGGAGGTCCGCGTCCGGAACCTGATGGACAGGTTGTCACTCAGGCAATCGGCGCTCTACGACCCGGTCAAAGGGCTTAGCGGCGGCAACCAGCAAAAGGTCGTTTTTGCCAAGTGGCTGATGACGAACAACCCGATCCTGTTGCTGTATGATCCGACACGCGGTGTCGACGTCGGCACAAAGCGCGAGATCTATGACCTTGTGCAGGATTTCGCCCGGGCCGGTGGTGCCGTTCTGTTCTATTCAACCGAGATCCCGGAACTCATGCACGTCTGCCACCGGCTGGCGGCGATGTACAATGGCCGAATAACGCACAACTTCTCCGACCTTGAAACCGTGACTGAAAGCGAGGTGGCCCGCGCTGTGCTCGGCGTCACTGAGCCTTCGGTCGACGACCACCGTTCGTCCCCGATTGAAATTGGAGCCACCGCATGACCGCGAACACACTAATTTCGCATCACGTCCGCAGCGCTTCATTCACGAAGGCCAGCGTTTCCAAACACAGTGCGGTTCTGATCGCTCTTGGGTTCCTCATTCTTCTTATCGCGACACTTCACGCCCTCAGCCCTTATGGGCTGACCTATTTCGACATAAGCTACATGTCCGCCGGCGGCGTGACCCTGGCCCTGGCCAGCATCGGGCTTACCCTGGTGGTCCTGACCGGCGACCTCGACCTAAGCGGCGGGGCGGTCATCTCGCTCGTCAACGTGCTTATCGCAAGCGTCAGCCATGACGGCACGATACCTATGGCCACACTCGTGCTTCTTGCCTTTGGGATCGGTGCGCTCATAGGCGCGGTGAACGGGTTGCTTGTCGCCGTTCTGGGGCTGCAGTCAATTGTCGTGACGTTGTCCACCATGTTCATCTGTCAGGGCGTTGCGCTGATCGTCATGGCCACACCGGGTGGGTCGGTTCCGGCCGAATTCTCGGCCGCCCTGTCCGGCGATCTGCTGTCAGGACTGGTTCCGATGCCATTGGTTGTTATTGCGTGCGCCTGCGCGTTCTGGCTGTTGCTCAAGAACACGCGGCTCGGCGTCAATTTATATGCCGTCGGCAGTGACCGGCAGGCCGCAACCGCGAGCGGCGTGTCCGTGATTTTTTCGCGGTTCATGAGCTTTGCCATCGCCGGAATGTTCTATTCGGCCGCTGGTATCTTCGTCACCGCTCTGACGGCTTCCGGCGATCCGTTGATTGGCACGTCTCTTTTACTGCAGACCTTTGCGGCCGTAGTAATTGGCGGCACAATGCTGGGCGGGGGACGTGGAGGCTGTCTCGGCTCCCTGATCGGCGCCTATGTACTCACGCTGCTTGTCAACATCCTCCTCGTTCTGAATGTGTCGGCCTATTTCAGCCCCATCGTCGACGGCACGCTCCTGGTCTTCGCTGTTCTCCTCAACACCGTATCACGGGGCGACATCTCCGACAGGATCAAAGCCGTGTGGAATGCGTGCACCGATGCCAGCTCGCCCAGAACGGCGGGGGCGCGACTGGCTCGGATTCACCTTGATCGGCCCGATCAAGCGCACGAGCCCGTCACCGAGGTCCGGGCCGGTTGGCTGCACCGGCACCGGGCGGAAATCGGTTACTCCATTCCGTCCTATCTCGCGTTGGCGGTCGTTATTCTGGTCACCGCCGCTTTGATGGGCGGTCTTTCCTGGAACTATTTCAACGCGCTTCTGGTGCTGTCCTCCTTCCTCGTTCTGCTGGCGCTGGGTCAGGGCATCGTCATTATCTCGGGTGGACTTGACCTGTCTGTTCCGTGGGTCATCGCGATCGCCGGCATCGTGTTTACCGGGACGCTTTCGGCACATCCGGATGTGCCGTGGGGCTATGTCGCGCTTTTGGCCGTCCTCATCGGTGCGACCGTCGGCGCCGTGAATGGCATGGCCATCACGTTGATCGGCATCCCTCCAATCGTGACGACCCTCTCGATGAACAGCATCCTGCAAGGTCTGGCGCTGTTGTATTCTGACGGCACGCCAAAGGGCGTCGCGCCGGACGCGTTGAAATCCTTCATGTCAGTACAATCCGGCGGCATCGCACCTATCATCTGGTTCGAACTGATCTTCATTGCCTTGGGCGTCTTCTTTCTGTCTCGTTCGACTTTCGCGCGCCGGATCTATGCCGTCGGGTCGAGCGACCGGGTCGCCCTTCTGTCGGGCGTCGGCGTCCGCCGAACGGTTCTGGCAAGCTACGTCGTCAGCGGAACCCTGGCCGCGTCGGCCGGCTTAATGTTGACCGGGTTCAATGGTCAGGCAAGCCTCGGTATGGGCGACGAATACCTGTTGTCCTCAATCGCGGTCGTGGTGATTGGCGGCGTTCTCGTCACCGGCGGGAGAGGTGGGTTTTCGGGCATGGTCGGGGGCGTCCTGTTCCTCACCGCGCTGCAGACCCTGCTCAACGGCACGACGCTACCTTTCGCCTTCCGAAGCATCATCTTCGGCCTTGTGATCCTTGGAGCCGTCGTTGCGCTGCGCGAACGAAGCCCCCGGTGAAGCCCCCTCGCCCGTGATCTTGCCATGCGAACTTGGCGCAACCCCTCCAGCCTTAAGGACAATCTCATGAACGATTTCAGCCTGGTCATCAACGGACGCTCTGTCCCCGGCGATTTCTCAATGGAAGTTGTTAATCCAGCCACCGGCAAAGCATTCACTGAGTGCAGCCGTGCGTCGCTCGAACAATTGAACAACGCGGTGGCAGCCGCCAAAGCCGCCTCTCGCAACTGGGCGACCATCCCGACAGCCGACAGGCGCGCAGCCGTGCTGACCATGGCCGACATCATGGAACGCAACAAGGAGGACCTCGCCAGATTGCTGACGGCGGAACAAGGCAAACCAATAGCCGCGGCCCTTGGTGAAATGGAAGAGGCCATCGCCAACTACCGGGCTCTGGCCGCATTCGACCTCTCCGCCGAGGTAATCCCGGACGACAGCGGTCGTGACATTCGACTGCACCGACGCCCGTTGGGTGTTGTAGGCCTCATTACGCCGTGGAATTTCCCGATGGCGAACCTCAGTTTCAAATTGCCCTTCGCGCTTTTGTGCGGCAACACGGTGATCGTAAAGCCCGCCCCGACGACGCCGCTGACCACCCTGCATTTCGCGCAACTCGTGAAGGAGGTCGTTCCGCCGGGCGTGCTCAACGTCATCACGGACCAGAACGACCTCGGCGAACACCTCGTCGCCCATCCGGATGTCAGCAAGATCGCTTTGACCGGGTCCACCGAGACCGGCAAAAAGGTGATGGCCGCCGCAGCCCCGACGCTCAAACGCGTGACGCTGGAACTGGGCGGCAACGATGCGGCGATTGTTCTCGGCGATGTCGACCCCGAGGAGATTGCGCCAAAGCTGTTTGAAAGCGCCTTCGCGAATTCGGGCCAGGTCTGCATCGCGATCAAGCGCCTTTATGTTCAGGATTCGATCTATGACGCGGTCTGCGACGCACTTGACGCGCTGGCGCGGGCAGCCGTGGTGGGTGACGGTATGGCAGCCGACACGCAGTTCGGCCCCGTGCAAAACCGGGCGCATTTCGACCGTCTGAAAAAGTTGATCGAAGAGACCAGATGCCATGGAGACGTCCGCCCTGGCTCGGAAATACCTGCTTCGAGCGGATTCTTCGTGGCGCCCACCATTGTCCGGAACATCAAGGAAGGCACTCGGCTGGTCGACGAAGAACAATTCGGGCCGGTTCTTCCTGTAATCAGCTTCCAGCAGGACGAGGATATCGCGCAGCGGGTAAATGCCTCTCGCTATGGGCTGGGCGCCTCTGTCTGGTCGGGCGACGTGAACCGTGCGCGCGAGATCGCAGAGCGGCTCGAATGCGGAACCATATGGATCAACAAGCACCTAGACCTCGCTCCACACATTCCCTTCGGTGGTGTCAAGCAGTCCGGAATCGGTGTCGAAATGGGAACGGACGGACTGAGGGAATACACCCGACTGAGCGTAATAAACGACTGAAAACAGGGACACAGGCCCTCGAACGAACGGAGATCACATGCGCATATGGCATCAAAGCTACACCGACCTGACGCGTCTGCCCGGCTATGCCGGCATGATGACCAAGCATGCCTCCAAGGTTTGCGATCCGACGACGGAGGTGGATCTTCACGGCATAGCGCCAGGCAGCCTTCCCGAAGGTGTGCCGCCGGTGACTTCTATTGGTTTCCGCCACGCGCGGCAGTTGATCGATCTGCAGATTATCGAGAACGCGGTTATCGCCGAGCGTGAGGGTTATGATGCCGTTGCAATCAGTTGCTTCCTCGACCCAGGCCTCGAAGAGGCACGCAGTTTGGTCGACATTCCGGTGGTCAGCTCCTGCGAGGCAGCGCTCTTGATGTCTTCCCTTGTGGGCCGAAGCTTTGGCCTGATTGCGCTGGACCGGGCGATGGCCAACCACGTGCGAACCCTGGTCGCACGCTACGGTTTCCACGCAAGAGTCGCCACGGTTGAAACTCTCGACCCGCCCATGGACGAACATCAATTGGACAGCGCCTTTGCCGGTTCGACGGCATTTGTGTCTGGGTTCGAGATCCAGGCGCGGCGGCTGATCGCAGCGGGGGCCGACGTCATCATCCCGGCCGAAGGGGTGCTGAACACCGCCTTGGTGAGCAACGGCGTGCGCCAATTCGACGGGGTTCCGGTGCTGGACTCCTACGGAACACTGCTGATGCTGACCGAGACGATCGTCAGGCTGAGGAAGAAGTCCGGCCTCGACGTGTCCAGGGTCGGAGCATATGCGCGACCCCCCGCCGGAATGCTCTCCAGCCTTCGCGGCATGGCGGCGCAGGCGCTGCTGCGCAAAACTTGACGCCGACCGGCCCTCTAGCGACATCCCGCCCCCGAGCCGGCGTGGCCCGGATTTTTTCTCAAGCAGGCATGACGCCTTTTCTTTTGATCGTCGCGGGCCGCTCGTGCCAACTCCGCCGGACGACGAAAGAACGGCGCCGTGAGGACACGATGCACCTGCGCAACCGTCATGCCATTGGGAGGACCACAGATGAAGAATGCGATTAAAGCAGCGCGCGCGACAGCCTTGATTGTTGCGGTGGGAGCGCCAGCCCTGGCCGAGCCGGACATCGAATCTCAGACCTGGAGATGGGGCCACTTCTCTTCCGAACTCTGGGGCAGCTCGAAGGCCGACGTCCGGTTCGCCGAAACCTTGAACGAAAAGACCGGCGGCGCCATTGACGTTCAGTTCTTCTGGTCCGGCTCCATGGGATCAACAAGTGAGCTTCTGGAATTGACCCGCGCGAAGGCGGTGACTGTCGGAAGCATCGGGCCCGCTTACTATCCGGGGCAGTTGCCGCTCAGCGGACTGCTCAACGGCCTGCCGCTGACTTGGTACGACGCAGGCGAGGCAATGCGCATCCAGGCCGAGCTGATCCGGACGAACCCATACATCCAGAACGAACTGGAAGAGAACGGCATCCATCCGATCCTGAGCCACGGCTTGCCGCCCTACAGGCTGCAGTGCAAGTCGCCGGTCCGGAAACTGGAGGACCTCGACGGCTTAAGGGTCCGTACTTTCGGCGAATGGCTTCCGGTCGTGTTCGAGACGCTCGGCGCGATCCCGGTGAACACCGCGATGACCGACATTTACGAGTCTATCCATCGCGGTAGCTTGGATTGCGCGTTGCTGTCCGTCGAGGCTGCGAGCATCTTCAATGTCGCGGAAGTCGCGCCCTATTGGAGCACGATCAACTTCGGGGCCTTCGCCGGATACTCTGCCTTTGTCGCACAGGATATCTGGGACAGCTGGCCCGAGGACTTTCAGTCACTCGTACAGCAGACCGCAACAGAGACCGAGACATTCGAAATTTCCCAGTTCGCGCCGCTCGAAGACGCGGCCTATGAAACAGCGAAATCGATGAATGTCCAGGTCGTCGAATTCGAGGAACAACAGGCTCTTCAGGACGCCGTGCCGGACCTCCTGAGTGAATGGCAAAAGCAGATGTGCCAACGTGATCTCTGCGATGCCGCCAAGAGCATCGTTGCCGACGTGCGGCGACTGATGGAATGAGCAGATTTCGGAAAATGGGCGGCGCCAGGGATCGCCGGTCCGTTTCCTTGATTGCCGGCGCAACCCGTCTGGCCGACACGGGAGTGCGGACCCTTGTCAAGGCTGGGCTGGTGCTAAGCGCTCTATCCGTAGCCTCGATGGTTGCAATCGGACTGGTCGACAGCCTGGGGCGCGCCATCTTCAACAAGCCCTTCGCAGGCGCAGTGGAGATTTCCGAAGCCCTGTTGGCAATTACGATCTTCATGGCGCTCGGCGCCGTCCAGCAGCGGAAGGGGCATATAGTGGTCGATGTCTTCGTCGAAATGTTTGGGCCGCGCCTGTCCGTGGTCTCTGCCTGGACGGCACAGATACTTATGCTGGCGGTCCTTGTTTTCGTCGCCTGGCGCAGCGGCGTATCGGCCACGAGTTCTACGATGTCGGGCGAGATCGCGGCCGGCCTTGTGCCGGTGCCGATCTGGCTCGCAAAAATCATTGCAACAGCCGGGCTTGTCATCGCGGCCCTCGAGGTCGTCCGCCAGACACTGACAGGATCAGTCCGCCGTACCGGAACGCGGGACGAGAAACTGCAGAGCACCCAATGAATTCCGTCTGGCTGGTGGTTGCACTCGTTGCCGCCATGTTTTCGCTCATGGGCTTCGGCATTCCGGTGGCTGGTGCAATGATCCTGGTTTCGGTCATCGGCATGATATGTTCCGTCGACTTGAACTATGCCCTCAGCATCATGCAAACCTTGCCATACAACGTGGCGTCTAACTATACCTTCGCCGCGATCCCCATGTTCATCTTCATGGGTCTCATCGCAGGGTCGACCGGCATAGTTCGGGACATCTTCCAAGCGGCAAATCTCTGGCTCGCGTCGGTCCGCGGCGGCCTCTATATGGCAACGACGATCTCGGCCGCGGCCTTCGGCGCAATCAACGGATCCACCATCGTCGGTTCGGCCCTGTTCACGCGGGTCGCGTTGCCGGAAATGGTGAAACTCGGCTACAAAAAGGGGACCTCGGCAGGCTGCATTGTCGGCGCGGGGACCTTCGCTGCAATGATCCCGCCGTCCATCACCATCGTGCTCTACGGCATCCTGACTGCGGAATCCATCGGACAGTTGCTCATCGCGGGGATCCTCCCCGGTGTCCTCACTGGCGTTGTCTACCTCATCGGCATCGCCGGTTTGGTCCGGCTGCGTCCATCCTGGGCACCGCCCGCCAATCGCAGCCCCCACCTGTCGGACAAACTCCGCAGCCTTGGTGGCGTACTGCCGATCCTATGCGTCTCGGCGGTGATGGTTGGCGGCATCTACACCGGCATCGTCTCTCCCTCTGCAGCAGGCGCCATCGGATCCGCAGCGGTCCTCCTGATAGGGCTCGCCCTGCGCCGACTGGATTGGCGCCAGACATCCAGAAATCTGTCCGAGGCGGCAAAGATCACCGCCAGCTTATTCTTCGTGATTATGGGAGGAATTGCGTTCTCGAGGTTGCTGCTGGTCACCGGGTTTGTCGATGGCCTTCTCGATGGGCTCGATGCGCTGAAGCTTGAACCCTGGATGGTGATCGGCTTGATTATTCTGATGTACCTCGTGCTGGGCATGCTCATGGACGCCATCTCGATGATGGTTATGACCGTGCCAATCGTGCATCCGCTCGTGGTTGGCTTGGGGTACGACCCCATCTGGTTTGCCATCATTATGGTCAAGTTGATCGAACTGGCCTGCATGACTCCGCCCATAGGTATCAACCTCTTCGCCGTCGCGGCGGCTTCCGAGGGCACCGTGAGCATCCGGGAAATCTACTCTGGAGTGCTTCCGTTCGTCTTGCTCGAGGTCGCGATCCTCTCCTTCCTGCTTCTGAATCCGGGTTTCGTGACAATGCTGCCGCACGCGATGCTCGACTGACGTGCGGCGGCCTTTCTTTTGGTCACGTCGACCTGCTGCTTATTCGTTTGGGTTGGCGTGGGAGGATGTCGTCGCTCGCGTTCGCCAGTTGACGGCCGGCGAAGGGGTGCCGGTTGTCTTCGACGGCCCCGTGCCTTCTTCCTCCACGACCGACTGAAACCAGGCCGGCGCGCGCGGTCTCATACCGCCGGCAAGAAGGACATCCGGCGCGAAGAACATTTCAGCCGCACCCGCTTTCGTAACGCCTGACGCGATGACCTTGGGAGGTCGTATTGTAATCAGCCCCACAATGGATCCAGTATGGATCCATTAATTTCATTCTTTATAGAGCCACCTTTCAAGGAGTGATCGTATGCCGGGACAACCTTCAGCCAGTTCATCGGAACACTCGGATGGACCTGTAGATTGTCTTTGAGGTCCGACACTTCTTCATGCGAGCATCGGATGGCTCTTAAGCTGCAAGACGCAAAAATATGGGGGAGTGACCATGACTCGATTCGTCGGACTGTTCAGCTTCCTGGAACTTGATCGAAGTGGGAAGCGGACCCTTGCGATCCAGCTTTTCGACAGCATCCGCGAAGCTATTCTGGACGGAACTCTATCCCCTGGTACACGACTGCCGTCCAGCCGACAACTTGCAAAGCAGCTGGGCATCTCACGCAACACGGTCACCACCGCGTACGAGCAGCTATGCGTGGAGGAATATGTAACCCCGGTACGAGGAGCAGGGACAAAAGTCGCCGAACTTCCCGCGCTTCAGCAGATCCACCCGCGCAAAAATGAAATTGGGGAACCCGATCCGCCCCGGATACGGCTGTCCCGTCGCGGAGAAAACCTGAGCGACAGCCCACGGTATCTTCCACAATTCAAGAACAGGTCATTTGCCGCCGGGTTGCCCGCACTGGATCTTTTTCCACATGAACTGTGGGCTCGGTACATCAGCCGCGCTGTCCGACGGTCCGCAATCAGACGTTTTGATTATGGCGAGATCTCAGGGACGCCAGAATTGAAACGATCCATTGTGGAACACCTGGCAACGGCCAGAGGATTCCGCCCCGAATTGGAACAGATCGTCATCCTGAACGGAGCGCAGGCCGCTCTTGACCTGATTGCAAGACTGACAGCGGATGTTGGCGATACAGCTTGGCTCGAGGAACCTGGTTACCTTGGCGCACGGGGCGCCTTCCGCGGAGCCGGTCTGGCCGTCCGCCCGATAGCAGTTGATGCACAAGGTCTGCGCCCGCCTGACGACCTAAGTCAACCGCCGAAACTGATCTATGTCACCCCGTCTCACCACTGCCCGACCGGCGTTCCTCTGTCCCTGGACCGGCGCCTGAAACTTCTTGATGTCGCGCGACGCACAAACGCACTCGTGATAGAGGACGATTACGACAGTGAGTTTCGTTATGCGGGCCCACCAATTTCGACGCTTTGGAGCCTGAACAAAGGGCGTTCGGTCATCTACATGGGCACCTTCTCCAAGACAATGCTGCCCGGCATAAAGATAGGATATTTGGTCGCGCCACCCTGCCTTGCCTCCGCCATTGCGAACGCGCTTCACCATACGGGGCAGGCAGCCAGCAAGACGATCCAGTTCGCCCTGGCCGAATTCATCGACGATGGGCGTTTCTCCGAGCATATAAGGCAAATGAAAAAGGCCTATTACTCTCGTCGCGGCACGTTTTTGGCCGAGCTGGAACGCTGCCTTGGGGGCGCGATAACCTATACTCCGACAAGCACGGGAATGCAGCAGACCGTCTTTCTGAAAGGAGGCATGTCCGATGTGGCCATCTCGGCTGCCGCCATGGACCGTGGCATCGCTGCGCCAGTGCTGTCCCGCTTCTACATCGGCCCCAAAAAGACGAATGGTCTTTTTCTTGGGTTTGCATCATCGGGCGAAAACGAGACCCGCAGAGGGCTGGAAAAGCTTGCATCGGCTTTCGAGGCGTCTCAGCTATAACCTGACCGCTGCATCAGGCTATGAACCGGCCGGCGATCGGCACAATGGCCGACAACATACGCACGCACATCTCGCCATCTTCGGTCTTTGATCCCACGACTTCGTAACGCACTCCATTCGATTGAATGAAAAGCTGCACGCCGGACCAAGCGCTGTCTTGAGTCAGCCAGTTTTTGACCGCCATCGTCGAAGCATTGCGGCAATCGCGAGCTTTTGATCGCGGGATGAGCCGCTGCTTTCGAGCGGAGCGCACCGTACTTCCCCAGCCATACACGTGGTCCGCACAGACCCAATGAATTGGCACCTCGCAAAAATCACAATTGGCGCTTCAATTAGATCCACTTGCGACGTAGCCCGTAGCCAAGATCGGAACACGAAGGAAAACGTTCATGTCACAGACCGCGCACAATGGACTGGATCTCGTCCATCAATTCTCGGACCTCCTGGCACACCAAAACGGCGATACCACCACAATTGTCAGGGGTGAGGGCGTGCATGTCTACGATACAAAGGGTAATCGCTACATTGACGCGATGTCGGGTTCTTCCTGCGCCAGCTTGGGATTCAGCGACGCCAGGCTTGTTCGCGCCATGACGGAGCAGGCTCAACAACTGCCATACTATCATCTTTTCGCGCAGAAATCCCATGAACCGGCAGAGGATCTTGCAAGACGCCTCGTATCCATGTCCCCCGCTCATCTGAGGCACGTTCTGTTCGCAAACTCCGGTTCGGAGGCAAACGATGCCGCGATCAGGATTCTTCGCGCCGTGAACATTGCACAGGGCAAGCCAGACAAACGCCTCGTGATCGCCCGGCTGTCGGGTTACCATGGATCGACGACGCTCAGTGCTTCGATCACCGGGCAGCAACACATGCGTTTCGGATCCGACGGTGTATCTTCGGACGTTCGCTTCATTCCGGAGGTCTGTCATTATCGCCACGCGCTCGATGGAGAAAGTGAAGAAGATTATGCCGCCCGCTGTGCAGCAGACTTGGAGGCGGCAATTCTTGAGGAAGGGGCAAAGAACGTGGCCGCTTTCATTGCAGAGCCCGTCATGGCGTCCGCCGGCTGCCTCATTCCTCCGAAAGGCTATTTCGAGAAGGTCGAAGCGGTTCTTCGCCGGCACGATGTTGCCTTGATCGCAGACGAGGTGGTTTGCGCGTTCGGCCGTCTCGACGCGCCCTTCGGCTCGACGAAATACGGCCTCTCACCCGATATCATGACCTTGGCCAAACCATTGACCGGCGGCTATTTTCCGCTGTCGGCGTTGCTCTTGACCGACGAAATCTACGACACGCTAACAGTTGAAAGCACCAAGACGGGTTTGCTCGGGCATGGCCTGACCTATGCCGGCCACCCGATCGGATGCGCGGTTGCTGCCGAGGCGCTTGAAATCTATTCCGGGGAAGATTTCCGAATGGGCTTGAGGGAAACCATCACACGTTTCGAACAGCATTTGGCCGAGATAGAACAGCATCCGATGGTCGGTGAAACACGCAACTCGGGATTGCTTGGGGCCATCGATATCGTAGAAGACAAGGCAACGCGAAAGCGCTTCGATATCAACGAAAAGGTAACATTCCGACTGGGTCGGGAACTTCAAAGGAATGGCGTCATTACGCGTTGGACAAGTGAAGCTGTCAATCTGTGCCCCCCGCTCATCATTGGGGAGACGGAACTGGACTTGGTGTTCGACCGCCTGAATTCATCTCTCGATCAAATCTACTCAGAGCTAAGCCCAAGTGCAGGATCGCCAAGCTGATCTGGACGCGGCAGAGGTCCACGGCAATAAATTGAAAACAGGCTCTTCAACAGCATCCTTGCCACTTTAGAAGGCAAGCGCGCGCACGGTTTCAATAAGGTCGGCCTCCACCACTGTCGTCGTGACATGACCGCGCCGCGCATGCCGCCGCTGCCCCGGAAGCCTGAGATCAGGTTGCGCCTCGAGCCGCTTCAGGAATGTCTCCGCCTCGGCTCGCCAACAGCCGCCAGACAGAAGGTCCGGGTTCAGGCCGATGATCAATTCTCCACGCGGCGGCGGGCCACCGTCGTTATTGTCCGCCTCGGCGTTGCCCAGGCTCGACATCTGCCCGATCAGGCTCCCCGAAAGCAGCTCGACCATGAGCGAGATGGCGGAGCCCTTGTAGCCCCCAAAGGGTATGAGTGCGCCTGACAGGATCGCGGCCGGGTCGGTCGTGTCCTCCCCGTCTCTGTCGATGCCGATCCCTTCGGGCAAACTCGCACCTTCACGCGCGGCCAGCTGCACGTCTCCCAGCGCACGGGCGGCGGTCGCCATGTCGAAGACCAGCGGTGCGGCGTTCGGTCGGGGCCAGGCAAAAGCCAGGGGGTTGGTGCCCAGCAGGCGCTCCCGAGCACCCGCGGGGGCGACAACCGGCAGATAATTCGTGCAGGCGATGCCGGCCAACCCCGCCTCGGCCAACGCCTCGACTTCGGGCCAAAGCGCGGCAAAATGGGCGGAGTTACGCATTGCCAGCGCGGCAATTCCCATCCGCTGCGTGGCGCGGACAAGCTCCGGCAAGGCTCTTTGCAGGGCATAGGGCGCCATGCCACGCCTTGCGTCGCACAGGATCAAAGCCGGCGTGGGAAAGCTCAGCTCCGGCTCCGCCGTCCCGTCGACCTTGCCGCTTCTGAGCGACGCGACGAAGCCGGGCAGACGAAAGATACCGTGAGAGAACGAGCCATCCCTCTCGGCATCCCGGATCGACCCGGCAACCGCGAGGGCCGCGGCCTGATGTGCGCCCGCGTTGGTCAGCGCCGCGACGCATAATTCGTGAATCTCGATCAGAGAGATCGTTTCCTTGGCCAAATCATATCTCCTTCCGCCCCGCTCCCAAAGGGGTCGAGACTGTTGACGACCCTGATAAAGCGAGGCTTGGCAGGCGCCTTATCCGGGTCGTGAAACCCCTGGTCGCCTATCTGGTTCCAACGCCCGGCACCGGCCCACGTCAGCCCTGCGCGTCGATGACGTTCGGACCCGGACCATCGACATTCTCAACCGTGTCACCCGCACCGAGGCGCACCACCAGAAAGCGGCAGTCTCCATCGCTCTCGAGGATCTGGGCCCGATGGATCACCCCGCGCCGGAAGAACGCGAAATCCCCCGGCGCCAGCGTGAAGGACTTTTCGCCCTTCTCACCCCAATCGACCCGGATCTCGCCATTCAGCATGTACATGATGCTGTCGTGATCCTTGTGATGATGCCACTGGCTGGGGGTATCCTTGGCGGTCACCGTCGTAATGCCTGTCCAGAGACCCTCGGTCTCGTAAGCCGTCATGCGCGGCTGACCCGGCGTATACGGCCCCTCGGTCATCGTGGACCCGCGGACATAGACGATGTCGTCCGGAAATTTGAAGATACTGTCACCCATTGGTGTTTCCTCTCTCTTTCTTGCAAGGCGGATGGAAGGATGCGGTGCGGAACGGTGTCGCTACATGCCCCGTATCCATGTGGGCAATCCCAGGGCCAGCGCCGGGAATATCAGCAATGACAGCACCAGGATGAGTTGGATCGCGATGAAGGGCACAACCCCGACATACATGTCCCTGAGTCGGATCTGGGGTGGCGCGATGGCACGCAGATAAAAGATCGCGGGGGCAAGCGGCGGCGTCAGGTAGCTGGTCTGCACCGTGACGAGAAAGACGACGCAGAACCACGCCTTGAGCAGCGGCGGTTCGAGCCCGTGGATATCCAGCTCCATGACCACCGGGATCGCGATCGGAATGAGGATCAGGATGATCGAGACGATATCGAGGACGAACCCGGCCACGAACGCGACGAGCAGCAACAGCAGGACGATCGTCATCGGCGCCGTGTTCAGCGAATTGATGAAGCGCTCCGTCGCGGCCAGCCCCCCCGACACGGAGAACACGCTCGCGAAGATATTGCCGGCAAGCAGGATCAGCGTGATCATCGCCGTGACCGACACCGTGCTCAGCGCCGCTTCACGAAGCGCTCCCGATGTCAGGGTCCCCGACCCTAATGCCAGGATGAAGGCCCCCGCCGCCCCCACCGCGGCGGCCTCCGTCGGAGTGGCCAGGCCAAAGACGATGGAGCCCAGAACCGCGAAGATCAGCAATAGCGGCGGCACCAGAGCAGTGATCGAGACACGCAGCTTTTCCGCCAGCGGGATCGCCTGCGCCACGGCGACAGGACGCCAGCCATCCTGCGGCCGCAATGCGCAGCGAACGACCACGTAGATCAGATAGAGCAGCGCAAGGCACAGTCCCGGCACCATGATCCCCATGAACAGGTAGCCCACATCCACATTCGCGACGGGCGCCAGCAGGATGACGATGACCGAGGGCGGGATGATCGTCCCCAGGGATCCTCCGGCGCAGATCGTCCCGGCAATCAGATCTCTGGCATAGTTGTGCCGCATCATGGTCGGTATGGCGATCAGCCCGACAACGGATTCGGTCGCTCCGATGACCCCGCTGACAGCCGCGAAAATGATGCAAAGGACGATAGTCCCCGCCGCCAGCCCTCCAGGCAGGCGGTGGGTCCAGAGCTGCACCGCCGAAAGCAGCCGTTCGGCAATGCCCGAACGTTCCAGGATCGATCCCATCAAAATGAACAGGGGAACCGCGCCCAGCACGTAATTCGAAGCGACCTCGTCGGTCTTCTGAACAAAGATGTTCACGATCTGGGGCATGAACCCGAAGTGGAGCGCCGTCACCACGAAGGAGACGATCAGCATGGAGAAGGCGACCGGAATACCCGCGAAGATCAGCAGGATAAGCCCGGCGAACATCAGCAGCGGCAACTCAATCATCGGTCTCGCCCACCCTGGCGCGTCGCTCTTCGGTCAGGGCGCCACAGCCTTTCAGTAGCTCGGAAAAGACCTGAAGTATCAGCAGCGCCGTGCCGAGAACGAAGACGAGCCGGAACGGCCAGACGCTCGGATTCCAGACCGAATTGCCGGTTCGGATACCCTGGACGAAACTGCGCTCGAAATACTCGGAAAATCCCGCAAGCATCCAGAGCAGCATTGGCAGGCTTGCTGTATACCCCAGGATATTCGTCACGGTCCGTTTGCGCGCGGAGCCCCAGTCGTAGAAGAAATCGACACGGACATGCTGATCTCGTTGCAGGCAATAATTGGCGCCCAGGAAAAAGATCGTTCCCATCAGCATATAGGACAGCTCGAACGACCAGATCGTCGGCCGCCCGAGCAGGTAGCGCGACATCACCTCGAACAACATGATGGCGCTCAGCACGAGAAGAAGCCCCGCCGCCGCCCCCGATGTCAGCCGCGCCAGCCGGTCCAGCACCCGCGCCGCGTCCGATACGGTGCCGCGAGAAAGGCCGGTCAGGACGGCGGCCAGCAGAAACGCGACCGGCACCAGCAGAAACACCAGCGCGATCACGGTGCCCCAGGCGACGCCCCCTTCCCTTGCGACCCCAAGGATCATCGGAAAGAGCGCGGCGTAACCTGTCACGCCAAGCCAGAGTGTCTCGCCACAAAAGAACAGGAATTGCACGGTCGCGTCCATGAAAATGCCTCGTGGAACATGGGAAGTCGGACATGACCCCGCCGGAGCGCGGGCCATGTTCGGGAGCGCAGGGGCTCAGTCGTTCGCACCTGGAACGGCACCGATCGGGAAACGGAACTGCGTCCAGGTTCGGTCCATCATCGTCTTGAAGCCCCGCCGGCTTTCCAGAACCCGGCCGAACCATTCGGGGTCGGCCGCCGCCTTCTCATCCTCCCAAGCGGTCGTAACGGCCTGCGCGTCTTCGATGACGTCCTGGCCGAGATGGATGATGTTTCGGTCTTCTTCCATCAGCTTGGAAAAGGCGACGGCATCGTCATAGGCATAGCTCATCCAGCTTTCGAAGAGCGCCAGCCGGGCCGCCATTTCCACCATCGACTGCTCATGATCGCTCAGCGCATCCCAGGCATCCTGATTGATGACGCACTCGTAGATCCCTCCGGGTGAGTGGAATCCGGGCACCACGATATACTCCGACACGTCCGGCAGCCCGGAATCGATATTGACCGACGGTGTGCCCCACTCCGTCGCGTCGATGACCCCACGTTCCAGCGCGGTATAGACCTCGGACCCGGGCAGGCCCACGGTCGAAACCCCGAGCCGCCCGGCGATCTCGGCCCAGGCGCCGGCGGTGCGCAGCTTCAGCCCCTTCAAGTCTTCCGTGGTTTCGACGGGCCGGTTGCTGTGCAGAAAGATCTCCGTGGCCGCGCTGCCGCAGGGCAAAGAGACAACGCCGAATTTCTCTTTCCTGTAGTCTTGGGACAGCTCCAACCCGCCACCCTTGTACATCCACAGGATCATTTCTTCGGGCGTCATCTGCCCGGGACTTCCACCGAAGAGAACTGCGGTCGCGTCGATCCCCCAGTCATAACTCATCCAGGTATGGCCGACCTGGGCGGCACCGGACCGCACGGTCTCCGTGACATCGCTGGCCTTGCCCAACGTCCCGCCCGGAAACACCTGGATCGTGACGGCCCCATCGGTCAGTTCCCCGACCAGCCGGGCAAAGCCCTTGGCATCCTGCTCGAGATACGGGCCGCCCGACCAAGCGGCCGCCATGTTCCACTGGGTATCGGCCTGCGCGGGCAGAGCCATCGCAATCATGCTCGCGGCAGTGCATCCGGCGGCCCATCGGGCCCAGTCTCTGAAATCGGTCATGTCGTAATCCCTGTTGTTGTTTCTTCATTCGTTTGCGCCGGGCCGGCCGCGGAACTTCGCGCCAAGACCCTCCTCAGGCTCTTGGTTCCACTCGGAAAAATTGCCGCGCCTGGCCACGCTTCAGCGCTTGAAACAGGATAGCGAACTGCATAATATGACGAAAAGGACAAATAATGTCGACGAATGGACAGAGAACTCTGCAACAGGTCGAGCGGGCGGATCGCCCGCTGGTCGGCTATGCGGAATATCTGCAACCAGGGTTCTTCAAGGGCTTCCATTCCCACCCGAGGGCGCAGGTCATGCACCCCCTGTCCGGGGTCATGCGGGTGGTCATCGACACGGCAACCTTCGTCGTGATGCCCAGCACAGCGTTGTTCGTACCCGCCAGGGTGGACCACAGTATCGAGGTTGAGGGCACGGTCGAGATGCGCACCCTCTTCCTGACCCATGGCGTATCGGGCCGCATCGGCGAGACCGCCCGGGTGATTACCGTCAGCCCCCTCTTGCAGCAGTTGATCATCGCCGCGAGTTCCGAACCGCTCGACTGGGAACTTTCCGGGCGCGGCCACCACATCGCCGAGCTCGCGTTGGACGAGATCGGCAGCGCAGCGGATCTGAAACTGATGATCCGGCTGCCGAAAAGCCCACTCGCCCAGGACGCAGCGCGGCTCGTCCTCGACGAGGCGGAAGGCACGCACAGCATCGAAGACCTCGCCGAGCGGCTTCACGTCTCCTCCCGAACCCTCACGCGATTGTTCCAGAAGGAAACCGGCCTCAGCCTGGCGCAATGGCGCCAGCAGGTACGCCTCACGCGCGCGCTGGAGGCGCTCGTGCGTGGCGCCACACCGAAAGAGGCCGCACATCTGGGAGGCTACAAGAGCGTTTCGGCCTTCGGCGTCGCACTGCGGACCGGCTTCGGCCTCACCCCCGGCGCGGCGCGCAAACTCTATGAGAACAGCGGCGATCGATTTGTCTCCGATCTCGGCTGAAACGGTGCCGAACTTGTCCGTTTCGCGACAAGAACGGTCATTTTACCGGCAGACAGGTCATTGCATAAATCCGGCTGAACCAAATTTCAGACCGGACAGTAAGCAACATGGACCTGAACACATGGGCGGGGGCCCGACAGCCAGAAAGAACCGTCCTAGAAGGGCGCTTTACCCGCCTGGAACCTCTCGACGCGGCGACACATGGCGAGGCGCTTTTCAACGCCGTTTCAGGGCCAGACGCCGAAAGGCTGCACAGGTGGCTGGCGGATCCGGTGCCCGAAGATTTGCCCGGCTTCCTGGAACGAACCGACGCAATGGCGCGGTCGCCGGACCCGATGTTCTTCGCCGTCATCGATCGCTCCACGGGACACGTGGAAGGCCGCCAGAGCCTGATGGACATCGACACGGCGCATGGCCGCGCGGAAATCGGGCATATCCTCTGGGGGCCGCGCATTTCCAGAAGCCCGGTCACGACCGAAGCCTTCTTCCTGCTCACCGACCACGCCTTCAATCTGGGCTTTCGTCGCTGGCAGTGGCGCTGCCACGCGTCGAACGCGCTCTCGCGCAAGGCTGCGGCGCGTTTTGGGTTCATCTTCGAAGGCATATTCCGCAACCACATGGTCGTGAAGGGGCAAAACCGGGATACCGCCTGGCATTCGATCCTTGACCGCGAATGGCCGCACCTTCGGACCGGGTTTCTTGGCTGGCTCGCCCCATCGAACTTCGACGCCCAAGGGCAACAGCGCGCTCCGCTCTCGGCATTCCTGTCTGCATCATCGGACACATAAGGAGAGCGAAACGGATTGCGGTTCGGTTCTTCGATCACTGGTGACCGGGGCCAGAGTGCTCCTGAAGGGGTGACAGCGATGTTGCTTCGATTTCTGTTCAATCCTAGGCGTTTTCAAACCTTGTCACTCTGTAGCGCATCGGTTGCCCCTGCCGCAGACGCTGCAAGTTGTCCCGCACAAGCGCGGCCGCCGTATAGGGATCGGTATGGGCGGCCACGTGCGGCGTCACCTTTACCTTCGGGTGGCTCCAGAATGGATGCTCGCGCGGCAGCGGCTCTGCATCGAATGCATCCAGGAAGGCGCCGCGCAGGTAACCCCTGTCCAACAGGTCAAGCAGCGCAGTATCGTCGACATGGGCACCGCGTCCGACATTGATGACACAGGCCCCGCGCGGCAGCTTGGCAAGTGTCTGCTGGTTGAGGATACGCCTTGTGGCCCCGGTCAACGGCAGAAGGTTCACCAGGATTTCGGAGCCACCCAGGAAGGTTTCGAGGTCTTCCTCGACATAACTGCGAATTCCTTCGAAGCTCCTTGCCCGCCGGCTCCACACCTGCACATCAAATCCTTGGGACTTGAGGACGCGCGCCGCTCCGCCGCCCAATTCTCCGGCCCCGAGAATTCCGATTGTTCGATCACTGGTGCGCACTGCGGGTGTCTGCGCCCAGACCTTCTCCTCCTGTGCCGCTTCGAAGTGGTCCAGGTCCCGGTGATAATAAAGCGCGCATGTCAGCACGAATTCCGACATCATGCGTTCGAGGTTCGGGTCGACGACCCGCGCCAGCGGCATGTCGTCGGGCAAGCCGGGGTCGCGGAACAGGTGATCGACCCCTGCACCAAGCGATATGATGCCCCGAAGGTTGGGAAACCGGCTGTAAAAGCCAAGCGGCGCTTTCCAGACGAGGGCAAGTTCCACCTCGTCCGGGTCGCCGAAATCGGGCCAGACCCGGAAATCCAGATCGGGAATGACCTCCTCAAGCGCTTTTTTCCAAATGTCAGGGTCAGACCATTCGCTAATGAAAAGGATCGTCGTCATGCCGTCGTCCCCAGGCGCTGCATGTACCATTCCGGGTGTTCGAGCGGGTAAAAACCGGCTTTCTCGTAAACGCCGTGGGCGTCTTCCGTCGCCAGCATCCAGCTTGGCACCGTGGACAGCCGCGGATGCGCCAGCGCGGCGCGGGTGATCTGCACGCCAAGGCCACGTCCCCGGTGCGCTTCGTCGATGAAGACATCGCGCAGATAGGCAAAGAGCGCATAGTCGGTCACGATACGCGCAAATCCAACCTGGCCGCCCGCGCCGTCGTAGACTCCAAGCGACAGGGAGTGCCTCAACGCCGCTTCGATCAACGACCAGTCCACGCCCTTTGACCAATAGGCGCGTTTGGTCAGGAACTCCCGGATATAGGGAAGGTCGAGCCTGGAAGGGTCCGAGCTGATCAGGTAGGCGCCATGGCGCTGTTCAAAATGTGGGCCATCGGATTGTGAATCATGCGACATGTCAGGTTTTCCGTCTCTGTTCGATGTGGGATGAAAGGAAGCTGAGAAAGGCGCCGATATCGTCGGCGGTGTTGAAGTAGTGAAGGCCGATCCGCGCCACGCTGGCCCGTGACAGTCGGCCAAGATCGTATTGCGCATCCTCGATCCGGGAGCGGCCGATGTTGAAGCCCGCCTGCCCTGCCGCGGCGACGATCTGTTCGGCTTCGGTGCCCTCGACCGAAAAGCTCACGATGCCCGACAAGTCCGCGCCCGTGTCATGCACGGAAACGCCAGGCAGTCCGGCAAGCCCGCGGCGGGCGATTGCGGCCAGGTCCGCGCATCGCGTTCCGATCCTCGCGACGCCCCAGTCCATCGCATGGCGCGCGGCCGCACCAAGCCCCAGAACCGATGCGACGGATCTTTCCCAACGTTCAAATCGCGCGGCATCGTCGCGCGGCCGGTATTGCCGGGGCGCGATCCAATCTGCGGAACGGATATCAAGGGCCATGGGGGCAAGGCGGTCCCGTGCCTTCTGCCCGACATAGGCAAAGCCGGTCCCGCGCGGCCCGCGCAAGAACTTTCGCCCCGCAGCCGTCAGCATGTCGCAGCCGATGTCGCCGACATCGATCGGCAGCTGACCGACCGATTGACAGGCATCCAGCAGGAAAAGACAGTCGCGGTGCCGCGTCAGCCTGCCAAGGTCCTGGACCGGAAAGACCGTTCCGGTGTTCGTCGGGATGTGCGCGATGGCCAGCAACCGGGTCCGGTCCGTCATCATCTCCTCGAGGCGGGCCACATCCCCTTCGGCCGTACCGGACCCGGGCAACACGTCGATATGGATGTCGTACCGCTCCCCAAGGCGAAGCAGCGTCATGATGTTCGAGGCGTATTCCGATTGCGTGACCAGAACGCGATCCCCGGGCCGGAACGGCACCGACAGCACGAGCGACTGCCAGGCACTGGTCGCGCTGTCGAAGATCGCGATGTCTTCCTCGGCCCCGCCCACAAGTCTGGCGAGGTCGCGATAGACCTGCCCGATCTCGTCGGACCGAAGCGCCGCGGCTTCATAGCCGCCCAGACGCGCTTCGAGCCGAAGGTGGTCGATGACAGTATCGACGACCACGCCGGGCATGGCCCCCGTGCCGCAGCTGTTCATATGCGTGCGGTCGGCCAGCACCGCTGTCTCGGCACGCGCCCTGGCGATCTCTGCCGCCGTCCAGGCAGAGCCTCGAGGCAGCTCAGGCATCGGCAGGTTCGGAGGGCGCATCCGCCGGCCGCCTCCAGTCCCGCGTGAGCGCTTCGGCGGAAATCTTGCCATCCGCCAGGTCCGCCGCCAGCGCATCCTGCGCCCGAAGCGCGGGATCGCCATAGCCGCCACCGCCCGCCGTCTGGACGATGATCCGATCCCCGGCGGCAACCGTGGTTACCATCTTCGACGGGATGTCGACTTTGGAGCCGTCCTTGCGCAGGATTTCCGAACGTGCCGGCTGACCGTCGCCACCGCCCCGGAACCCCTTTGCGGGGAAGAAGTGTCTTTCGCCGCGATGCGTGAACGACGCGCTGCCTTCGAGAACAAGGTATTCCCGCCTGACCCCCAGCCCGCCGCGATATTGCCCGATGCCGCCGGTGTTGGGGGCAAGCTCAAACCGCCGGACCAGTAACGGCGCGTCGAATTCAAGCGTTTCGACGGGATTGTTCATGCAGTTGGTATTGTCGGTGTCGATCACGTCGATCCCGTCCAGCCCGCTGCCCGCGCCACCGCCACCAACGATGAGTTCGCCGGTGATGTAGCGCTGCCCTCCGTCCCGAGTTCCGCCGAAAATCAGCACCAGAAGCTGGCTTGCCGCGTCGGCCGGAATGTCATCAGGCAGCGCCTGCCGCAGGGCGCCGAGCATGCACACCGCGATCCGTTTCAGGGCCGCTGTGCGGGAATTGACCGGGGCGGGTTCAAGCGGGTTGACCAGGGAGCCCTCGGGAAAATGGATCGTGACGCCGCGGAAACATCCGCCATTGGTCGGAATATGCGCGCCCGAGGCCGCCCGGACCGCGAAATAGACCGGCGCCGTCGCGGCTGCCGGAACGCAGTTGATCGGCCCCGCGACCTGTGGGTTTGTTCCGGTGAAATCCACATCTATCAGGCCGTCCCGTACCGTGACCGCCACCGCGACCTTGACAGGTTGATCCAGATTGACGCCATCGTTGTCGATGGTTTCCTCGTAGCGGTAGGTCCCGTCGGGAACACGTCGCAACGCTTCGCGGGTCATCTGCTCGGACCGATCCAGGATCGACGCGAAGCAGTGTTGCAGGAACGTCCCGCCATAGAGATCGGCCATTTCCTGGATTCGCCGGATGCCGACGACGCAGGACGCGTATTGGGCATTCAGGTCGCCCAGCAGCATGTCCGGGAAGCGCACGTTCTTCCTGAGAAGCGCAAGAAAGGTCTGGTCTTCGCCGGCCGCGGTCCGGTAGCGCAGGGGCGGGATGCGAAACCCTTCCTGGAACAATTCCGTCGCGGTCGTGGGCAAAGACCCCGGGACCATGCCGCCGAGATCCTGATGATGCGAAATCGTCGCGCTCAGAGCGATGACCCGGCCATCGTGGAAAATGGGAACCATCATTCCGATGTCGGGAATATGCGTGCCGCCCATGTAGGGGTCGTTCAGGATGAAGGCATCGCCCGGCGACATGCGGTCCAGAGGAAAGGTCTTGAGAAACTGGCGCACGATCGGCACCAGCGCGGAAAGATGCCCCGGCACCGACATGGCCTGCGACAGGACTTCGCCCTCGATGGTGAAAAGACTGGCGGCGGCGTCGAACCCTTCCTTGACCATCGGGGAAAAGGAACTGCGGATCAGCTTGATCCCCATTTCGTCCGCAATGCCTTCAAGCTTGTTGCGGATAACCTCGACCGTCACGGGATCGAGGTCGTCTTGAACGGACATGTTCATTTCGTCACTCCGGTATCTGGATTGCACGTCAGGACAAGAGAGCCCTCGTCACCGATCCGGCCGGTCCAGCCCTGGTCAATCAGCAAGGTCGTGTCCGGCTGCTCGACAATTGCCGGCCCCCGGATTTCCGTGGACGGGCAAAGCGATGCACGTTGAAAGATGGCCGCGTCGACCCGCCCTGCACCCGGCAGGACAATCGACCGCGTCTCGCTGCCCTGATCGCCCGCCGTCGCCGGGAACGACGCCCCCATATCACTGCGTTCGGCCAGGTAACTGTGGACCGATTTCAGCTGCACCAGCCGCACCGGGCCATCGGTGCTTTGGCCGAACACGCGGTCGTGCAGATCGTAGAACGCCTCGGGCAGCGATCGCAGCCCGGCATCCGTCGCGGTGAACGGCACCTCAAGGTCAAAGGACTGCCCCTCGTAGCAGACGTCGGCGAAATGGCGGACCTTGGCCTTGCCCTCGGGAACGCCGTCCTTGGCCATGGCGACGGCGCATTCAGCGTCGAGGTTGGTCAGACTTTCCAGCACCTGGTTCAGCGTGGTGTCCGCGAAGGACCAATGCACCGAGCGCTTGGCCTCGTGTTCGACGGGGGCCGACAGCAACCCTTCTGCGGCCATGACGCCGGGCCGGGACGGCACCAGAATCGTCCGGATGCCAAGGTCCCTTGCCAGCTGACAGACGTGCAACGCACCGCCGCCGCCCATCGGGATGAGCGAAAAGCCACGCGGATCGAAGCCCTGCTTGATCGACACGAAGCGGATCCCCTCGGCCATCTGGCTGTTGACGACGCGGTGGATGCCAAGGGCCGCCGCTTCGACGCTGGTGCCCATCGGGTCGGCGATCCGGGTCTTTATGACCTCATAGGAAAGCTCGGGCTTCAGGGTCATGTTGCCGCCGGCGAAGCGCGATGGCTCCAGGTACCCCAGCACAACCGATGCGTCGGTGACCGTCGGCTCCTGACCGCCACGCGCGTAACAAGCCGGCCCCGGATCGGCCCCGGCGGAATGAGGCCCGATCCGAAGCGCGCCCGAACTGTCCAGCCAGGCGATGCTGCCGCCCCCTGCCCCGATCGCATTCACATCGACCATGGACACCCGGACGGGATAGCCGTCGACCGTGCCTTCGTTGCGTATCACCGCCCTGCCCTTGTGGATCAGCGCGATGTCGCTGGATGTCCCGCCGACATCAACGGTGATGATATCGCCGCGCCCGCTGTCGCTACTGATCTTTTCGCCGGATATCACGCCGCCCGCAGGGCCCGACAGGACGAGCTTTACAGGCTTCTGCCGCGCCAACTCGGCAGAGCACAGGCCCCCGCGGGACTGGATTACCTGAAACGGGCCATCGATCCCGTGCGCGACAAGGTTATGCTCGAGCTTTTCGAGGTAATCGGACACGACCGGCTTTACATAGGCATCGAACACGGTGACCACCGTGCGTTCGTATTCGCGTATGGCCGGGTCGATCTCGCAGGACAACGAGACATGGAGCTCGGGAAACGCCGCCTTGATGATCGCGCGGGCGCGCAGTTCATGCGCAGGATTCAGGAAAGCGAACAGGAAGCAGACGGCAATCGAGCGCACACCATCGGCCACGAGGTCTTTTGCGGCTTCCAGCACCGCGTCTTCGTCCAGTGGCACCAGCACCTCGCCCGAGGCCAGCAGGCGTTCCGGGACGTCCTTGCGCCGCGCGCGCGGGACAAGGAATGCGGGCGCCACGGGCTGGATCCGCAGATCGTACATGTCCCGCCGCATCTGGCGGCCGATTTCCAGCACATCCCGGAACCCGTCGGTGGTGATCAGGCCGACACGGGCACCGCGTCTTTCGATGATTGCGTTCGTCGCGACGGTCGTGCCGTGCACGACCCGTTCGATATCGTCGAGGCTGACGCCCCAGGCGCGCGCATTCTTCAAGATTCCGTCGATGACGGCCCTGCCCGGATCGGCCGGTGTGCTGCGTTCCTTGGCGATCCGGACCGTCCCGTCCGGGAACCGGAAGACGATATCGGTGAATGTGCCCCCGGTATCGACGCCAACTTCGATACCGGACCCGGGCTTGATGTGCTTCATTTTCGTGCCTGTGCAATGGATTGATCGTTAGGGGGCGCTCCATCCGCGTCGACCAGATGGCAGGCGACCCGTCGTTCCGCGCCGACCTGGCGGAGCTGCGGACGCTCTGCCCGGCATTGCGCCGTGGCATAGGGGCACCGCGGATGGAAATGACAGCCGCTGGGTGGCGAGATCGGAGAAGGAATTTCGCCCTGGATCGGCGTGGCGGTCACGGCGCGCCGGTCCAGCCGCGGCACCGATGCCAGCAGCGCCTGCGTGTAGGGATGGGCCGGCGCCTGGAACAGGTCCTTGGTCGGCGCCGTTTCGACGATCCGGCCCAGGTACATGATCGCGATGCGATGGCTCAGCCGTTCGACCACGGGAAGGTCATGGCTGATGAACAGGTAGCTCAGGTTGTTCTGCTCCTGCAGATCCGCAAAAAGGTTCAGGACCTGGGCCTGGATCGACACGTCCAGTGCGGCGACAGCTTCGTCGCAGACGATCAGCTGGGGATTGACCGCCAGTGCCCGCGCGATGCCGACACGCTGGCATTGACCGCCCGACATTTCGCGCGGACGGCGGTTGGCCAAGCCATCGGCAAGCCCGACCCGCGCCATGAGTTCGGCGACAAAGCCTTTTTCTTCCTGCGGCAGCAGCCCGTGCACCCGTGCCGGTTCCGCAAGGATTTCCGCCACCGTCTGCCGTGGATTCAAGGACGCGACGGGATTCTGGAAAATCATCTGCGTTGCAAGCAATTCCCTGGCCGACACCCGTGTCTCGGACGGATACCGGACAGAGCCGTCAAAACTGACCGACCCGGATGTCGGCTTTTCAAGACCGACGACGATACGGCCGAGCGTGGTCTTGCCACTGCCCGACTCGCCGACCAGGGCCACGACCTCTTTGCGCCTGATCGTCAGGTCGACACCGTCCAGTGCGCTGACCGATCGGCGCCGGCCAAGCCCCAGGGCGCCGGATCGTCCCAGCGGATAGGTCTTGCGCAGATCTGCAATCTCGAGAAGCGGCGCACCCTTTGTCATGTCGAAGCTCTCCTGGCGGTCTCGGGCAGTCCGGACTGGGGATGATTGCACCTGACCGCATGACCGTCGGGCGACGCCCGCAGGGATGGGAATGTCGCGCAGGCCGCGGTGGCATGGTCGCACCGCGGGGCGAAGCGGCATCCCGGAACCTCGAAGGCCGATGCCACCGAGCCGCGGATCTGCCGCAGCCGCTTTTGGCCGCTGTTCCGGCTGGGCACGGATGACAGAAGCCCCAGGGTGTAGGGATGCGCCGGATCGTCGAGGATCTGGTCGGTCTGCCCGAGCTCGACGATCGAACCCGCGTACATCACCGCAATCTTGTCGGCCAGTTCCGCGACCACGGCCAGGTCGTGACTGACCCAGATCAACGCCGTTCCGCTGGCTTTGCAAAGGTCGCGCATCTCCAGAAGGATCTGCGACTGGGTCGTCACGTCCAGCGCCGTGGTCGGTTCGTCCGCGATGATCACCTTCGGTCTGTTCAGCAGGGCTATGGCAATCGCCACACGCTGCCGCATGCCCCCGGACAGCTGGTGCGGATAGGCTTTCAGACGGTCCCGGGGCGACGGAATGCCAACGCGTTTCAACGCCGCTTCCGCTTCGTCCATCGCGGCTTTCCGCCCGATGCGGCGATGGGCAAAGATGCTGTCGACCATCTGTTCGCCGATACGCAGCAAAGGATGCAGTGACGTCATCGGATCCTGAAAGATCATCGCCACCTCCGCCCCGCGTATCCGCCGCATGGACCGCTCGTCGAGGGTCGCGATCTCGCGGCCATCCAGCAGGATACTGCCGCGGGTCACGCGTCCCGGCGGGCCGATCAATCCCATGATCGACAGGCCGGTGACCGATTTTCCGCTGCCGGACTCACCCACGATCCCGAGGATCTCACCGGGGGCGACAGCAAAGCTGACATCCTCTACCGCGCTGTGATCCATCCCAAAGTCGGTCCGCAGGCCTTTGACCTGCAAGGCCGGTGTCGCAGGCACCCGGTGCATGTCCGCCGTCATCGGCTTTCTCCCACATCGTTCATCTGTCGCAGCCGTTCCCCGATGAGGTTGACGCTGATGAGAAGCACCAGAAGCACGAGGCCGGGATAAAGGCTCAGCCAGTATTCATTGGTCAGCATGAAACCGTAGCCATTGGCGATCAGCAGCCCGAGAGACGGCTGCGTGATCGGCAGGCCGACCCCCAGGAAACTCAACGTCGCCTCCAGCGCGATCGCACTGGCCATTTCGACCACGACCACCACCATCAGCGGGGCCGAGGAGTTCGGCAGCAGATGCCGCCACATCACCCGCAAGGCAGGGAAGCGCAGGACCTTCGTTGCCTCGACGTATTCCTTGTTCTTCTCGATCATCGCGCTGCCGCGTACGACGCGGGCATAATAGGCCCATTGAACCGCCGCGATTGCGATGATGACCTTGTCAAGCCCAGTGCCGAGCACCGCGAGCAGGACAAGCGCGATGAGAATGCCAGGGAAGGCGAATTGCAGATCCACCATCCGCATCAGGATGGCATCCACAACGCCGCCAAACTGCGCCGCCAGCAATCCCGCGATCGCTCCGATGACCAGCGCAAAGGCCGTGGCGACGATGGCAACCGTCAGGCTGATGCGCAGCCCGTAAAGGATGGCGCTGACAAGGTCCCTGCCCTGATCGTCGGTGCCAAGCCAGAACACCTGGCCATCGCCGCCCACGGACCCCGGCGGCAAACGGGAATCGAGAATGCTCAGCTGACCAAGGTCATATGGGTTCTGGCCTGCGAAAAGCGGCGCGAAAACCGCGGCCAGCAAGGCAAGCGTGAAGATGGCGAGCCCGGCGGTCCCGGACAGGCTATTGAGGTATTTCCGTGCGAAACGCCGCATTGGATCACTTAGCCTCCGCAATTGAGAGCCTGGGATCGATGAGCACGCAAAGGATATCGACCAGCAGGTTGATGACGGTGAAAAGAAGGACCGTGAAAAGAAGGTAGGCGACAATGACCGGCCTATCCGACGTCTGGATCGACTCGATGATCAGCTTGCCGATGCCAGGCCAGGCAAAGACCTTTTCCGTCACGACGCCGAAGGCCAGCAGGACGCCAAACAAGATGCCCATCACCGTTGCAATCGGGATCAGGACGCTTTTCAGCAGGTAGACCCGTATGATCCGCGACGGAGAGAGCCCCTTGGCACGGGCGAAGAGAATGTAATTCTCGCGCAGGTTCTCCTGAATGCCGGCCCGGGTAAGCCGGGTCACCATCGCCATGGGAAAGAGCGCCAGGTTCAGCGCGGGAAGCGCGAGGTGGTGCAGCCCGTCCAGCGTGAAGAGGCTGGAGCGGATCCCCAGAAATGTCCCCACCTCGCCGCGCCCTCCGGTGGGGAACCAGCCGGTTTCGATCGAGAAGACCACGATCAGCATCAGGGCCACCCAGAACGTCGGAAGGCTGATGCCCACGATCGACAGCCCGCCGATCATCCGACCCGGAACCGAATCTGGCCGGTAGCCGGCAATCAAACCGGCCGGGATACCGACCCCCACGGCGATGAGCATCGCAACGGTGGTCAGCTCAAGTGTGGCGGGAAACCGTTCGAAGATCAGGTCGAAGGCCGGACGGGCAGAGTTGTACGATAGGCCCAGGTCCCCCTGAAGCGTCCCCTGCAGGAACCGCAGGTATTGGATGTGCAGCGGCTGATCGAGGCCAAGGTCCTTTATGGCCTGATCGATCACCGCGGGAGGTGAGGCTGGATTGACAAGTGTCGCGACGGGGTTTCCAAGCGCGTAGACGGCCAGAAACACCAGGACGGACATGACGGCAAGCACAAGCATTCCTTGCACAACCCGGCGCATTGCAAAGGTAATCATCGGAAGCTCCTAGAATCCGATCGACACCAGGGTGCCGACCGAATGTTGGGCAATCAGTCGGATACGGGGATTGCCGAGTTCGCGATCGTGCGTTCACTGGCCCAGGGGCGGTAGCTGAGACCGGACCGCGTGGCGACGATCACGCTTTGGTAGTGAAGCGGAATCACCGCGTAATCCTCCATCACGATTTCCATCGCTTCCGACAGGATGCGGTGGCGCTCGGGAATATCCGTCTCGACCATCGCGTCTTCGATCAGCGCGTCGGCCTTCGGGTTGGAATAGTGACCCAGGTTCCAAATCCCCAATCCGCGTTCGGGATCGTAGCTGTGAATGCCCTGCGGCAGCGCATCAGCCTCGCCAGAGGTCGAGCTGCCCCACCCCAGCATCAACAGGCTGAAGCGTTCGCCTTCATGATCCGCCGCGCGCGGGAAGAAAACGCTTCGGGGCATCGTCTGCACGTCCACGTCGAGCCCAAGCCGAGACAGCATTTGCCCAAGGGCCTGGCAAACGCGCGCATCGTTCACGTAGCGGTCGTTGGTACAGTGAAGCGTCACCGCGAACCCCTCTGCATAGCCCGCGTCTGCCAGCAGCTGGCGCGCCCGGTCCACGTCGGTCGACGGAACGGGAATACCGGGATTGAACCCGCCGAACCCTTCCGGCGTCAATTGCCCCGCCGGGAACGCGAGCCCATCCATCACCCGGTCGACAATGGCGCCGCGATCAATCGAAATGGTCAGGGCCTCGCGAACCCGGGGATCCTTGAACGGGTTCTCTGCAAGCTCCGATCCATCCTTTGCGTGGACAAAGGGGGTGGAGTCGCGTTCGGTGTCCATGATCAGATAGATCACCCGGTCCGACGGCGCCGTAATGACATTGGTTGCGTCGCTGTCGCGCAGGCGCTGGACGAAGCTGGGCGGCACATAGTCGATCAGATCGACGTCACCGCCAAGCAGGGCCGCCACGCGGGCCGCATCGTCGGGGATGAACCTGAAGGTCACGCGATCCCATTCTGCGGGCGCGCCCGCGTAACTGTCATTCCGGCTCAGGACCAGGTTGTCGCCGGCCTGGTAGCTTTCGAACCGATAGGGTCCCGACCCGACGATGACAGACCCGGCATTGAAATCCTCCGTCGTCGCGGTTTCGGCGATCTCTGCGGGGATGATCTGCACCTGGGCCACCCGGTAGGGTATGATCGGGTCCGGCTTTTCGGTCGTGACCGACACTGTCAGGTCGTCCACGGCCCTGACCGCCTTCACGCCGGTCAAGGCGCCTGAATAGGGATTGGCTGCGTTGGGCAAGGTCAGCGCGCGATCGAACGAGGCCACGACATCCGCAGAGGTCAGTTCCGAGCCGTCGTGAAACGTCACGTCCGGGCGCAGGTGGAAGTGCCATTCGGTGTCCGAAACCGTCTTCCACTCATCCGCCAGACCGGGAATCAGCTGCGCATTCTCATCGGTGTGGACAAGGGCGCCGTAGATTTGAACGTAGTAGGATGTGTTTGCATCGCTCCAGCTGAAATGCGGGTCCATCACGATCTCGGTGCGAGCGCCGATCGTCAGGTCCTCGGCGAAGATCGGCGTGGCAATCAGCGCGGACGCGCACATCATGGCCATTCTAAGTGTTTGTTTCATTTGCATCCCTTGCTGGTTTTCTCTTGGATTTTTGTTCTTGAATCGGACGGGGCCTCAGGCGGACTTCAGGCTCTGGATTTGCCGGGCCAGAGCTTCGCCCAGAAGCTGGATATGCCGCGGCACGGCGTCTCCGCTCGGTTCGGAATACCCCGACAGCGCCGAACCGCGCAGGACCGAGAGGGCGAACTGCAAGGTGTCCGACGCCCCCTCGCCCTTTAGGTCGAAAATGCGAAACCAACCGGCTTCCAGCGTCTTCAGCGAGGCCTGTCTATGCAGGATCACGCGTTCATGCAGATCCTTGTCGCTGCGGCTTCCGACGATGATTTCGACCACGGCCACATATCTTTCGTGGCCGTAGTAGGTGGTCCAAAGCGCCTCGACGACCCGGGCGCATTCCTCTGCAAGCGGCAGCGAGTCCGCGACCGGCGAGATCTCTTCGAGCTGTTCGAAAATTTCGTTGAAGAGCTTGTCGAGCGCGGCGAAAATCAGTTCGTCTTTCGAACCGAAATGATGCTGCATCGCCCCGGTCGTGATCCCCGCCCGGCGGCCGATCGCTGTCATTGTCGTTCGCGCGTAGCCGGCATCGAACAGGCTGCCGATAACCGCCTCGACAAGAGCGTTTCGCGTCGCCTCGCTTCTCGCTTCGTTGGTCCGGCGCGTGGGGGCGGGCTTTTTTTCCACGGGAATGGTCACTTCAATAACTCCAGTTCAGGGCGGAAACGTCCGCTTTCCATATGGCGGCAGGGAATGTGCGGAACGCACCCATCAGGCAACCCCCACCGCAGACGCTTCGATCCGGCAATCCGGGTGCCACAGCTTCGCCGACACCAGCGTCCGTACAGGCCGTGACCGCCCGGACAGCCAGCGATCCCAGACCTCGTTCAGATGCGGCACATCTTCGACATCGCGCAAATAGACCGTGACACTCAGCAGCCTGCCCCCGCTGCCACCCGCCTGTGCAAGGCAGTCATCCACGGCCCGCATGACGTCATGCGCCTGGTCCGCGAAACCCCTCGACAGGTCCTTCGAAACCTGCCCCGCAACAAAGATGAGACCTTCGTGTCGCAGGACCTGCGCATAGCGCGCATTTACGTTTTCCGGTCGGGTCATTCCGCCTCCTGACGTCTCCAACGCTCGCAGCGAAGCATCGGTGATACTCGGTTGACAAAAAACATAATGATAATAATGTTTCTGTCAACTCCGTTTCTCACCGCCTGACAGGAAGACCCGCACGATGCGCCAAGACACCGATGAAGCACTTGAAATACTTGAAAAACTCGTCGCCTTCGACACGACGAGCACGCGCAGCAACCTGGATCTGATCGCTTTTATCGAAACCTGTTTGTCACAGCGCGGCATCCGATCCCACCGAGTCGGGAACGCAGACCAGACCAAGGCCAACCTGTGGGCCAGGATCGGCCCCGACACATCCGGCGGCCTCTTGTTGTCCGGCCACACGGATGTCGTTCCCGCGCCGCGAGAGACCTGGCGCCAAGATCCCTGGACGCTGAAAGAGGCCGACGGAAAGGTCTTTGGACGCGGGACCTGCGACATGAAGGGGTTCATCGCCTGTTGTCTGCACTTCGCGCGGCATGTCGACCCCGCCACCCTCGCCGAGCCGATCTACCTGGCGCTGTCCTATGATGAAGAGGTCGGCTGCCTGGGCGTCCCTTCCCTCATCCAGGCGATGAAGACCGCCGGTGCAAGACCGCGCGTGGTCATCGTGGGCGAACCGACCGAAATGGCCGTCGTGAACGCCCACAAGGCAACCTTCGGCGTCAGAACCGTCGTGCACGGAAAGGCGGCCCATTCCGCGCATCCCGGCCTGGGCGCAAGCGCAACTGTCGCGGCCGCCGAAATCGCAATGTTCCTCGCCGGACAAGCGGGCGAGATGCAGCAGAGCAGCCCCCAGTCGCCCCGTTTCGATCCGCCTTTCGCGACCCTGAACGTCGGCATCCTTTCCGGCGGTGAGGCGCGCAATATCGTCGCCCCCAGGGCAGAGGTGCAGTGGGATTGCCGGCTGTTGCCCGGACAGGACCCCGATGAACCGCTTGCACGGTTGCAGCATTTCGTCGACCACGACCTGACTGCACGTCCCGGTCCGGTGCAGGCGCTGCGCGTCGAAACGGAAAGGCTGAACTTCATGCCGGCGCTTGGCCCGGAACCCGACGGGCAAGCCGAGTACCACGCGCTGGCCGCGTCGCAGACATCGGCCTCCCGCGCAGAATCCTACGGCACCGAAGCAGGCTTTTTCCAGCAGGCAGGATGGTCGACCGTCGTCTGCGGACCGGGGTCCATCCGGCAAGCGCACACCGCCAACGAGTATATCGAGATCGACCAGATCGACCGCTGCCTGGCATTTCTCGACCGGCTGGTCGCGACTTTCGGCGCCCGATCGCTGACCGTGTCCGGAGCCGGGCAATGAAGATCAACGGTCCCATCACCCCGCAACGCTCCGCCTGGCGTCTCACCGCGGTCCCTGCCCCGCACTGCCCTGTGTTCGGCCGCGATGTCACCGCGGACGTCGCGATCATCGGCGGCGGATATGCCGGTTTGAACGCGGCCATCCGCTGTAACGAGCTGGGCCTGAAGGCCGTTGTGCTGGAGGCCGAAGACCCGGGGTTCGGCGGGTCCGGCCGGAACGGGGGCCAGGTCATTCCCGGCCTGAAATTCGATCCGAACACATTGCTTGAGATGTTTGGAGAAAAACACGGCCGACCGCTGATCGATTTTGCCGGAAACGCCCCCGACCGCACCTTCGACACCATCAGACGGTATGGCATGCAATGCGATGCCGAGCAGAATGGCTGGCTCCAGCCCGCGACAAATCAGGCGACGGCAGGCAAGATCCTGAAGCGGGCCGCAGCCTGGCGCGATATGTGCGACGTTCCGGTCCAACTGCTCGACGCTCAGATGACCTTTGCCGCGACGGGAACGCGCTTGTTCTCCAGCGCCTGGATTGATCCCCGCGGCGGGCAGTTGCAGCCGCTCAGCTACTCGCGCGAACTGGCGCGGGTCGCGATGGACGGAGGCTCCGAGGTTTTCCAGCACTCCCCCGCCAGCAAGATTTCACGCACAGGGGACACGTGGACGGTCAGCTGCAATGGCCACGATCTGAAGGCAAGCGCGGTCCTGGTGTGCACGAATGGCTATTCCGGCGGGCTGATCCGGGGTCTGGCCGAAAGCCTCGTACCCGCCTCCAGCATCATCTGTGCGACGCCCCCCCTTCCCGACGACCTGCGGCGGACCATCCTGCCGTCCGGCCTGCCCCTTTCCGACGCCAGGCGATTGCTGACCTACCTGCGTTTTGATCCGGCCGGACGCCTGCTGATCGGCGCGCGCGGGTCTTTCAACCTGAAGGAGCCGGAGAGCTATTTCCGTCGCCTGCGGCGCGCAGCGGTTGCCATGTTTCCCCAGTTGGGCGGCATCGCGTGGGAAGCGGCCTGGGGTGGCCGCTTCGCCCTGACCGCCGATCAGATACCACATGTGCACAATCCCGAGCCCGGGCTTTATGCCGCCGTCGGATGCAACGGGCGCGGCATCGCCATGCTGTCTCAGATGGGGCGGCTTCTGTCGGACCTTGCCAACGGCATGGCCGCCGAAGACGCCCCCATCCCGCTCGGCAAAGTGAAGCCCATTCCCTTCCACAGGTTCCGCCGCTTCGGCCTCGAGGCCGTCACCCTTTGGTACCGCGCGCTCGATCAGACAGGCAGATAATGCAATGACCGGAAAAACCCCTCCTGCCGACGGCACTGCGCCGCCGGATATCGCCGCTGCCCTGAAAGCCCTGCAAGACGCATTGCCCGGGGACGCTCTGGTGACGGACCCCGACGAATGCGCGAGGGCCGCGCAGGGTGCGCGCTACGGGGACGGCAAGGCCGCGTTCATGGTCCGTCCGGCAACGACGGCGCAGCTTGTTTCGGCAACCAGGATATGTCGCGCGCATGCCGTGCCTGTCTTGCCGCAAGGGGCGAACACCGGCCTCGTCGGCGATTCCACCCCCGACGCGAGTGGCACTCAAGCCATCGTGTCGCTTGAGCGTCTCACCGAAGTGTTCCGCGTGGATCTTCCCAATCGGTCCGTGACCGTCAGTGCGGGCTTCCGCCTGTCAGAGCTCAACCGGCGCCTCGAACCGCACGGATTGACCTTTCCGATAGATCTGGGCGCCGACCCTTCCGTCGGGGGCATGATTGCGACCAACACGGGTGGATCGCGCTTTATCCGCTACGGCGATGTCCGGGCAAACCTGTTGGCGCTGAAGCTGCTTCCCGTCAACGGGCAATCGGACCTGCTGGAATTGTCGTCGGCTGTGCGAAAGGACAATTCCGGGCTCGCGCTGAAGCATCTCGTCGCCGGCAGCGGCCACCGGCTTGGCATTATCACCGAAGCGACCCTCAATCTGGACTACCTGCCCTCGCAGTCCGCCACGGCAATGATCGCGCCTGCGGCAGAGGAGACATTGATCGACCTCGTGGGCGCGCTGGAGCGCAGGTACGGCCACCTGCTCACTGCGGTCGAGGCGATCTCAGCCCCTGCCTTCGCGTTCGCGAAGTCGCATCTTCCCGAACTGGCCTCGCCCTTCCACCCCGAGGCCTTCCCACCTCTTGCGCTTCTGGTCGAACTGTCGTCGTCCCTTGGCGCCGAGGATCTGAACCTTCAGTCCTGCCTGGAGACAGGTCTCGCTGACATGTATGAAAAAGGCCTGATAGAGAATGGCGTCATGGGCCGCGGAAACGACTTCTGGGCCGTTCGTCACGCCCTGACCGAGGGCGCTCGTGCGGCAGGCTACGTGATCGGCTTCGACATATCGGTCCCGCGCGGCGCGATCACCGAATTTCGCCGTCGTGCCAAAGGTTTCGTAGAGCAAGGATTGCCCGGCGCAATCGTTGCAGATTTCGGCCACATCGGCGATGGCGGACTGCATTTCAATGTCGTCTGCCCCTTCGAGAGACCGGCAGAGCGCGATCAAGAGACCATCAAGAGCTTAAGACGTGAAATATACGATCTGGTGGTGTTGGAGTTTCACGGAAGCTTTTCCGCTGAACACGGTATCGGACCAAGCAATATGGAATACTTTCATTCCTACAAAGCCGAGCCCGTCAAGCGGCTGGAAGACGACATTACGCGTCTGTTTTCGCAAGAGTACCCGTTCGCATGAAGATGCAGCAATGACGCGCCATGACAGTGCCCAGCTCACCCTGTGAAATCCTTGATACCAAGGCCAATCCAGTTCGGCACTCGGCTTCTCCATCACAGCTTGCAAGAAACCAGTATCACTCTCCGAAAACCTCTGCGGCTGGCTGCACGCCTCCCGGATTGGCGGCACGATACCCCGGCAGGGTCTTGATCGCGCTCGTGAACTCCCGGCTCTGCATGGCGGCGATGACCCGCTTCATGGCTTCCGACGCCAGCAGCGCGTCGCGACAGACGAACACGTAATCCTCCGTCACCAGGGGCAGAAATTCCAGGTTGAACCGACGCGCGGCGGCCTCCACGCCAAAGCTCGCATCGGCCATGCCGCTCGCGACATAGGCGGCGACGGCGGCATGGGTGAACTCGAAGGACGGATGCCCCCCGCCAATGTCATCCGGCGTCATGCCGACTTGCGCAAGGATCTGCTTGAAAAGATGCGCCGTCCCCGAGACCGGGTCACGCGCGACAAAACGGATGTCGGGAGTCTTCAGGTCCTCGACGCCCCGGATCCCCAGCGGATTGCCGGCCCCCAGCATCAAGCCCATTTCGCGGGTGACGAAGCTGATGACGCTGTAGCGCTCTCCGGTCAGGAACTCCCGGTTCGCCTCGATCGCCTGCCGACGCAACGGCCCCTGCGGCAGATGCAGTCCGGCAAGGTCGCATTCGCCTCGCTTCAGTGCCATCAGCGAGGTTTCGTTGCTGACGTAGCGCAGGTTGAAGACCATGTCGCCCTGGCTGTCGAGGATGCGCTGCAACTGCTCCACGGCGAAGCCGTGGCTGGCATGGGCACGGATCTCCGTGGTGGCCTGCGGCAGAAACTCTGCCAGTTCCGCCTCCAGCTCGTGCACCAGGTTGGCGAGCTGCGGCATCAGCCGGGCTTGCAGCCGCTGCCCCGCCCAGACCAGCCGTTCGCCGAACGGCGTCAGGTTGGTGCCCTTGCCGCGTTTGCGCTCCACCAGCGGCGTTTCGAAGAAGTCCGACCATTTCTCGATCAGGTTCCACGCGTGCCTATATGAAATCTGCGCCTGCTCGGCGGCGCGCGTGATCTTGCCGGTCGCGCGGATCTCGTTGAGAAAATCCAGCATCACCATCATCGGCGGCTCGTCTTCGGACTTGCGAAACCGCCAGACGGGGACAATCTCGATCTGCATACGGGTCTCCTTAATATGCATTACAGTGCATAACTTTGAACAGTCATTTCGACCTATATGCAGTAAATATCATATTTTTCAAAAACAAAAGACCATTAATTTGAGATCATGCGGCTTCGAAGGCGAGAAGCCGAAGATGAAATATGAAGTAATATGCATAAGGAGAGGACTCCATGCCCTATGATATCTCGACCACCCGTGCAGACCTGATCATTCATGGTGAACGGGTGCCCGCGCGCTCCGGTCGCAGCTTTGAAACACTCAACCCGGCCACCGAGCAACCGCTCGCACAGGTCGCCGAGGCGGGCGTCGAGGATGTGAACGACGCCGTCGCCTCCGCCCGAAAGGCGCTGACCGGCGACTGGGGCCGGATGCGCGCCGCCGATCGCGGCCAGATCCTGCTGCGCTTCGCCGACCTCATCCGCCGCGACCAGGACCAGCTGATCGAACTGGAAAGCCTCGATTCCGGCAAGCCGGTCTCGACCATCCGGCGCCAGGACATGCCGGCGGTGCTGGACACGCTGACCTACTACGCGGGCTTCGCCGACAAGATCAACGGACAGGTCATTCCCGCGCGGCAGGACGCACTGACCTACACAGTGCGCGAGCCGGTCGGCGTGGTCGGGGCCATCGTGCCCTGGAACTTCCCGATGATGATCGGCATGTGGAAGATCGCCCCGGCCCTGGCCTGCGGCTGCACCGTGGTCCTGAAACCCGCGGAACTCACACCGCTGACCGCGCTGAAACTGGGCGAACTTGCGCTCGAGGCCGGTATTCCCGCCGGCGTGCTCAACGTCGTGCCGGGCTTCGGCGCCATCGCGGGGCAGGCACTGGTCGATCACCCGGATGTGGACAAGGTGACCTTCACCGGCTCTCCGGGGGTCGGCCGGCAGATCCTGCAAGGCTCCGCGGGCAACCTCAAGCGCGTCACCCTGGAACTCGGCGGCAAATCGGCCAACATCATCTTTCCCGATGCCGACATAGACACCGCGGCCAAGGCCGCCGCGTCCGGTATTTTCTTCAACAGCGGGCAGGTCTGCTCGGCCGGCTCCCGGATCGTCGTCCACAACTCGATCCGCGCGGAGGTCGTGGAACGGCTCGTGGAACGGGCCGAGAAGATCCGCACCGGCGACCCGTCCGATGGCGGCACGCAGATGGGGCCGGTCGTCTCCGAGAAACAGATGGACCGGATTCTCGACTATATCCGCATCGGCGAGGAAGAAGGCGCACGGCTCGCGACAGGCGGCGCCCGCGCAATGGAGCGCGGATATTTTGTCGCCCCGACCGTGTTCGACGATGTCCGCCCCGAGATGCGCATCTCGCAGGAGGAGATTTTCGGCCCTGTCGCCTCGGTGATCGGCTTCGATGACGAGGACGAGGCGCTCGCCATCGCCAACGGCACCAGCTTCAGTCTCGCGGCGGGTATCTGGACCAACGACATGCGCCGGATGCACCGTTTCCTGCGCGACCTGAAGGCAGGCACGGTCTGGGCCAACACCTTCGGGCCGACCGACGTGCGGTTGCCCTGGGGCGGCACTCGGGATTCCGGCTTTGGCCGCGAGCATGGCGAGATCGCGCTGGAAAACTTCACCGAGCCGAAATCGATCTGGATCGCGCATGGCGCATGACGCCTGATCCCTTCATCGCGGGGCCGTGTCGTCCTCCCCTCCTCCCGGTCGGCATGACCCCGCAAACGCAACGGCCCGCCCCCTCCCGGCGGGCCGTTCTGCTGTCGCCCCGTCAGTCCGGCCGTTCCTTCATCGGAATGCGCGAACCTGCTCGAGAATCGGGTCGATCACGTCGAAATCGCGCTCCTCACGGATGAGTACCCAGGCGGGAAGTTATGGCTGCAATGCCAGACAAAGCCCGTCGGCATCTGTCATCGGCCAGCCCGCATGGATCTCATCTGCCCCGATGAGACGTCCCGATCTCCGTGTCGCTGACCAGGCGCATCCCCAGATGGGCCGGCGGCGATCCTACGGCGCATCCGCCGCGGGCGGGGTTGCGGATAAGGTAGGACATCGCGGCGACATGTTCGCCGCCGACGTAGAACGCAGGACAGCGAGACGGATCGGCGTCGCCCGATGCGCCCGAGAAACATTCCTGCGTCCACTCCCATACGCTTCCGTCAAGATCGGCGATACCCTCGGGAGAGGTCGAAAAACTCCCCCGCGGTTTCAGCGCACGCGGCGTCAAGCCTTCGATCAGGTAGGTCGACGCCCATGTGAGCGACGGATCGGTGAAGATCGGATCGGCGTCTTCCGGCAGGACGGAAGCCGCCATCTCGGTCCACTCGTTTGCGGTGGGCAGTCGGAAAGTCGCGCCTGTCGCGTTATTGATCCACTCCAGATATTCTCCGACATCGACATAGCTCAGGCCCGTCGCGGGCGTCGCCTGCGCATCCTGGTCCGGCCGGACCCGCAGATGCAGGGTGCAGGCGCCCTGATCGTGGCAAATGTTCCATTCGGCCACGCTGACCTCGTACTTCTGGACGTAGAGCTTTGCTCCGGTCGACAGCGTGACGGGGGTTGCCGCCATGTCCGGCAACAGCGCCGGATCGTATCCGGCACCGCGCCGGGTCAGCGCGGTGCCGAAAAGAACCGCCGCGATGACCAGCAGCGCAACCAGAAGAAGGGACACCTTCAGGCCGGGCTTCCATGTCATCGCGGCGGTCATGTTCCCGCTCCTTTCGCTCAGCTTTCGAACGGTCGCGGCTCCACGACCTGTTCCATCAGGGTGTTGTCCCACGCGCCCTCGACGACAAAGTGCGCGGTCCCGCCCAGCATGGCGCCGATGATCAGGTTGTGGTTCACGTAGGCATAGACGCCCGGCTGCTCGAACGTGTACATCGCCGCCGCCGCGCTGCCGCCACGGACGAACCATGTCTCCATGCCCGTCAGCGGCGGATCGGTGAACGAGCTCTCCCAGACATAGTTGCCATGCCCGCCGATCAGGTGCGGGCGGCTGTCCACGTTGCACGAGTTGTGCACCATCAGGACCGTCTCGCCGACCTTCGCCTTCAGCGCGTGTTCGCCTGTCAGCGCACCGACCGCGCCGTTGAACACCTGGTGCGTCGGCACGAGCGTCCGCATCGCCTCGAGGCTGTCGGCGTAGTCATCCCCGGCGGCGTCATAGCTCTTGTAGTCGCCGTTCTCGTCCATCGGCAGGTAATAGTCCTGCTCGCCGATATAGGCGATGCTGTCATAACGCAGCGGATTGCCCTGCCCGTCCTTCAGCCCGTCCCGCGGCAGCACCATGATGGCGCCGTTCATGCCATGCGCGACGTGATACGGGATCATCGCGCCACCCGGGGCACAGTGATAGGTAAAGCACCCCGGTTTGGTCGCCTTCCAGCGCAGCACGCATTCCTCGCCGGGATAGACATGGGTCAGGCCACCGCCGCCCAGCGCCCCCGTGGACGCGTGGAAGTCGATATTGTGCTCCATCATCGAATCCGCGGGGTTGCGCAGGGTCAGCTCGACCATGTCGCCCTCGTGGCAGATGATCAGCGGGCCAGGAACCGAGCCGTTATAGGTCAATGCCCATACGCTGGCCCCGGTGTCCTCATCGACGACCATCAGGCGCTCTTCGGTGACCATGGTGATCTCGATGATCTTGGGCCCGCCGGTAGCGACCTGCTCGTGTTCCGGCGCGAAGGGCGGCGCCACAAGCTCCTGCTTGACGCGGGTATAGCCTGACAGGTCGGCCGGTTTCGCGGTGCTGGCGGATGCACCGTCTGCGGCCGCCTTGTGCAGATTGCGCGACACCGCATCGGCCTTCAGCGGCTGCTGCGGGCGGCGGGCGGCCATTGCGCCCGCGCCGGTCATGGCGGCGGCGCCGGCCAGGATCGATCCGCGCAGCACGTTGCGGCGACTGGTTTTTGTCAGGCCTGGGTTGATGAACTTGGTCATTCTATCCTCCTGGGAAATGGGTGCGGCGGGCCATCCCGCGCGCACCGCTGCATCACATGTTGCTCAGTTGATCTTCGAAACGGGCCTTGGCCTTCTTCGGCACGCGCCCCTCGAGAAAGCCCTCGGGCGCCTCGACATCGCCGACGGCGATGGTCATCACCATGCCCATGGCGTAGTGCGGCTTGCAGATCACGGCATAGACACCCTCGGTGTCCAACGTGACCTCGAACTCCTCGTTGATCTTGCCCTTGAAGCCCTCGGCACCGTCCGGGATCATGTCCTTCGCGGTCTCGGCGTTGTGGCCCTTGTCGGCGGCGACGAACTTGATCGTGTCGCCGGGCGCGGCCTGCACGAAGGCCGGTTCGAATACCATGCGCTCGCCATCCGCGCCCTTGTTCAGCATCTTGACTTCGAATGTTTCGGCGAAGGCAGCGCCCCCCATCAGGGCCGCGAGTGCCAGGCCGGTTGCCAGTGTGCGGATCATCGGTCTCTTCCTTTCGGATTTCTGTTTCGGTTGACTGAAACATACTGCGTCCCCGCCGGGCGCTTTTTGCTCTGGCACAAACTTCTGCGCGATGACGCGGAAAATGCGTGTTGGTCCGACGCCCCGGAATGTGGCAGAACCCCGGGCATGGATCCTTCCCCTTCGCGCAAGACACTGCCGCGACTCGACGAGAGCCTGCTGACGCACCTGCCGCCGTTCTCGCGGCTCGAGAAACGGCAGATCCGCACGGTCCTCGATCAGGCGTCGTCACGGCGCTACGACGAGGGCGTGGCGATCTTTCAGGAAGGTCACCCGGCGGAGCGTTTCTTCATGCTGCTCGACGGCTATGTCCGGGTCGTGCGCATCACGCCCACCGGCGAGCAGGTCACCGCCCTGCACATCCCGCCAGGCCAACTGATCGGCATCGCCAGCGCCATCGGACGCGACACATATCCAGCGACAGCGATGACCGCGTCGGAATCGCTCGCGCTCAGCTGGCCGATGCACCTGTGGGACAGCTTCGTCGCGGAATACGACGGCTTTGCCACCGAAACCTACAAGACACTGGGCCAGCGGCTCGGCGAAGTACAGAACAAGATCGTGGAAATGGCCACCCAGCAGGTCGAACAGCGGGTCGCCAACGCGCTTCTGCGTCTGGTCAACCAGACGGGCCGCAAGGTGGAAAACGGAATCGAGATAGATTTCCCGATCACGCGACAGGACCTGTCCGAACTGACCGCGACCACCCTGCACACCGTCAGCCGCCTGCTCAGCGGCTGGGAAAAGCAGGGTCTTGTCGAAAGCCGGCGCAAGCGCATTGTCGTGCGGGACGCGCACGCATTGGTGATTCTCAGCCAGAAGTAACCGCAGTCAACTCCGCTCTGCCGCCTGCCTGAGTTCCGCCAGGAAGTCCTCCTCGTCCAGGTGATACTCGGCACAGGCGTCGGTCACGGTGTGAAACGGGCTGACAAGGCACCCGACGCACAACATCCCGTGTCGAACGAAGACCGGGATCGTCTGCGGCCACGCCGTTATCAGGTCGGCCAGCGGCAGGTCGGGGTCATCCAGGCGGGCGCGGGGCATGGGCTTTCTCCTTTCCCCTCTCAGCCTAACCGGCCAATCGCGCCGAACTTTGCGCTGGCACAAACTTCGGCTCCGGAGGCGCGGCTACGAATGGGCATCCCGCTTTCAAGGAGGCCCGAACATGGCTGAAATTCTCACGAAATCCCGGGCGCGAAACATCTTCTACGGAGGCTCGATCTTCTTCGTCGCGGTCTTCGTGGCGATGACCGTCCACTCGCACCGCTACGTGGTGCAGACCTCGACCGCCGGAATGCCGCTCACCGAAGAGGTGCGCCACGGCAAACACGTGTGGGAGGAACATTCCTGCATCAACTGTCACAGCCTGCACGGCGAAGGTGCCTATTTCGCACCCGAGCTTGGCAACGTCATGACCCGCTGGGGCGTGCTGGACAGCCCCGACGACGCATTCGAGATGCTCAAGGGCTGGATCGAAAGCCAGCCCAGCGGCATCGAAGGACGCCGCCAGATGCCACGCTACGAACTGACCGACGAGGACCTTCGCGGCCTGTCGGAATTCCTGCGCTGGACCGATCAGACAGACACCCAGGGCTGGCCGCCCAACGACGCCGGATAAGGAGGCGAACCCATGAAATACGAATCTCAGAAAGTGGCGTACTGGTACATCCTCGCCTCGCTGGCCCTATTCGGCATCCAGGTGGCGGGCGGGCTCGTTGCGGGCTGGATCTACGTCTCGCCCAATTTCCTGTCCGAGCTACTGCCCTTCAACGTGATCCGGATGATCCACACCAACGCGCTGATCGTCTGGCTTCTGCTGGGCTTCTTCGGCGCGGCCTATTTCCTCGTGCCCGAAGAATCGGAACGCGAGATCTGGTCGCCGAAACTGGCCTATCTGCAACTCATCATCCTGCTCGTGGGCACGCTGGGCGCGGTCGGCTCCTACCTCGTCGGCATCCATGGCGGGCGCGAGTTCCTCGAACAGCCCCTCTGGGTCAAGTTCGGCATCCTCGTCGCCGCGGTCATCTTCCTGGTGAACATCTCGATGACGGTGCTGTCGGGCAAGAGGACGGCCATCACCAACGTGCTGCTCATGGGCCTGTGGCTCTTGTCGCTTCTGTGGGTCTTCGCGTTCATCAACCCCGACAACCTGAGCCTCGACAAGATGTACTGGTGGTTCGTCGTCCACCTCTGGGTCGAAGCGACCTGGGAGCTGGTGATGGCCGCGATCCTGGCCTTCCTGCTGCTGAAACTGACCGGCGTCGACCGCGAGGTGGTGGAAAAATGGCTCTACGTCATCGTCGCCACCGCGCTTTTCTCGGGCATCCTCGGCACCGGGCACCATTTCTACTGGATCGGCCTGCCCGGCTACTGGCAGTGGGTCGGCTCGATCTTCTCGACCTTCGAGGTGATCCCGTTCTTCCTGATGATGTCGTTCGCCTTCGTCATGGTCTGGAAAGGCCGCAAGAACCACCCGAACAAGGCTGCCCTTCTGTGGTCGCTGGGCTCCTCCACCGTTGCGTTCTTCGGCGCGGGCGTCTGGGGCTTCCTGCATACGCTGCACGGGGTAAACTTCTATAGCCACGGCACGCAGATCACCGCGGCCCACGGCCACCTCGCCTTCTACGGCGCCTACGTGGCGCTGAACCTGGCGGTCTTCACCTACGCGATGCCGATGCTGCGCCAGCGCGAACCCTACAACCAGGTGCTCAACATGGCCAGTTTCTGGCTGATGACCGGGGGGATGGCCTTCATGACCTTCGTGCTGACCTTCGCCGGCACCATCCAGACCCATATGCAGCGCGTGGTGGGCGACTATTACATGGACGTGCAGGACAGCCTGTCGGTCTTCTACCTGATGCGCTTCGGCGCCGGAGCGACCGTGGTGATCGGGGCACTGTTGTTCATCTACTCGATGCTGGTCGTCCGCCGGAAAGAGGTCATCACCCCCGGCCCCGCCAACCCTGTTCCGGGAGAATGAGCGATGAACATGGAAAACAAGCCCACCTTGCCGTTCTACCAGCCCACGGGCCGCGAATGCGACCTGTTCGAGACGGCCCATGACAACGGTTTGCCCCTTCTTCTGAAGGGGCCGACCGGCTGCGGCAAGACCCGCTTCGTCGAGCATATGGCGGCGCGGCTGGGCAAGCCGCTCTATACCGTGGCCTGCCATGACGACCTGTCGGCGGCCGACCTGATCGGGCGCTACCTGCTGAAGGGCGGCGAGACCGTCTGGGTCGACGGCCCCCTGACCCGCGCCGTGCGCGAGGGCGGGATCTGTTACCTCGACGAGGTCGTCGAGGCGCGCAAAGACGTCACCGTGGTCCTGCACCCGCTGACCGACACGCGCCGCACCCTGATGATCGACCGCACCGGCGAGGAACTGGTGGCGCCTGCGGGCTTCATGCTCGTGGCCTCCTACAACCCGGGCTATCAGAACGCGCTCAAACGGCTGAAACCCTCCACCCGGCAGCGCTTCCTGTCGATCTCCTTCGAGTTCCCCGATGCGGAAACCGAGATCGCCGTGGTCGCCGCCGAAAGCCGGCTGGAGCCGGGACGCGTCGCGCCGCTGGTGCGGCTGGCCGGGCATATAAGGCGGCTGTCGGGCATGGACCTGGAGGAAGGCGTTTCGACCCGCCTGCTGATCTATGCCGCGACGCTCATGGCGGGCGGCATGGGGGTCGTTCAGGCGCTCGAGGCCGCCGTCATCGAACCTCTCAGCGACGAGCCGGATGTGCAGCAGGCGCTGCGCGACCTCGTCGAGACGATCTACGGGTAAGCGCGATGCACCTTCTCGATCTCATGGAACCGGAAGAGACCGTCGGCAATCTCTGGCATGACATGGCCAGCCGGATTGGGGCCGAGGTCAGCTTCGCGCAGGCGAGCGTCACGCTCGCCTCGGTCAGGCCCAGCCTTGCCGTGCTGTTCCGCTCGCTGGGCGGCGCGCCGGGGGTCGAGCTGTCCGAGGTCGCCGCGTCGCTGGTGCGCCACCGTCGGCCCCTGCGGCGCAAGCTGGGGGCCGAGCGCGATCACGAATGGATCGCCCGGTTCGACGGCGAGCGGCTGGCCCTGCCGCCTTTCATCGCCGCCTTTCCGGACCCCGCCCTCAACCGTGCGGCCTATTTCTGGCTGACAGCACTTGCGGCCTGCTCAGACATCGCCGCCTACGACTTCGCCACAGGCGGCCCCGCCCTCGACTGCGCCCAGATCCGGGCCAACATGGCGGCGGCTGACGCGGCCTATGCCACCTGCCCCGGCCTGCGGCAAAGCTATGCGCAGATGGCGTTGTTCTGCGCCAAGACACGTCCGAACGTCCTCCGCCCGGCCCAGGAGGCGGCCATGGAAGCCGCCATTCTCGATCAGCTCTGCGGGGCGAAACCGGCGCTTGCGCCCACCCCGGCGCCACGCGGCTACATGCCCGCGGCACCCGTGCCGATCTGGCTGCGTTTTGCCAACCCCGGCTCCGGCGCAGCAGCGGGCGACGAAGAGGCCGATCCGGCAGCGCCCCCGCCAAACGCCGCCCATACCAGCCGCAAACTGGGCGAACGCAAGGACCAGGACCAGCAGAACCGCAAGGACAGCTTCATCATCCACCGTTTCGAGTCGATCCTGTCATGGGTCGAGTCGATGAACATCAACCGCAGCGTCGACGATGACGACGACGACAACGCCCAGAAGGCCGCCGACGACCAGGACCGCATCACCCTGTCGAAACACGACCGCAAGGCCGCGACCCGCCTGCGCCTGCATCTCGACCTGTCACCCGCCGATGCCGATCACGAGGCGCTGGCCGGCGAATACACCTACGCCGAATGGAACCACCGCAGCCGCAGCTACATGCCCGGCCATTGCCGTGTGCTGGACGCGCCCGCGCGCCCCGGTGGTGCGCCATTCGTGCCCGATGCCCGCCGCCTGCGCGAGGTCCGTCGCCAGTTCGAGGCGCTGCGCCCGCGCCGGATCCTGCAACCGCGCCAGGTGGACGGCTCCGAGCTTGACCTCGACGCCCTGCTGACCGCCCGCGCCGACCTGGCCGCCACCGGGCGCGGCTCGGACCGCATCTGGCAATCGGCCCGCCAGACCGAGCGGGACCTCTCCGTGGCCTTCCTGATCGACACCTCCCGCTCGACCGAGGCCGCCATCGGCGACACCTCGGTGATCGAGGTTGCGCGCGAGGCGATGGCGGCGCTGGCCGGGGGCATCGACGCGGCGGGCGACCGGCTTGGCATCTGGGGGTTCTCGTCCCTGCGCCGCGACCGCGTCTTCCTGACATGCTGCAAGACTTTCGACGCCCCAATGTCGCCGGAAATCACCGCCAATATCGGCGCGCTCAGCCCCGGCCACTACACCCGCCTCGGCGCCGCGATCCGCCATGCCAGCGCCCAACTGGCCGACCAGCCAAGCGCCCGCAAGCTGCTGATCGTGCTGACCGACGGCAAGCCAAACGACCTTGACCATTACGAGGGCCAGCACGGCATCGAGGACAGCCACATGGCCGTGCGCGAGGCCCGCAATACCGGACAAAGCCTGCATGGCATCATCATCGATGAGGACGGCCAGGACTGGTTCGCCCGTATCTTCGGGCGCGGCGGCTTTACCCTGTTGCCCGATCCCGAACGCCTGACCCGGGCCCTGCCCGACATCTACCGCACCCTGACCCAGGAGACCTGACATGCGCAGACTGATCCTTCCCATCGCCACGCTCTTCGCCTCGCCCGCGATTGCCGAGAGCTTCGACCGGCCCGTCCCGCAGGCCCAGTCGGCCACCGCCGAATTCTGGTACGCGATGGCCTGCATCGCGCTCCTCGCGGCGATGCTCGCGGTGCACGGACTGGTGGCGCGCAGATGACCCGGCAGGGATGGTCCACCCGGCGCATCGCGCTGGCGCTCTACCCGTTCGGCGCGGGCGCGGCGGCGGTCAACGTCTTCTTCGCCTCGCTGATCTTCAGCTGGCTCGGTGCGCCGGTCGCCTCGACGGCGTGGTCGCTGGGACTGGGCTGTGGTATCGGGGCGCCCGCGACATGGTATTTCGCGCGGCACATCCGTCACCTGATGGATGTCGCAGAGGGAAAGGAGGCGTCATGAAGATCGACATGCGGACCGGCCAGCCCGTGATCGACGCGACCGACCTCGCCGGGCTGCTGGACCTGACCCCGAACGAGGTGCGCGACAGGATGCGCGACGGCCGGATCACGACGCGGCTGGAAACCGGCGCGGACGACGACGCCGGCAAGATGCGGCTCAGCTTCTTTCACGATGACCTGCGCGTGCGCCTGACCTGTTCCGAGGACGGAACGGTGCTCAAGACCCTGCGCACCAGAACGGGACAGCGATGATGGCAAAGACATCGGCAGAACAGATGCGCGCGTGGCGGGGCCCGGCGCTCTTCAGCTTCGGCTTCCGGCCCTTCTTCCTGTTCGGCGCGGCTTGGGTGGCGCTGGCGATGCTCTTGTGGCTGCCCGCCCTCTCGGGGGCGATCACGCTGCCGACGCGCCTCGACCCGGTGTCGTGGCACGCGCATGAATTCCTGTTCGGCTATCTCGGAGCGGTCCTGGCGGGCTTCCTGCTGACGGCAGTGCCCAACTGGACGGGACGGCTGCCGATGGTGGGCTGGCGGTTGGCGGCGCTCTTCGCGCTCTGGGGTGCAGGGCGCGTGGCGGTGCTGGTCTCTGGCCACCTGCCCGCGGCAGTCGCGCCGGTCATCGACCTGGCCTTTCCGCTGGTGCTGGGCGGTCTGATCCTGCGCGAGATCGTGGCGGGCCGAAACTGGCGCAACCTGGTGGTTCTGGGCCTCCTGGCCGTCTTCACGCTGGCCAACGGGATTTTCCATATCGAGGCTCTTACGGGGGCATATGCCGCCCAAGGCTTCGGCCTGCGCCTCGGCCTTGCCACCGCCGTCATGATGATCGCGGTGATCGGCGGGCGGATCATCCCGTCCTTCACCCGCAACTGGCTTGCGCAGCACAACGATCCCACGCGGCCCGCCCCGCCGATGCAACGTTTCGACAAGATCGTACTGCTGGCCAGCATGGTGATCCTGACGCATTGGGTCGTCCGGCCGTTCGCAACACAAACCGGCGCGGCGCTGCTCCTGTTCGGCGGGCTGCACCTTGCCCGGCAGGCCCGCTGGCAGCCGCATCACACGCTGCGCGAACCGCTGTTGTGGGTTCTGCACGCAGCCTACATGTTCATCCCGTTGGGTGCCTTCGCGCTCGGGCTCGACCAGATCCTGGGCCAGCCGGGCACCGCCGGGGCGCAGCACTTCTGGATGGCGGGGGCCATCGGCGCGATGACCCTCGCCGTGATGACCCGCGCCAGCCTGGGCCACACCGGCCAGAGCCTCACCGCGAACCGGGCGACCGTTGCGATCTATCTCTGCCTCTTCGGCTCGGTCCTCGCCCGGTTCGGCGCCTCGATCCATCTGGGCCTCATGCATCTGTCAGGGGCGCTCTGGCTGGCGGCCTTCGTGGGGTTCGCGATCGCCTACGGCCCGTCGCTCCTGCGCCCGAAACCGGAGAAGTAACATGGGATGGACCGGCTTTGCGGCCGTCTTCGCGGCCTTCTTCCTGACGCACTCGATCCCCGTGCGCCCCGAAATCAAGTCCCGGATTGCCGGGAGAATCGGAACGCGCGGCTTCGGGCTGGCCTACTCGGCCCTTTCGACCGGGATGCTGGCGCTGCTGATCTGGTCCGCCGGCGAGGCACCCTACGTGCAGCTCTGGCCGCAGATGGAATGGCACCGCCATGCGGCACATCTGGGGATGCTGGCTGTCTGCCTCATCCTCGCACTGAGCATCGGGCGACCGAATCCGTTTTCCTTCGGCGGCGCGCGGAACGCGTGTTTCGACGCATCCCGTCCCGGCATCGTAGGCTGGACACGGCACCCTGTCCTGCTGGCGCTGGCGCTGTGGGCTGGTGTCCACCTTCTGCCCAACGGAGACCTTGCGCATGTCATTCTGTTTGGCATGCTGGGCGGCTTCGCTCTCGCCGGTCGCGCGGTGCTCGACCGGCGCAAACGACGGGTCCTCGGAACATCCCTCTGGGTCAGGCTGGACACGGCACGCAAGGCCGGGCCACGGCTTCATGCGCCGCACTCCTGGTCCGGCCTGTTCCTCCGGCTGCTCTCGGGCCTTGTGGCCTTCGCCGCGCTTTTGCTGGCCCATCCGCACGTGATCGGCGTGTCCGCACTCTGACGCTGTCACGGTCACTCGTCGGGCGACATGTCCAACCGCGCGTCCGTGCTGGCCGGCGCGCCGCCGACCGGATGCCGCGTCGCATGTCCACCTTCCGAAAGGTTGCGGGCAAAGATCAGGCAGACCATTGCCCAGGCCCCGCCCGCCAGCCAGCCAGCGGCAACGTCGGTCGGCCAGTGCACACCCAGATAGACCCGGCTGACCCCGACCAGTACCGTCAGCAGGACCGCGACGCTCATGACATAAACCTTGAGATGGAAACGCGGCTGCACGCGGGCGATCAGAACCCCCATCGTCAGGTATGCGACGGCCGCCATCATCGAATGGCCCGAGGGGAAGCTGGCACTATGCACAAGCGACCCGTGCGGCACGAGGTCGGGCCGTGAGCGGTCGAAGAATTCCTTCGCAAAACTGCTGATCAGAATGCCACCACCCACGGAGACCAGGATGTAGATCGTCGTCGTCCATCGCCTCAGCAGCAGGAAAAAGACCGACACGACCAGCGTCATGAGCGTCAGTGCCGCGACTCCCCCCAACGCGGTGAAATCGCGCCCCATCTCTTCGAGCCACCACGGGCCAATCGGATCCGAAAGATCATCGGTGCTCCGCAACATCAGCAGGATATCGCGGTCGATATCGCTGGTCGCGCCTTCGGCAACTTCGTCGACAAGTTCGGACAACGCCCAGGTCGCCGCAACGATGACGCTCAGAATGACGACAAAGGTCATCTCGACATTGTGGCGTGCCCGGCGAAGCAATCCTGAGAACTGGCTGATTTTCATGTGCTCACAGGTCTTTCCTCACAAGTCATTCGTTACGTCACCAAGGGCAAATGGAACGCGCCATCGCCGACCGCAATACCGTATTCCTGCTGACCGAAAATTCAATCCGCTCGCAATTGCCCCCAGGACCGGCCAAGACGGCATCCCCAGACAATTATTGCAAGTTTTCGATAATAGTGATGTGCTCACATAATTGCATCCGGGAAACCTTTGCAGACAAAAAACCAAATGGGAGGATACATGATGAACAGGATCTGGACCTACGGGGCGACGCTATCTGCCGTGATCGCGCTGTCCGCCGGCGCGGCGTTCGCGCAGGAAGAAGAGACCGCCCAGCTCGACAGCCAGTACACCGACGCGGACGGCGACCTCGTTGCCGACGCGCCCGAGGATGAAGGCGCCCTGCGCGACCCCGACACGCTGGTCTTTGCCTACACGCCGGTCGAGGACCCGGCGATCTACGAGGATATCTGGACGCCCTTCATCGAGCATCTGGAGGAAAAGACAGGCAAGGACGTGCAGTTCTTTGCCGTTCAGTCGAACTCTGCCGAGGTCGAGGCCATGCGCTCGGGCCGCCTGCACATCGCGGGCTTCTCGACCGGCCCGACGCCTTTCGCGGTGAACCTCGCAGGGGCCGTTCCCTTCGCGATCATGGGCGCCGAAGACGGTCAGTTCGGCTACAAGCTGCAGATCTACACGCAGGCCGACAGCGACATCAAGGAAGTGGCCGACATGGCCGGCAAGCGCATCGCACACACCTCTCCGACATCCAACTCGGGCAACCAGGCGCCAAGAGCCCTGTTCCCCGACCTCGGTGTCGTCCCGGACCAGGACTATGAGGTGACCTATTCCGGCAGCCACGATCAGTCGATGCTGGGCGTGGTGGCAGGCGACTATGACGCCGCACCCGTCGCCTCCGAGGTCGTCGACCGGATGGCAGAGCGCGGCCTTTACGATCCCGAGGACGTTCGCATCGTCTGGGAAAGCGATCCGTTCCCCACAACCTCCTATGCCTACGCGCACGACCTGACGCCCGAACTGAAGAAGAGCATCGAAGACGCGTTCTTCAGCTTCGACTTCGAAGGGACCGCACTTGGCGAAGAGTTCACCGGCGTGTCGAAATTCATTCCGATCACCTACAAGGATCAATGGCGCGTCATCCGCCAGATCCAGAAGGCCAACGGCGTCGAGTATACGCCCCAGGGGCTTGCTGCGGAATAATGCGCCACATCGACAGGACCGGCGCGCCGCGTGCCGGTCCTTGTCCGGAGGAACACGCGAATGCTGAAGATTACCGACCTGGTCAAGCGCTACGACGGCGGTGACCCGGTCCTCAAGGATCTCGATCTGACGATCGAGGGGCAGACCGTCGTGTCGATCATCGGCTCGTCGGGCGCGGGCAAGTCGACACTCCTGCGCTGCATCAACCGGCTGGTCGAACCGACGTCGGGAAGTATCAATCTCAACGGGACCGAACTGACGCACCTGCGGGGTGCCAAGCTGCGCGCGGCGCGGCGCAAGATCGGGATGGTGTTCCAGGGCTTCAACCTCGTGGACCGGCTGACGGTGATGGAGAACGTCCAGTCGGGCCGGCTGGGCTATATCCCGACATGGGCCGCGATCCTGCGGCGTTATCCCAAGGCGGACATTCGCCGCGCCTACGAACTGATGGAACGCGTCGGCATCGCGCATTACGCCAACAAGCGCGCCGACCAGCTTTCGGGCGGCGAACGACAGCGCGTCGGCGTCGTGCGCGCCCTCATGCAAGATCCCGATATCCTGCTCGCGGACGAGCCGACGGCCTCGCTCGACCCCAAGACGTCCGAGCAGATCATGGGCCTTCTGCGTGATCTCGCGGGCGAGTTGAAGCTGCCGGTGGTGATCAACATCCACAACGTGGCCGAGGCCAAGGAGTACACGGACCGCATCGTCGGGATGCGCTACGGACGGATCATCTTCGACGATGTTCCGGCGAAGCTGGATCAGGAGGCCATGGACCAGATCTATTCCGGCAGCCCGCACGCCGATCGCAGCACGGATCCGGTGGTCGCGCAATGAGCAACCATCCCGACACATGGCGCCGACCGCCCTTCATTGCCAATCGGTGGCTTCGCTGGGCCGTCTATATCGGGGCGCTGGTCTACGTGGTCTGGGTGATCGCCACGATCCCCATCGACTGGCAACGCGTCGTCGAAGGCGTGGACCGCGCCGGACGCATCTTCGGCGGAGCGATCCCCCCAAGCTTCGAGCGCAGCGGATTGCTGATCGACGGCTTTCTCGAAAGCATCAAGATCGCCATTCTCGCGACAGCGGGCGGCGTCATCCTGTCCATTCCCATCGCCTTCATGGCGGCGCGCAACGTGGCCCCTTTGCCCATCTTCTACCTGGGACGCTTCATCATCATCGTGGCACGCAGTTTCCACCCGGTGATCGTCGCCATCATCTTCGTCAAGGCCGTGGGTTTTGGCCCGTTTGCAGGGGTGCTGACGCTGGTGGTCTATTCCATCGGTTTCGTCGCCAAGTTGCTGGCCGAAAGGATCGAGGAAATCGACATGGGCCAGGTCGAGGCGACCCGCGCCGCCGGGGCGCCGTATCTCTCTACCCTGTTCTACGCGATCTTCCCGCAAATCATGCCGCGCCAGATCGGCCTGACGATCTACCAGCTGGATTCGAACCTGCGCGCCTCCGCCGTGGTGGGCATCGTCGGGGCGGGCGGCATAGGCGCAACCCTCGCCAATGCCTTCGGGCGCTACGACTATGACTTCGCCTTCGCGATCACCATCGTCATCGTCGCGGTGATCCTCGTGTCGGAAGGCGTCTCGGGCTACATCAGGAAGCGAGTGGGATGAACAGCATATCCGAGCAGTTCGGCCGCGAGGACTGGTCGCGCTACACGCCAAAGCAGAAGGCCCGGCGGTTCGGCATCTTCGCCGTCTGCGCCGCGGCCATCGCCTGGGCGCTGACCTCGATCGAGGTCGTCTGGGCCTGGGTCTGGGATTCGCCCCAACAGATGGGCGACCTTTTCGGGCGCATGTATCCGCCCGACGCGACCAATCTCTGGACGATCCTGCGCGTCCTGGTCGAGACGGTCAACATCGCAACCATCGCCACAATCATAGCCGTCTTCATGTCGCTGCCGGTCGCCTATATCGCCGCGCAGAACACGACCCCCAACCGCGCGACGCTCTGGCTGGGGCGGCTCATCCTGGTCACGTCGCGGTCGGTCAACACGATCATCTGGGCCCTGCTCTTCGTGGCGATCTTCGGGCCCGGCGTCCTGGCCGGGATCGTGGCGATCATGTTCCGCTCCATCGGCTTCATAGGCAAGTTGCTGGGCGAGGCCATCGAAGAAATCGACAGGCGCCCGGTCGAGGCGCTGGAAGCCACCGGCGCGTCGCGCTTCAAGGTCATCGTCTACGCCATCATACCGCAGGTCATGCCCACGTTCTGGGCCGTGTCGATCCTGCGCTGGGACATCAACCTGCGCGAATCCACCGTGCTGGGACTTGTCGGCGCGGGCGGCATCGGCATCATCCTGCAGGGCGCAATCGACACGTTCAACTGGCCCGAAGCCGCAACCGTACTGATCGCGATCCTGGTGCTGGTGATCGTCGGAGAGGTTGTCTCGGCCTTCCTGCGCCGCCGTATCCTGTGATCCGGGGCACCGCCGAGGCGTTCGAGGTCTACCTCGACATCCGACACCGCCTGCCGCCGGCGGAGTTCTCCGGCGCGCCGATCCGTGCGCAGACGCTTGCGGATATGGCAGCCCCCTATGACGTGATCCTGCTCGATGCCTATGGCGTCCTGAACGTGGGCGAGGCGCCGATTCCGGGCGCGGCCGAGCGCATCGCGGCGCTGCGTATGGCGGGCAAGACGGTGATGGTCGTGTCGAACTCTGCGGGCTATCCCAAACGCCTGATGATGGAACGCTACGCCCGTCTCGGGTTCGATTTCGCGCCCGGGGAGGTCGTGACCAGTCGTGACACTCTGTTGGCGTATCTTGCCGATGCCCCGCGAAGACACTGGGGCCTCATGCTCTCGGACACCTACGGGACCGAGGAATTCGAAGGCATCCAGACGACGTTTCTGAAAGACGACGCCGATGCTTACGACGCTGCGGAGGGAGTCCTCTTGATCGGCTCGGACGGCTGGACGGAAGACCGCCAGCGCCTTCTGGAAGACGCGCTGGTCAAGCGGCCCCGCCCCATCGTCGTCGGCAATCCCGACATCGTGGCCCCGCGCGAGGCCGCCCTGTCGCTGGAACCCGGCTACTACGCGCACCGGCTCGCCGACCTTGGGCTGGGCGGCGTCGATTTTCTGGGCAAGCCCTTTGCCGGCATATACGACATCGCCCTGTCGCGCCTGCCGGTAAGGCCCCCGCCATCGCGTGTCCTCATGGTCGGCGACACCTTGCACACCGACATTCTGGGCGGACGGCACATGGGATTTGCCACTGCCCTGGTAACCGGCTTCGGGTCACTGGTCGGGATAGACGAAGGCGATGCCATCACGCGATCCGGCATTGTTCCGGACATCATTGTCGATCAGATATGACAGTGACGTGTCTCTGGACAGAACGAGGGGTAGCGATACGCCCTCACGCCTCAGGCACCCGAGGTAAATAGGTAGAACCGTTCGAAAATTACTCCCGCCGGAGGCGCCCGAAAAACAAAGGGACGCGCCATCGGCGCGCCCCCTTTTTCCAGGCTGCGATCCGGTTCAGTCGACCAGCGTCGCCGCCGCCGCCTGCGCCATGGCCTCGACACCGAACATGTTCAGCATCCCCACGACCATGATCGCCGCCGATACCATCAGGAAGCCCCACAGAACCGGCGACTTGCCGGCCTCCAGCGGTTCGCCCTCTTCGCCGAAATACATGAAGAAGACGATGCGCAGGTAATAGAACGCCCCGATCACCGACGCGATCACACCGGCCACCGCCAGCCAGGCAAGCCCGCCATCATACGCGGCCCGCAGCACGTAAAGCTTGCCGAAGAAGCCCAGGAAAGGCGGCACGCCCGCAAGGCTGAACATCAGGATCAGCATCGCCAGCGCCCGGCCCGGATGGGCGCGGCTGTAGAGGTTCAGGCTGGCAATATCCGTCACCGGCCGCCCGTCGCGTTCCATCGACAGGATAAAGGCGAAGGTGCCCACGTTCATCGTCACGTAGATGGCCATGTAGACCAGCATCGCCTGCACGCCGAACGCCGTGCCCGCGGCCAGCCCCATCAGGGCGTAGCCCATATGCGCGATCGACGAATAGGCCATCAGCCGCTTGATATCCCTCTGTCCGATGGCGGCGATCCCGCCCAGGAACATCGACAACAGCGACAGCACCGCGATCACCTGCTGCCAGTCGCCCACCACGCCGCCGAACGCGTCATGCGCCACGCGCGCGAACAGCGCCATCGCCGCCATCTTGGGCGCGGTGGCGAAGAAGGCCGTGATCGGCGTGGGGGACCCTTCATAGACATCCGGCGTCCACATGTGGAACGGCACGGCAGAGACCTTGAAGGCCAGCCCCGCCAGCACGAAGACCAGCCCGATCAGCAGGCCAATGGGTGCCTGCCCCTCGGCCGACGCGATGATCCCGGAAAACAGCGTCGTGCCGGTATAGCCATAGACCAGAGACGCGCCATAAAGCAGGATGCCCGAGCTCAGCGCCCCCAGCACGAAGTATTTCAGCCCCGCCTCGGTCGATTTCACGCTGTCCCGCCGCAGCGAGGCCACGACGTAGAGCGCCAGCGACTGCAACTCCAGCCCCATGTAAAGCGCCATCAGGTCGCCCGCGCTGACCATCATCATCATGCCCACGGCCGCCAGCGCCACCAGCAGCGGATACTCGAACCGCAGCATGTCGCGACGCGCCATGTAGTCCTGCCCCATCAGCAGCACCGCCGCCGCGGACAGCAGCACCGCCACCTTGGCGAACCGCGCGAACCCGTCATCGTTGAACATGCCGCCAAAGGCCGTGCGCGTGCCCTCGCCGGAAAACCCGATCCAGGCCGCCATCACCACGAAGACCGTCGCCGTGATCCACACCAGCAGCGGCGCAAAGCGGTCCTTGCCGGTATAGGCCACGCCCAGCATCGCCGCCATCGCGTACACCGAGATCAGGATCTCCGGCAGGATTACATTCAGGTCTGCCTGCATGGGACTACTCCGTCGCAGCGGCCAGCTTGGTCGCGCTCTCCGCGTCGACCAGGGCCGTTTCATAGTTGGAAATCAGCGCCTCGACCGAGGGGCCGATGATGTCGGTCACAAGGCTGGGATAGACGCCCAAAAGCAGGGTCATGACCACCAGCGGGGCAAAGATCGCCTTCTCGCGCCGCGTCATGTCCTTGATCGACTTCAGGCTCTCCTTGATCAGGTCGCCCAGCACCACCCGGCGATAGAGCCACAGCGCATAGGCCGCCGACAGGATCACGCCCGAGGTCGCCACCAGCGCCACCCAGGTGTTGACCTTGAAGATTCCCATCAGCGTCAGGAACTCCCCGATGAACCCGGACGTGCCCGGCAGGCCCACATTGGCCATGGTGAACAGCATGAAGATCAGCGCATAGGCCGGCATCCGGTTCACGAGGCCGCCATAGGCGTCGATCTCGCGCGTGTGCATCCGGTCATAAATGACGCCCACGCAAAGGAAGAGCGCGCCCGAGATGAAGCCGTGGCTCAGCATCTGGAAGATCGCACCGTCGATCCCCTGCTGGTTCGCCGCAAAGATCCCCATGGTGACGTAGCCCATGTGGGCCACCGACGAATAGGCGATCAGCTTCTTCATGTCCTCCTGCGCCAGTGCCACCAGCGAGGTGTAGACGATGGCGATGGCCGACATCCACAGGACCAGCGGCGTCAAAACTTCGGAGCCCACCGGGAACATCGGCAGGCTGAACCGCAAGAAGCCGTAGCCACCCATCTTCAGCAGGATCGCCGCCAGCACGACCGAGCCTGCGGTGGGCGCCTGCACGTGCGCATCCGGCAGCCAGGTATGCACCGGCCACATCGGCATCTTCACCGCGAAACTGGCGAAGAACGCGATGAACAGCAGCGTCTGCATGCCGCCCACGATCTGCACGCCAAGGACATAGAAATCCTCGGACCCGAAGGCGTGGGTCATCAGCGTCGGAATATCCGTGGTGCCCGCCTCGGCGAACATGGCGACCATCGCCACCAGCATCAGGACCGACCCGAGGAAGGTGTAGAGGAAGAACTTGAACGACGCGTAGATCCGCTCCTTGCCGCCCCAGATCCCGATGATCAGGAACATCGGGATCAGCCCCGCCTCGAAGAACAGGTAGAACAGCACCAGGTCCAGCGCCATGAACACGCCCAGCATCAGCGTTTCCAGCAGAAGGAAGGCGATCATGTATTCCTTCACCCGGTGCGTCACGTTCCACGACGCGGCGATGGTGATCGGCATCATGAACGTGGTCAGCATCACGAACAGCACGCTGATCCCGTCCACGCCCATCTTGTATTGCAGGCCCAGCAGCCACTCGCGCTCTTCCACGAACTGAAAGCCGGTGTTGTTCGGGTCGAAATCAAACAGGATGAACAGCGACACCAGGAAAGTCAGCCCGGTCGCGATCAGCGCCACCCACTTGGCATTGCGCTGCGCCGCCTCGTCCTCACCGCGCAGGAACACGGCCAGAATGAAGGCCGCGATGGCGGGGATGAAGGTGGTGATGGAAAGCAGGTTTTCCATTAGTTCGCTCCCCCGCTCAGGCTCATCCACGTCACAAGCACCGCGATCCCGATGACCATGGCGAACGCATAGGTAAAGATATATCCCGACTGCGCCCTGCCGGCGAGGCGGGTGAAGAACGGGATGATCCCCATCGCGACACCGTTGATGGTGCCGTCGATGACGTTGCCGTCACCCTTCTTCCACAGGAAACCGCCCAGCCGTTTCGCTGGCCGCACGAAGACGAAGTCGTAGATCTCGTCGAAATACCACTTGTTCAGCAGGAACAGGTACAGCGGGCGCTGGTTCTCGGCCAGCCGTCCGGGGATCGACGGGTTCAGGATGTAGAACCACAGCGCCGTCAGGAAGCCGATGATCATCGCCACGAAGGGGCTGACCTTGACCCATTTCGGCACCGCGTGGGCGTCGTTCAGGATCGTGTTGCCCTCGGCGGCATAGATCGCGCCCTCGCCCGGCTCGCCGGTGAAGACATAGTGATGCTCGCCCTCGCCCGCCGCATGGGCCTCGCCTTCCTCGGCATGGCTCTCGTCACCATGCGCCTCGTCGGCCGCCGCGGTCTCTTCACCGTGGCTCTCGGCCCCCTCCTCGTGGTGCTGCTCTTCCGCGTAGGGCACGCCAAAGAACTTCGCCACCGTGTCGGTATGCCCGAAGAAGCTGTTGTACCAGATCATGCCGGCAAAGATCGACCCCAGCGCCAGCACGCCCAGCGGCGCGACCATCACCATCGGGCTTTCATGCGCGTGCTCGTGGGTGTGCTTGTCGCCGCGCGGCTCGCCCCAGAAGGTCAGGAACATCAGCCGCCAGCTGTAAAAGCTGGTGAAGAGCGCCGCAATGACCAGCGCCCAGAAGGCAAAGCCGCCGCTGGTGCCCGCATAGGCGCTCTCGATGATCGCGTCCTTCGACAGGAACCCGGCAAAGCCGATCGTGGTCAGCGGAATGCCCACGCCGGTGATCGCGAGCGTCCCGATCAGCATCGCCCAGAACGTATAGGGCAGCTTCTTGCGCAGCCCGCCATAGTTCCGCATGTCCTGCTCGTGATGCATCCCGTGGATGACAGACCCCGCACCAAGGAACAGCATCGCCTTGAAGAACGCGTGGGTGAACAGGTGGAACATCGCCACTGAATAGGCGCCCACGCCGGCGGCCACGAACATGTAGCCCAGCTGCGAACAGGTCGAATAGGCGATGACGCGCTTGATGTCGTTCTGCACCAGCCCCACCGTGGCCGCAAAGAACGCCGTCATGCCGCCCAGCACCGTGACGAAGGCCAGCGCGCCGGGCGCGAATTCCATCAGTGGCGACATACGGCACACCAGGAACACGCCCGCCGTCACCATCGTCGCCGCGTGGATCAGCGCCGACACCGGCGTCGGGCCTTCCATCGCGTCCGGCAGCCAGGTGTGCAGGAAAAGCTGCGCCGATTTCCCCATCGCCCCCACGAACAGCAGGAAGGCGATCAGGTTCGCCGCGTTCCACTCCGTCCACAGGAATGTCAGCTGCGTGTCGGCCAGCTCGGGGGCCGCCGCGAACACGTCGTCGAAATTGATCGACCCGGTCAGGAAGAACAGCGCGAAGATCCCCAGCGCAAAGCCGAAATCCCCCACCCGGTTCACCACGAAGGCCTTGATGGCGGCGGCATTGGCGCTTGGCTTGCGGAAATAGAACCCGATCAGCAGGTAGGACGCCAGGCCCACGCCCTCCCAGCCAAAGAACATCTGCGCCAGGTTGTCCGCCGTCACCAGCATCAGCATGGCGAATGTGAACAGGCTCAGATAGGCAAAGAAGCGCGGGCGATAGCTCTCGTCGTCGCGGAAATTCTCGTCATGGGCCATGTAGCCCATGGAATAGAGGTGGACGAGCGCCGACACCGAGGTGATGACGATCAGCATGATCGCCGTCAGCCGGTCCAGCCGGATCGACCACGCCACGTCCAGATCGCCCGACTGGATCCAGTCGAGGATGTGGATGTACTGCGTGGTCCCGTCAAAGCTGAAGAACACGATCCAGCTCAGGAAGGCCGACAGGAACAACAGCCCCGTGGTCACCCACTGCGCGCCCGCGTCCCCGATGACGCGCCAGCCGAAGCCCGCAATGATGGCGCCCAGAAGCGGGCCGAAGAGAATGATCTGTTCCATGCCCTCAGCCCTTCATCACGTTGACGTCTTCCACGGCGATCGTGCCGCGGTTGCGGAAGAAGCAGACCAGGATCGCGAGGCCAATGGCGGCCTCGGCGGCGGCCACGGTCAGCACGAACAGGGTAAAGACCTGCCCCACCATGTCGCCCAGGAAACTGGAGAACGCCACGAGGTTCACGTTGACCGACAACAGCATCAGCTCGATCGACATCAAGAGGATGATCACGTTCTTCCTGTTCAGGAAAAGCCCGAATATCCCGATGACGAACAGCGCCGCCGCCACCGTCAGGTAATGCTCCAGTCCAATCATGTCGTCCCTCCGGGCCGTGCCCGTTCGCTTGTCTTTTCATCCCGTCCCGGGCCTGACCCGGGACCTCTTTGTCTCTTGCCCGGACGCCCTGGTCCGGAAGGCCCCGGATCAGGTCCGGGGCGCGGTCGGCAGGATCACAGCCCCTGCCCCGGTTTCACGTCTTTCAGTTCCATCGCCTTGGCCGGGTCGCGGTACATCTGCGCCAGCACGTCCTGCCGCTTGACGTCCGAGCGGTGGCGCAGGGTCAGCACGATCGCGCCCATCATCGCCACCAGCAGGATCAGGCCCGCCAGCTGGAACAGCAGGAAATACTTGTCATAGAGCAACATCCCCAGCGCCTTGGTGTTCTCCAGGTCCGTCGGCGTGACGGCGGCGCGCGCGCCCTCGGCATCCGTGGCCATCTGCCAGTTGCCGAAGGCAATGCCGAACTGCATCAGCAGGATGATCCCGATCAGCAGGGCCAGCGGCATGTACTTCGCCATCTCCGCCTTCAGCTCGGCGAAATCCACGTCCAGCATCATCACGACGAACAGGAACAGCACCGCCACGGCGCCCACGTAGACGATGATCAAGAGCATCGCCACGAACTCCGCCCCCAACAGAACGAAGAGGCCGGCCGCCGACAAAAACGCCAGGATCAGCCACAGGACCGAGTGCACCGGGTTCCGGCTGACCACCGTGAACAGCCCACCGGCCAGCAGCGAGACCGCAAAGAGATAGAATGAAAACGCGGCGATGGTCATGTCTCACTGTCCTCGTCTTTGGCCTCGTCCATGACCTCGCGGGCGAAATCCATCGCCCGGTTCATGGACGGGATACCGGCAAACATCGCCATCATCGCGATGGTCTCGGCAATCTCGTCTTTCGTGGCGCCCGCCTCCAGCGCGTGGCGCACGGTCATCCTGATCTGCGTATCGCTCTGCGCGCCCAGCATGGTCAACCCCGCAAGCGTGATCAGCAGGCGCGTCTTGGCATCCAGCCCGTCCTTGCTGATGCCCTTGCCGAACATCATCTCCATGAATTCCTTCGGCATGGTCGGCCACATCGCCTCGAACCCCTTGGGCGAGAACGACTCCAGCGCCGGATTCATGGTTTTCACCATCTCCTGCGCCTGCGCCATCATGGCCTCGAACGGGTTCGTCGGGTTGCTCATCTGTAGGGCGCGTCCATTTCCAGGTTGCGGGCGATCTCGGCTTCCCACCGCTCGCCGTTCTCCAAGAGTTTCTGCTTGTCATAGAACAGCTCTTCGCGGGTCTCGGTGGCGAACTCGAAATTCGGACCCTCCACGATGGCATCCACCGGGCAGGCCTCCTGGCAGAACCCGCAATAGATGCACTTGGTCATGTCGATGTCGTACCGGGTCGTGCGGCGGCTGCCGTCGTCGCGCGGCTCGGCGTCGATAGTGATCGCCTGCGCGGGGCAAATGGCTTCGCAGAGCTTGCAGGCAATGCACCGCTCCTCGCCATTGGGATAGCGCCGCAACGCGTGCTCGCCCCGGAACCGCGGGCTCAGGGGCCCCTTCTCATGCGGGTAGTTCAGCGTCGCCTTGGGCGCAAAGAAGTATTTGAACCCCAGCTTGAAGCCGTGAAACACATCCTTCAGCAGGAAGTACCCCGCCGCGCGTCCGTAATCGATCTGCGTCATGGTCGTCAGCCTCCCATTGCGTAGCGGGCCCAGAACGACCCGAAGACTTCGAATTTCGCCAGGAAGGACACGATGACCACCCAGGCGAGGCTCAGCGGCAGGAACACCTTCCACCCCAGCCGCATCAGCTGGTCATAGCGGTAGCGCGGCGTGATCGCCTTCACCATGGCGAAGAGGAAGAAGAAGAACGCCATCTTCGCGACCATCCAGAGAACGCCATCGGGCAGCCCCGGAATGGGCGACAGCCACCCGCCGAAAAACAGCAGCGAGGTCAGCGCACACATCAGGAAGATCGCGATGTACTCGCCGGCCATGAACAGCAGGAAGGGCGTCGAGGAGTATTCCACCTGGTAGCCCGCCACCAGCTCCGATTCCGCTTCCGGCAGGTCGAAGGGCGGGCGGTTGGTCTCCGCCAGGCACGAGATGAAGAACAGGAACACCATCGGCAGGTGCGGCAACCAGTACCAGCCGAAGAAGCCGTAATTGGTATCCTGCGCCGCCACGATCGACCCGAAGTTCAGCGACCCGGTCGAGATGATCACCCCGATGATGATCAGGCCGATGCTGACCTCGTAGGAAATCATCTGCGCCGCCGAGCGCAGAGAGCCCAGGAACGGGTATTTCGAGTTCGAGGCCCAGCCGCCCATGATAACGCCGTAGACTTCCAGCGACGACACGGCAAAGACGAACAGGACCGCCACGTTGATGTCCGACAGGACCCAGCCGTCATTCAGCGGAATCACCGCCCAGGCCAGAACCGCCAGCACGAAACTGGCCATCGGCGCCATCATGAACACGGTCCGGTCCGCGCCCGCGGGCACCACGACCTCCTTGACCACGTATTTCAGCGCGTCGGCCACCGTCTGCAACAGGCCATAGACACCCACCACGTTCGGCCCCCGCCGCATCTGCACCGCGGCCCAGATCTTGCGGTCGCCGTACACCAGGAACAGCAGCGAGATCATCACGAAGCCCACCACCGCAAGGCATTGCGCCATGATCAGGACAAAGGTCCCAAACGGGGTTGTCAGAAATTCAGCCATTCGTCCCTCATACCGTCGGTATCCCGTTCTCCGCACAGTTGGCGGCCACGACTTCCGCGTCGATCCTTATGATGCCGCCGGGCAGCGACGGCGAGATGGTGTAAACCGCATCTGCGGTCCAGATGCCACCCCGTTCGTCCACATTCGTGCGCACGTGGCGCGCAAATCCGTATCCCCGGATCAGCGTGTACTCGGCCGCCGCGCATTCGGCGTATTGGCTCACGTCCTCTGCGTCCCGCGCCCCGGCCATCTCGACCCGGAAATTCACCAGGTCGCCGTCCAGCAGGCGCGTCTCGATTCCCCGGTACTCGGGGGTGAACGCCTCCTCCGGGTCCGCACCCGGCGCGGCACAGGCGGCCAGGCCCGCGAAGGCCATGACCGACAGCGCCCATATGCCGAACGCGGCTTGCGTCATTCCGCGGCCACCGGCGCTTCGCGGCGGTCCTTGGCGTTGGCGCTCAGCTCGGCCATCAGCGCGCTGGCGCGGGCAATCGGATTGGTCAGGTAGTGATCGCCCAACGCCGCCCCGATGGACCCCGCCGACGGCTCGACCTTTTCCACCAAGGTCCACTCGTTGGCCGGCACCGCGTCGATCTGCGCCACATGCGGCACCGCCTCGATCAGCGCGCGGCGCAGCTGCGCCAGGCTGTCGAAGGGCAGCACCGCGCCCATCTCGCCCGACAGCGCCCGCAGAATCGCCCAGTTTTCCTTGGCCTCGCCCGGCGGATGGCCTGCACGCAGCGCCAGCTGCGGCCGGCCTTCGGTGTTCACGAAGACACCCTGTTCCTCGGTATAGGCGGCGGCAGGCAGGATGATGTCGGCGCGATGCGCCCCCCGGTCGCCATGGCTGCCCTGGTAAATCACAAACGGCCCGTCCGCGATCTCGATCTCGTCGGCCCCAAGGTTGTAGATCACCTCGGCCCCCTCCAGCGCCGCCGTCACGCCGCCCTCGGTCACACAGCCCGCATCCATCGCGCCCACGCGCGACGCGGCGGTGTGCAGCACCAGCAACTTGCCGCCCATCTTCTCGGTCAGTTGCATCGCCGTGCTCAGCGCCGCAGGCCCGCCCTCACCGATCAGCGCGCCCTGCCCGACGATCACGATCGCGTCCTCGGTCTCCTTGGCGTCGGACAGCAGTTGCGGCAGCACCCGGTTGCGCGCGCCCAGCTCGGTTGCCTCATAGGTCAGCTCCGCCGGTTGCCCGGCATGGGTCACCTCCGCGCCGCGCAGCCACGCCTTGCGAATGCGCGCGTTCAGAACCGGCGACTCGTTGCCCGGATCGGTGCCGATCAGCACGATCTTCTTCGCCGTGTCGATATCCTCGATGCGCGCCGTGCCCACATAGGCCGAGCGGTTGCCCGCCACCAGGTGCGCGCCGTCCGTGCGGCATTCCACGCGCCCGCCCTGGCCTTCGACCAGCTGCTTCAGCGCAAAGGCGGCCTCCATCGGAGCCAGGTCGCCCACGAGGCCCGCCACCGTTTTGTCCTTCATCGCTTCGGCGGCCTTGCCCAACGCCTCGGGCCAGGTGGCCGGGCGAAGCTTGCCGTTCTCGCGGATGTAGGGCCTGTCCAGACGTTGCCGGCGCAGCCCGTCCCAGGCAAAGCGCGTCTTGTCGGAAATCCACTCCTCGTTCACGCCGTCATGGTTGCGCGGCAGGATGCGCATCACTTCGCGCCCCTTGGTGTCCACCCGGATGTTGGACCCCAGCGCGTCCATCACGTCGATGGTTTCCGTCTTGGTCAGCTCCCACGGACGGGCCGTGAAGGCGTAGGGCTTGGAAACCAGCGCCCCAACGGGGCACAGGTCGATGATGTTGCCCTGCATGTTGCTGTCCAGCGTCTCGCCCAGATAGGCGGTGATCTCGGCATCCTCGCCCCGGCCGGTCTGGCCCATCTGGTTGATCCCCGCCACCTCGGTGGTGAAACGCACGCAACGGGTGCAGGAAATGCAGCGCGTCATGTGGGTTTCCACCAGCGGCCCCAGGTTCAGGTCCTCGGTCGCACGCTTCGGCTCGCGGTAGCGGCTGAAGTCCACGCCGTAAGCCATTGCCTGGTCTTGCAAATCGCACTCGCCGCCCTGGTCGCAGATCGGGCAGTCCAGCGGGTGGTTGATCAGCAGGAACTCCATCACGCCTTCGCGGGCCTTCTTGACCATCGGGCTGTTGGTGCGCACGACCGGCGGCTGGCCCTCGGGGCCGGGCCGCAGATCGCGCACCTGCATGGCGCAGCTGGCCGCCGGTTTCGGCGGCCCGCCGACAACCTCCACAAGACACATCCGGCAATTGCCCGCGATCGACAGCCGCTCGTGGTAGCAGAACCGCGGGATCTCGATCCCCACCTGCTCGCAGGCCTGGATCAGGGTCATTGCCCCGTCCACTTCCACTTCGTGATCGTCGATGATGATTTTGCGAAGGTCAGACATACGTTCTCACTTTGCTCTCAGAAGCTGCCCGATCTGGCTGCCCTTGGCCATTTCGGCCTGGCCCAGAACACACAGGCTTGCGGGGTCAAGATTGCTGGCCCCTTTCGATTTGAAATACGCGTTGCGCCGCTCGCGCATGGCCGCCTTGTTGGCGTCGTTGTTGATGTAGGCGTCGATCTCGGCCTCGCTGTAGCCGCGCTCGGCCGCCGCTTTCTTCAGCGCATTGGCATAGGATTGCGCCCGGAACAAGCGCCCGCCGATGCTGCCGCACTCGCGGCGGATCTTGTCGGCGGCCGCAAGGTTGAGCAGCCCCTGATTGATACCGGCCTCGTCCTTCAATCCCGCCTGCGCGGGCATCGCCGCCGCCGTCAGGGCCGCGCCCAGGGCCAGGCCCACGATCTTGCTCGATACACGTTTCATATCTTCTTCCTTTCACGAAGGGCGCCCGGACCATCCGCCGCGCCATCTGCTGCGCAGATGGACGCGCGTGCCGCTGTTATGCAATAACAGCCGGTCCATGCCCTTGATATGAAAGGTGAAATTACCACAGAACGCATTTCCCGGTGAAGGTCAGCTTGTTGCCGTCGGGCTGCACCGTGCCACGCGGCGCCAGCGGGCTGCGGTACCATTCGATTTCGGAGGTGCCGAAATTCTGCACGCAGTACCGCTTGCCCTCGTAGGCCCCCGCCGCCAGCGCGCCGTCATAGCCGCGATCGACCCGCGGCACCGTGACCACGAACAGCTGGCGATTGTCCTTCGAGGCGGCCTTGGACTTCTGCTTGTAGAACACGCCGTTGAACGTGACGCGCTCGGAGTTGCGGGCACATCCCGCCAGCATCGCACCCGCCATCAGCGCCAGCACGAGGGTCCGCGCCCCCCGCCCGCTCAGGATATGTGTCATCGTCTTCACGCTCTTAGGCCTTTCGTTCTTGTCATTCCGCCGCCACCGGGGAACAGCCGCGGCTCCGCCACAGCCTGGCCTCTTCCAGGTACGACCAGCCAAAGGCATGGTCGCTGTCGCCCTCAGCCTTCAGGTGCTCCAGCCGTTCCAGCGCCTCGTCCAGCGCCGGCCGATGCCCCTCGGGCACCCACCACATGACGAAATGCATGCTCCCCATCACCTCGAACCATTCCGCCCGGCGTTCATAGAACTGCCGGTGCACGGTGTTCCAGACGAAATTCTCCAGGCTCTCCACGTCCTCCCAGACGGTCAGGTTGGCCACGAACCGCGGATCGTCACCGATATTGTTCCCGGTGTTGCCCGTGCCCGGCTCGCCCGAGCCTTCCATCATCCACACGAATCCCGGCATCCGCTTGCCCATACCGTTGATCCGGTCGAGCGCGCCCATGAACTCCGCCACGCGCGGGTCGTCCGTGGGCGCGACCAGGCGACCGACGTTCAGCTGGGCAAGTTGGTATGTTCCGTCCATCGGCACCCTACTCCGCCGCCACGGCGGACACGCGGCCCGTCTTCTGCGCCTTGATCCGGTCTTCGATCTCGTCGCGGAAGTTGCGAATGAGACCCTGAATGGGCCAGGCCGCCGCGTCGCCAAGCGCACAGATCGTGTGCCCCTCGACCTGCTTGGTCACGTCGAACAGCATGTCGATCTCCTCGACCTCCGCCTCGCCCTTCACCAGCCGGTCCATCACCCGCATCATCCAGCCGGTGCCCTCGCGGCAGGGCGTGCATTGCCCACAGCTTTCGTGCTTGTAGAATTTCGACAGCCGCCAGATCGCCTTGATGATGTCCGTGCTTTGGTCCATCACGATCACCGCCGCGGTGCCCAGGCTCGACCCGACCTCGCGCAGCGCGTCGAAATCCATGATCGCGTCCTTCATGTTCTCGCCGCGCACGCACGGCACGGACGAGCCGCCGGGAATGACCGCCTTCAGGTTGTCCCAGCCGCCTCTGATGCCGCCGCAATGCTTCTCGATCAACTCTTCAAAGCTGATCGACATCGCGTCCTCGACCACGCACGGGTTGTTCACGTGGCCCGACACGGCAAAGATCTTGGTGCCCGCGTTGTTGGGCCGCCCGAACCCGGCGAACCAGTCCGCGCCCCGCCGCAGGATCGTCGGCACCACCGCGATGCTCTCCACGTTGTTCACCGTCGTGGGGCAGCCATACAGCCCCGCCCCGGCCGGAAACGGCGGCTTCATCCGGGGCATCCCCTTCTTGCCTTCCAGGCTTTCCAGCAGCGCGGTTTCCTCGCCGCAGATATACGCCCCCGCGCCATGCGCCAGGTAGAGGTCGAAATCGTATCCCGACTTGCAGGCGTTCCTGCCGATCAGCCCGGCCTCGTAGGCCTCGTCGATGGCCGCCTGCAACGCCTCGCGCTCGCGGATGTATTCACCGCGGATATAGATATAGCACGCGTGGGCCTGCATCGCGTAGCTGGCGATCAGGCACCCCTCGATCAGCGTATGCGGATCGTGCCGCATGATCTCGCGGTCCTTGCAGGTGCCCGGCTCGGATTCGTCGGCATTGACCACCAGGTAGGCAGGCCGCCCGTCGCTTTCCTTGGGCATGAACGACCACTTGAGCCCGGTGGGAAAGCCCGCACCGCCCCGGCCGCGCAGCCCGCTGGCCTTCATCTGCTCGATGATCCACTCGCGCCCGTTCTCCAGGATGGTTTTGGTGCCGTCCCAGTGGCCGCGCGCCTGCGCGCCCTTCAGGCTCCGGTCGTGCATCCCGTAGAGATTGGTAAAGATACGATCCTGATCCTTCAGCATCAGATAACCCCTAGTTTCCCCGGCTGTCGCGCCAGATTTGATAGATCAGCCAGAAGGCGAAGAGAAAACCCGCCAGCGCCACGAGGTCGAAGGCGAGGCGCAGCCCGGTGCTGAACCCCTCCTTCTCGCCGATCAGGGTGACAAGCACCCAGAACACGCCCGTTCCGGCAATCACCAGCCCGGCGCGTCGGCCCTTTTTCGGCACTTGGTCGCGTTTGCTCATGCGCCTCGCTCATTCAGTACACGTTGCCCTTGTCCACGCGCTTCGAGAACTCGGTCTCGCCGCCCGCGGCCAGGGTTTTCGCCTGGTCGATCCAGTTGTCGCGGCTCACCCGGCCCTTGAAACCGATCAGGTTCGCATCGACCCAGGCCACCTCCTGGTCGGTCCAGTTGGCGATCTGGTCGAAATGGTAGAACCCCATGTCGTGCAGCACGCCTTCCAGCTTGGGTCCGACGCCCTTGATTTCCTTAAGGTTGTCGGCGCTGCCGCCGCGCGGGGCGTCCAGGGTGGCGGGCTTGGTGCCCACGTTCTCTTCGCCCGAGTCAGCGGCCTTGGCCTTGGCCTTGGCTTTCGGCTTGGCCTTTGTCGTTTTCGCCGGCTTGGGCGCGGCTTTCGGCGCCGGGTCCACCTTCGCGCCCGCTTCGGCATCCGTCGAGGCCGAGGTAAAGGCCGGGTCCTGCGCCGTCGCGGCATCGTTGCCGCCCGCATGCGTCTCGGCCCGCATCGCGACCTTGTCGGTGCCCGCCGCGGCGGCACTGGTGCCCATGCCGGTACGCGCGTTCAGCGGATCGGCCTTGTTCGGCAGGACCGGCTCGGGCGCGCTGCCCACCGGCGGGTTGGGCTTGGGCGGGTTGGGCACCGGCGCGTTCGGCACAGGCGTGCCCCGGTCCTTCGGCGCGTTCGCCTTCGGCGGGCCGGACGGTTTGCCACCGGCTGACGCCCCGGCGGCCGCACTTCCCTCGGGCAGCTCCTCCATCTGCCCCAGGTCCGCGTTTTCGCCCGTGCAGAACAGCTGCATCAGAACCAACGCCATGAACACGCCCATCGCGATCCCCAGCAGAAGCGCGGCGAATATCCCCACCTTCGCCAGCGCCGCGTAGATCGCGATGATCCCCGCACAAACGCCGACACCCAAGCATACCAGCTTGCACTGTGACCCGAATTTATCTTCGAACATGGCTCAACTCCCTATGGCGTGAAGATCGTCTATCAGACGTCCCCCTTTTTGACTTTCTTCGAAAATTCCGTCGTTCCGCCATCGGCCAGCACCTGCGCCTGCGAGACCCAATCGTCCCGGCTCACGCGGCCCTTGAATCCTTCCAGGTTCTGATCCACCCAGGCCACTTCCCGTGGCCCCCATGCGGCGATCTGGTCGAAATGGTAAAAGCCCATGGAGTGCAGAAGCTGCTCCAGCTTCGGCCCCACGCCCTTGATCAGCTTCAGGTCATCCGGCCCGCCCTCGCGGGCAGCGTCCAGCGTCTCGGGCTTGGTGCCCTCGTCGCCGCCATCCGCCGCCGCAGCGGGTTTGGCCGGCTTGGCCTTGTCGCTCTTGTCCTCGCCTGCCGGTTCGTCCTTGGACACCGGGTTGGCCTTGCTCTTGGCCGGTGCCTCGGCCTTGGTCGCGCCGGTATCGTCGGCCGGCCGGCCTTCGGCGCGGTCCGGTTTCGGGGCCTTCAGCCCCGGATTGGCCGGCGACTCGTTCAGCTTCACCTTCGGCGGCGCGGGCTGATGGTTGGCGCCATGCTCGCGCCAGGGCGCCACCAGCGGCACCTCGGTGCCGTCGATCCGCTTGATTGTGTCGCCCAGGTCCACCGCGCGCTGCACCGAGCCATTGTATTTCGTGTGGCCCGAATCGAACTCCTTCAGCGTGGTCAGCCCCGCCTTGGGTTCCGACGCATAGCGCCCGTTCTGCGGCCCCGGCACCGGCACCGTGCCGGCGGCGAACTCGTCGATCATCTCGGCGAACCGCTCGGCGGTCAGGTCCTCGTAGTAATCCTTGCCGATCTGCGCCATCGGCGCGTTGGCGCAGGCCCCCAGGCACTCCACCTCTTCCCAGCTGAACTTGCCATCCGCGCTGACAGTATGCGGCTTGTCGGCGATCTTCTCGCGGCAGACCGCCACCAGATCCTCGGCCCCGCAGATCATGCAGGACGTGGTGCCGCAAATCTGGAAATGCGCCACGCTGCCCACCGGCGACAGCTGGAACATGAAATAGAAGCTGGCCACTTCCAGCGCCCGGATATGCGCCATTTCCAGCATCTCGGCGATATGCTCGATCGCCGGACGGGTCAGCCAGCCCTCCTGCTCCTGCGCACGCCACAGCAGCGGGATGATGGCACTCGCCTGGCGCCCTTGCGGGTATTTCGAGATCTGCGCCTCGGCCCACGCCTGGTTGTCGGGCGTGAAGGCAAAGCTCTCCGGCTGTTCTCTGTGTAGACGTCTCAGCATCAGGCTGCGCACGCTCCTGTCGTCATTCTGATCCCGCCGCCCTCAAGGCGCACGGCGCGTTCGGTGGTGACCATGTAGGCGGCCATCTGGGTCGATTGTTCGCGGCTGAGGCCGGTCTGCAATTCGACCGGCAGGTAATCCGCCTCGGTCTTCAGGGTGCAGCCGATGCTGGCCACCGCGACCTGGAACTTGGCCACGTCCTGCTCGCCCGTTCCTTCGGGCGGCGCGGTGCAGCCTGCGACGATCCCCATCGCCACAGCGGCGCCCATCAAACCCAGTCTTGTCTTCATCGTCTCGTCTCTCCAAACCGTCGCCGCCCCTGTCCGGCCTTGTTTTTCTACAGGGAAAAGTGCTGTTGTCCCGCCTAGCGGTCGATCTCCCCAAAGACCACGTCCATCGTCCCGATGATCGCCGCCACATCGGCCAGCTGGTGCCCGCCGGCGACATGATCCATCGCCTGAAGGTGCAAAAAGCCCGGCGCGCGCAGCTTGGCGCGATAAGGCTTGTTGGTGCCGTCCGACACCAGGTAGACGCCGAACTCGCCCTTGGGCGCCTCGACGGCGCAATAGACCTCGCCCTCGGGCACGTGGAACCCTTCGGTATAAAGCTTGAAGTGATGGATGAGCGCCTCCATCGAGGTCTTCATCTCGCCCCGCTTCGGCGGCGTGATCTTGCCGCGGGACAGGATATCGCCCTGCCCGTCGGGCGCGCGCAGCTTCTCGATCGCCTGCAGGATGATCGACACCGACTGGCGCATCTCCTCCATCCGGCACAGGTAGCGGTCATAGCAGTCGCCGTTCTTGCCCACCGGGATCTTGAACTCGAACTCGTCATAGCACTCATAGGGCTGCGCCCGGCGCAAATCCCACGCCATGCCGCTGCCGCGCACCATGACGCCGGAAAAGCCCCAGTCCAGCGCCTCCTGCTGGCTGACCACGCCGATATCCGCGTTGCGCTGCTTGAAGATGCGGTTCTCCGTCAGCAACCCGTCGATATCGTCCATGAACTTCGGAAACTCGTCCCGCGCCCAGGTCTCGATATCGTCCAAGAGCTCCGGCGGCAGGTCCTGGTGCACGCCGCCGGGCCGGAAATAGGCCGCGTGCAGCCGCGCGCCACAGGCCCGTTCGTAGAACACCATCAGCTTCTCGCGTTCCTCGAACCCCCACAGCGGCGGCGTCAGCGCGCCCACGTCCATCGCCTGCGTGGTGACGTTCAGCAGGTGGTTGAGCACCCGCCCGATTTCCGAGTAAAGCACCCGAATGAGGCTCGCGCGGCGCGGTACCTCGACGCCGGTCAGCTTCTCGATGGCCAGGCACCAGGCGTGCTCCTGGTTCATCGGCGCCACATAATCCAGCCGGTCGAAATAAGGCAGGTTCTGCAGGTACGTCCGGCTTTCCATCAGCTTCTCGGTGCCACGGTGCAGCAGACCGATATGCGGGTCGCACCGCTCCACGATCTCGCCGTCCAGCTCCAGCACAAGGCGCAGCACGCCGTGCGCCGCCGGGTGCTGCGGCCCGAAGTTGATGTTGAAATTACGGATCTTCTGCTCGCCGGTCTCGGTATCGGCAAAGCCCTTCGTCAACGTGTTGGAGCCGTCCATCATCCTTGGTCTCCTTATCCTCTATCGTCCGCGCGGGGGCCGAACGCCATCAGGTACAAGAGCGCCAGCGCGCCCAGCGGAAAGATCGCCACCAGCGCCCATGCGCTGGCGATGCCGTAGCCCGGCAGAAGCTTCCAGAAGGGAACCACGAACGCCGCCATGAAGAGTATCACCCAAAGCATGTCCGTGTCGTCCCTTTCGCGCCGCGGTTCACTTGGCCTTCTCGTCGGTTTTCTCGTCCCCCGGCAGGATATAGTCGGCACCCTCCCACGGACTCATGAAGTCGAACTGCCGGTATTCCTGCACCAGCTTCACCGGCTCGTAGACCACGCGCTTCTGCACCTCGTCATAGCGTACCTCGGTATAGCCCGTGGTCGGGAAATCCTTGCGCAGCGGGAACCCGCGAAAGCCGTAATCGGTCAGGATGCGCCGCAGGTCCGGGTGGCCGCTGAAGAGGATGCCGAACATGTCGAAAACCTCGCGCTCGAACCAGTTGGCCGAAGGGTGCACGTCCGTGATCGACGGCACCATGTCCTCCTCGCGCACCGCCACGCGCAGCCGGATGCGGTGGTTCTGGTACATGCTCAGGAAATGATAGACCACGTCGAACCGCTTGGGCCGGTCCGGGTAATCCACGCCGGTGATATCCACCAGCGTCGAAAAGCGGCAGTTCGGATCGGTCTTCAGGAACTCCACCAGCCCCTTCAGGCTCGACAGGGTCACGGTCACGTTCAGCTCGCCATGGTCCACCGACCAGCCGGACACGCAATCGGGCCGGCGGGTTTCGATATGGTGTCCAAGTTCGGTTAGCGCGTCACTCATCTTGCATCCCCCAAAGGCGCCTCAGCGCACGATCGTCCCGGTGCGCCGGATTTTCCGTTGCAGCTGCATGATCCCGTAGACCAGCGCCTCCGCCGTGGGCGGGCAGCCGGGCACGTAGACATCCACCGGCACGATCCGGTCGCAGCCGCGCACCACCGAATAGCTGTAGTGATAGTATCCGCCGCCATTGGCGCAGGATCCCATGCTGATCACGTAGCGCGGCTCGGGCATCTGGTCGTAGACCTTGCGCAGGGCTGGGGCCATCTTGTTGGTCAGCGTGCCGGCCACGATCATCAGGTCCGACTGGCGCGGGCTGGCGCGCGGCGCCGTGCCGAACCGTTCCAGGTCGTAGCGTGGCATCGAGGTGTGCATCATCTCCACCGCACAGCACGCAAGGCCGAAGGTCATCCAGTGCAGTGACCCGGTACGCGCCCAGTTGATGATGTCCTCGGTAGAGGTCACCAGAAAGCCCTTGTCCTGCAATTCGCGGTTCAGCGCCTGCGTGGCAGTGTCGCGCTGGTAGTCGTCGGCATAGGCCTCCAGCGGCACCTGGCTCGACGGTCCGGTCTTGATGCGCGGGGACTGGTAGCCCTCGCTCTGCACCTCGGTGACCATTTCCTCGTCGGTCGTGTACGCGGTCTTGTCCTCTACTGCCATTCCATCGCCCCTTTCCGCCATTCATAGGCAAACCCGGCCGTCAGCACGCCCAGGAAGACCATCATCGACCAGAACGCCGTCATGCTCAGGTCCTGGAACGCCACCGCCCAGGGAAACAGCATCGCGATCTCCAGATCGAAGATGATGAACAGGATCGAGACAAGGTAGAACCGGACATCGAACTTCATCCGCGCGTCGTCGAAGGCGTTGAAGCCGCATTCGTAGGCGCTGACCTTTTCGGGGTCGGGGTGGCGCACGGCCAGCACGACCGCGGCGAGGATAAGGACCAGTCCAAGACCGATGGCGATACCCAGAAGAACGAGAACAGGGAGGTACTCCCTCAGCATCTCTTCCACGTGTGGCTCCTTTCATGCGCCGGGCCGTCGCACGGGCCGGGCATAAGATTGGCGTGTAGTACTCGTCAGGGTTTACCCCTGCCCCGGAGCAGGGTCAACCAAGCGGGACGTGAATTCAAGGCGCCCGGCGCAGGGCGAAACCCCTTGAATACCGTGGTATATCGAATTTGGGGGCCCGGGACCGCCTTGGGCAAATTGACGCGAGTTCCGGGCGCACCGCAAATGCGCCCCTCCGGACCGGCGCGACCCCGGCTCCAGCCCCGCGCCGTGCCGTCGCGCCCTGTTCGCTTGCGCGGCACAGACGTTGCCACAGCCCCTGCACGCGGCAGGGGCTGACACCGCGCCAGGTCTGCATCCTTCTCGCAACCTGGACGCAACGTCCTCACGCAGTTTCTGTCCCGTCTCCGCGTCTCTACTACGCAGCCTCCCGCTCCGGCTTGCCGCGAATATGTACCCGGCACCTCTTGTCCCCTCCGCACCGTGTAATCGCACCTTGTCCGCTCGCGTGGCACAGAGGCTGCCACAGCCCCTGCACCCGGCAGGGACTTGCGCCGCGCCAAGTCTGCATCCTTCTCGCAAGTCAGTATCCTCACGCCGCGCCCATACCGTCGCTGCGCCCCATACGTGCGGCCTCCACCTCCGGCTTGCCGCGAATACAAGCACCATGCTCCTCCCCGGCCTTCCGATCCGTTCAGTCGCGCCCTGTCCGCTCGCGCGGCACAGACGTTGCCACAGCCCCTGCACCCGGCAGGGACTGACGCCGCGCCAGGTCTGCATCCTTCTCGCAAGTCAGTATCCTCACGCCGCGCCTATACCATCCCTGCGCCCCATACGTGCGGCCTCCACCTTCGGCTTGCCTCGAATATATGCGCCATGCTCCTCCCCGGCCTTCCGATCCGTTCAGTCGCGCCCTGTCCGCTCGCGCGGCACAGACGTTGCCACAGCCCCTGCACCCGGCAGGGACTGACGCCGCGCCAGATCTGCATCCTTCTCGCAACCTGGACGCAGGGTCCCCACGCAGCTTCTGTCCCATCTCCGCGCCCCTGTAGCGCTGTCCCTATCTCCGGCGTGCCGCGAATAAGTGCCCCGCACCTTCACGCCCCACCGCGCCGTTCAGTGGCGCCGTGTTCGCTCGCGCGGCATAGAGGCTGCCACAGCCCCTGCACCCGGCAGGGACTGACGCCGCGCCAGGTCTGGGCGTTTGGCACAAACTAAACGCAGTGCCCTCACACTGCGTTGGCCCAACTCCGCACCCCTTTTGCAGCGCCTCCTGCTCCGGCGTGCCGCGAATATGTGCCCGGCACCTCTTGTCCCCGCACTCGGCACGCGCCGCCTGCGCACCGAAAAGCCTTGGTCTTTCCGACCGGCGCGCTCAATCCCTGCGCCCGGTATGATCGACCTTCGCGTCCGGCGCGCCGCCTCTCCGTATCCGGTGGCTGTCGCGCTCCGCATGGCCCGCCTCTGCATCCGACGTGACCGACGCCGCACCTGTCCTGTTCATGCCCTGCACGACGCAAGCATATGCGCCACGCCCCGGCCTCGTCGCTCTCTGCGCCGGGCAGGCTTTGCGCCCGGCCCTGCCTGCCCCCGGCTTTCCTCCGGGCCAGCCCGGTCTCTGCCCCCTGCACGACCCCGTCTCAGCCCGATCTCAGAACGTCATTTTCACACCCGCGATCAGCGTATGCGACTCCACCGACCTGTCGCCGGTAAAGGTCGGCAGGATCAGCGGAACGAAACCGGCGTTGTACATGTACTCCGCCCCCAGCGTGACATGCCGCGCGGCCTCGTACTCGACCCCGAGGATCACCTGCTCCATCCGCTCCCACTCGCTGCCATTCGTGCCCTGCACGCCGCGGCTGGCGGACACCGAATAGGTGATCGGCTTGCCGGCCAGGGTCCGGTGCCACCGGGCCTGCAGCGTCGTGGCCTGCACGTGATGCCCCGTGGCGGGCCAGTCGTGCATCGACCGGGTGAACTCCGCCTGCACGTCGAAACGCGGCCCGCTCCAGGTCAGGTTGACGTCCCACAGCTCGTTCCAGAACCGATTGATCCCCCGCCCCGGCGGGTGGTGCGCGATGGTGCTGTCATAGATCGACCCGCGCAGGTACCCGGCCCCGACCGTCAGGTCGTGCCCCGGCGCGACCCCGAACCGATGCGCGCCGTTCAACGCGAAATTCGTCAGCTCGCCATTGTTCCTGGGACTGCTCAGCACCCGGTTGCCGCGATGCGCCGGGATCAGGGTAAAGGCCAGTTCCGTGCGCTCGGTGACATATCCCAGTTCGATCATTGGATCCTCGCTCTGGGCCCAGAAATAGTGGCTGGAATGGGTGTGCGTGAACGGCGCGTAGCTGGCGAAATTCCCGAAATTCAACGTCTTGCGACCGACCGCCAGGTAGAAGGGCGAGCGGTTCAGATCGCCCAGGATCAGCATGTACTTGCGCAGCTGGACATCGTCCTGGCCGGGATACTCGACCTCGGTGAACTCGCCCTGGACAAAGCCGGTGACCCAGGGCAGCGCCAGCGTCGCGTTCAGCGAGATCTCGTTGATCACGCCGTAACTGTCCGACCGGCCCCGCGTGTGCGTCGGCGGCAGCCGCGACAGGATCGGAAACTTGCCCGGCGTGTTCGTGCGCTCCGAGATCTGCGTCGCGATCAGCCGCCCGCCAAAGGTCAGCGACCCCTCCGGCACCTGCCCCGAGGCCCGCGCGCGCAGGATCTGCGCCACCTTGGTGGTCACGTCGTTCTGGCGGTCGAATATCCGCTCGGAATAGCGCAGGTCGGTGCGCAGGCTGCCATCGCCCGAGGCATAGACCCCGTCCTGCGCCCCCCCATCCTGCGCAACTGCCGCCGACGCGGTCAGCCACAAAAACCCAAGCGCCATCACGGCGCCCTCGATCATCCCGATCCCCTGAAGAATACGCTTCATTCCTGTCACCTTGATTCAATGCCTGGCCCAAAAAACGGGAAAAAGATTTAATCTTCGTTAAATTAACAGGATCAGCTGTCGCCTTTCCAGGGCGGCGTGCGCTTTTCGAAAAAGGCCGCGATCCCGGCCTGCGCCTCGTCGCCCGCCCAGCAGGCACTGAGCGCCTCGATCGTGTCCCCGATCACGTCTTCGTCGATCGTCGACCCCAGCCGGCGCAGGAGGCCCTTGGCCTGCGCCACCGCGTCCGGCGCACAGTCCAGGTAGGGCGCGACCTCCTCCTCGACCGCCCCGTCCAGCGCGTCCCCCGGCACGGCGCGCGCCAGCAGGTCCAGCCGCACCGCTTCGGTGGCCTCGAACCGCCGTCCCGACATGAAAACCCGCCGCGCCTTGGCCTCGCCCATCCGCGCGGCCACGTAGGGCCCGATCGTGGCCGGGATCAGCCCCAGCCGCGTCTCGGTCAGCGCCATCTGCACAGCCTCGGCGCCCACCGCCACGTCGCAGACCGAGATCAGCCCCACCCCGCCCCCGAACGCATTGCCATGCACGCGGCCGATCAGGGGCTTCGGCAGGGTATTCAGCGCCTGCAGCATGTAGGCCAGCTTGCCCGCCTCTTTCGCGCGCGTCTCGGGATCGGCCTCGAACTGCTCACGCATCCAGCCAAGGTCGCCGCCGGCGCAGAAACTCTTGCCGTCCGCGGCCAGGACCACCACGCGCACGCTCTCGTCCGCGCCCAGTTCCCGCGCGGCCTCGTGCAGCTCCGCGATCATCCGCGCCGACAGCGCGTTGTGCTTTTCCGCCCGGTCCAGCCACAGCGTCGCCACGCCGCGCGCATCCCGCTCGATCCTCACAGTCTCGTACATCCGTCCTCTCCCCGCACCAAAATTCTTCCAAGAATTTTGACAAGAATTTTCGAAAATTCTTGTCACCCCGCCCGCATCGCCCGCGCCATCTCCGCCGCGCGGCCCAGAACATCCCGGTCCAGCCCGGTGGCGCAGCCCAGCGCTTCCAGCTTGTCATGCACCTTCTCGGTCGCCACGTTCCCCTTCGCGCCCGGCGCATAGGGACAGCCCCCCAAGCCTCCGACGGCGGCGTCGAACACGCGCAGCCCGTGCGCCAGCGACGTCTCGATATTGTCCAGCGCCCGGCCCCCGGTGTCATGGTAATGCCCCGCCAGCTTCTCCGCCGGCACCGCTCGCGTCACCGCGCGCAGCATGGCGTCGATGCTCTCCGGCGTGCCCTGCCCGACCGTGTCGCCCAGGCTGATCTCGTAACAGCCCATCTCGTAAAGCCGGCCCGCCACTTCGGCCACCCGGTCCGGCGCCACCGGCCCATCGTACGGACAGTCCGTCACGCAGGACACATAGCCGCGCAACGGCACGCCCACCTCCCGCGCGGCCTCCGCCACCGGGGCGAAGCGTTGCAGGCTCTCCTCGATGCTGGCGTTGATATTCGCCCTGGAAAACCCTTCCGAGGCCGAGCCGAAAATCGCCACCTCGTTCGCCGCCGCCGCCATCGCGTCCTGAAACCCACGCATGTTGGGCGTCAGCGCCGCATAGCGCACCCCCGGCGCGCGGGTGATCCCGGCCAGCACCTCGGCCGAGCCGGCCATCTGCGGCACCCATTTGGGACTGACGAAACTCGCCACCTCGATCCGGGCAAACCCCGCGCCGCTTAGGCAGTCGATCAGCGCCACCTTCTCGGCCACCGGGATCTCGCGCGCCTCATTCTGCAACCCGTCGCGCGGGCCCACCTCGAAGATCTCGACCCGTTCAGCCATCCGCATCCTCCTCCGGCGCCGCATAGAACGCCTGCTCGTAGATCCGAACGCCGCTCTCCTCGGGCAAGGCCGCCCGGTACGCCGCCCGCTCGGTCAGCCGCGCGAACCACTTCGCCGTCTCGGGAAACCCGTCCAGCGTCGCGAAATGCCGCGCCATGTAAACCGCCTGCCCCACGGCGATATCGCAGGCCGAATAGCCCCCGGTCAGCAGGTAATCGCGGTTCTCCACCGGCGTGCTCAGCCGCGCCTCGATCGCGCCATAGCACTTGCGCAGGCGCGCCGCCTCCAGCCGCATCACCGTCGGGCTGCGCATGTGATCCTCGCGCAGCATGATGTGCTGCTGGGTCAGGATCGCCACGTGCTGGCTGACGGTCTCGGCGAAATGCAACCACACGAGATAGGCCATCCGGTCCATGTCGCCCGGCATCCGGCCCATCCCCCGCTCGGGGAACTTCTCGCACAGGTATTCCATCATCGCGCCCGATTCGAACATCCGCTCGCCCTCGATCTCCAGCGCGGGCACGCGCCCCGCCGGCGACAGGCTCAGGAACTCAGGCTGCCGCAGGCTCTTGTCGAAGGCATGGGTCACCACGCGGAATTCGACGCCTTCCAGCTCGTTCAGCAGCCACAGCACTCGCATCGAGCGGCTTTGCGGCACATGATGCAGGACAATCACGCCATCGCCTCCTTGGTCAGGTTCGGACGCGTCTCCTGTGCCACGTCGCAGGTTTCCATCCACACGCACCACGCCGCCAGCGCGGGTCGTGCGGCGATCATCTCCTCCCCGCCCGGCACCATGCCGAAATAGTCCAGCATCGGCCAGAGGTGACAGCCTGCCAGGTCGAGGCTCCCGGGCCGCAGAACCAGCCCTTCGGCCGCAATCTCCTCCAGCGCGTCCAGCACGCGCGGCGCGGCCGCCAGCCCGTCCGCCAGCGCCTCCGCATCGCCCGCCTCGCATTCCAGCGCCGCGAAGACCGCGTTGGAAAAGGCCTGCCGCACCAGCGGCCAATAGGCATAGCTGTCCGCGATCCCCATCACCTGCCGCATCCGCGCCGCGCCCTCGGGCGCGTCCGGCACCATCCGCGGCTCCGGCGCGACGGCCTCCAGGTAATCCAGGATCGCCTGCGTTTCCCACAGCCGAAAGTCTCCGGCTTCCAGCACCGGCACCCGCCCGAACGGGTGCAGCCGGCTCAGCGCCTGCGCGCCCTCCCCGAACGGATCGCACTCCACATAGTCATGACGAAGCCCCTTCGCCGCCAGCCCCATCCGCACGCTGCGCGTATAGACGCTGAAGCGATAGCCGGTCAGCCGCAGCCCCTCCGTCACGCCGCCGCCTCCGCATCCTCCTCCAGCCGGATCAGCGCCGCGCCCGCCTCCACCTGGCTGCCCGCCTCGGCCAGCACCTCGGCCACCACCCCGTCGCGCGGCGCCAGCAGGCTGTGCTCCATCTTCATCGCCTCCAGCACGGCCAGCCGGTCGCCCTTGGCCACCTCCTGCCCGGCCTCGGCAAAGACCGCCTTGACCATGCCGGGCATCGGCGCCTCGATCACGCTGGCGTCGCCGGCGGCAAACTCGCCCCGCTCCAGCGGATCGAGGATGTCGAACCCGATCCCGTAGCCCGCAAAGACCGTCACCAGGTCGCCCGTCACCGCCACCTCCGGCGCAAGCTGGCCGTCCAACTGCCAACGCCCACCGACGCGCCGCGCCGCGACCAGCGCGTCACCAACCTCCACGTCATGCGCCTCCGCCGACAGGCTTTGCACTTTCGCCTGCACCTCCTCGCCTTCGCGCCGCAGAACCACGCTCCGCCGCAAAGGCTGCCACAGGGCAAAGCCCGTCTCCGGTCCGCTTTCGTCCAGCAATCCAAGACTGGCCAGCGCCGCCAGCGCCACCGTCGCGTCGCTCACCTCAGGCGGCGCGCTCAACGCCTCCAGGTCACGCGCGATCAGCCCGGTATCCACCTCGCCCCGGCCGAACCCCTCGTGCCGCGCCAGCGCCCCCAGGAACGCCAGGTTCGTCACCGTCCCGGCCACTTGAGTCGCCTCCAGCGCCGCGCCCAGCCGTTGCAGCGCCACCGCCCGCGTCGGGCCATGCGTGGTCAGCTTGGCGATCATCGGATCGTAATGCGGGGAAATCTCGTCGCCCGCCCGCACGCCGGTATCCGCCCGCGCGCCTGCCGGAAACACCAGGTGCCGCAGCCGCCCCGTCGCCGGCAGGAACCCCTTCGGCACATCCTCGGCATAGAGCCTTGCCTCGAACGCGTGGCCATTGATCGACAGATCCTCCTGCCGCTTCGGCAACCCCTCACCCGCGGCCACCCGCAACTGCCACTCCACGAGGTCCACCCCGGTGATCTCTTCCGTCACAGGATGCTCCACCTGCAACCGCGTGTTCATCTCCATGAACCAGAACCCATCCGTGCGCAGCCCATCCGAGCCGTCCACGATGAACTCCACAGTCCCCGCCCCGGCATAGCCGATGGCCTCCGCCGCGCGCACGGCAGCCGCCCCCATGGCCTCCCGCACCTCGGGCGTCATCCCCGGCGCCGGCGCTTCCTCGATCACCTTCTGGTGCCGCCGCTGCAACGAGCAATCCCGCTCGAAGAGATGCACGGCGCTTGTCCCGTCGCCAAAGACCTGCACCTCGATATGCCGCGGCTGCTGGATATACTTCTCGATCAGCACAGCGGCGTTGCCAAAGGCCGTCTTCGCCTCGGCCTGCGCACTCTCCAGCGCCTCGTCAAAGCCCTTGGCCGCCTCGACCAGCCGCATCCCCTTGCCGCCGCCGCCCGCCACGGCCTTGATCAGCACCGGATAGCCGATCTCCCCGGCCTTCTCTGCCAGGAACCCCGAATCCTGCTCCTCGCCATGATAGCCCGGCACCACCGGCACCCCGGCCTCGTGCATCAGCGCCTTGGCCGCATCCTTCAGCCCCATCGCCCGGATCGCCTTGGCCGACGGGCCTATAAAGGTCAGCCCCGCCGCCTCGACCGCCTCCACGAAATCCGGATTCTCGCTCAGAAAGCCATAGCCCGGATGGATCGCCTGCGCGCCGCTCTCCTGCGCCGCCGCGATGATCTTCGCCCCGTCAAGATAGCTCTCCGCCGGTGCCGCGCCGCCGATATGCACGGCGGCATCCGCCAGCGCCACATGCCGCGCCGCCCGGTCGGCATCGGAATAGACGGCGACACAGCGCACCCCCATGGCCCGCGCCGTCTCCATCACCCGGCAGGCAATCTCGCCCCGGTTGGCAATCAGGATCGTGTCAAACATCGTCCACGGCCCCCAGATCCTCGATGACCTCGAACCGCTCCCAGATCAGTTCCATCTGCGGATCGAAAACCCCGATCCGCCGGTAATACCCCTCGTGGCCCTCTTTCCACCCGTCCAGCGTCTCATCCTCCCCCTCGGCCAGGGCAAGCGCCTCGGGCATGTCGCAGAACCGCACCAGCCGCAGTTCCATCGTCCGGGTCACCAGCGCGGGCCGACCGTCAAAGGTCGTGGCCACGTCGCAGCGCCCGATCTGCGGCACCGCCTCGCCGCGCGCCACCTCGGCCATGGACAGGCAGGTCGCCCGCTTGGGGCCCGCGCGCACCAGCCCGATCAATTCCGCAGACATCCGGGCGCTGTCGCCGAACACATAGGCCTGCGCCCCCGGATACCGTTCTTGAACCGCTTGCAATTGCATCGTCACGACCCTCTTTCACCTTTTTCCATACGCCGTTCCGCGCGGCCCCGCGCCGCGCGCCCGGCCTCACATCCGAAAGAGACCAAACCGCGTCTCCTCCACCGGCGCATTCAACGCCGCCCGCAACGACAGCGACAACACTGCCCGGGATTTCCGCGGGTCGATGATCCCGTCATCCCACAACCGCGCACTGGCATAAAGCGGATGGCTCTGTTCCTCGAACATATCCACCGTGGGCTGTTTGAACGCCGCTTCCTCGTCGGCGCTCCACGTGCCGCCCTTGCGCTCGATCGCGTCGCGTTTCACCGTCGCCAGCACGCCCGCCGCCTGCGCACCGCCCATCACGGAAATCCGGCTGTTGGGCCAGGTCCACAGGAACCGCGGCTGATAGGCCCGCCCGGCCATGCCATAGTTGCCGGCCCCGAACGACCCGCCCACCAGCATCGTCACCTTGGGCACGCTCGTCGTCGCCACCGCCGTCACCATCTTGGCCCCGTGCCGCGCGATCCCCTCGTTCTCGTACCGCCGGCCCACCATGAACCCGGTGATGTTCTGCAGAAACACCAGCGGCACCTTGCGCTGGCTGCACAATTCCACGAAATGCGCGCCTTTCTGGGCCGCCTCGCTGAACAAGACACCGTTATTGGCGACAATCCCCACCGGGCACCCCTCCACATGGGCAAACCCCGTCACCAGCGTCTCTCCGAACCGCGCCTTGAACTCGTCGAACCGGCTGCCATCCACCAGCCGCGCGATCACCTCGCGGATGTCATACGGCGTACGCAGGTCCCCCGGCACCACGCCCAGGATCTCCTCGGGGTCATAGGCGGGCGCCTCCGGTGCCTCCATCCGTAGGCCGGGGTTCACCCCGGCCACCCCGGCCTCCGTTCCAAGGTTCCCCACGGCCCGCCGCGCCAGGGCCAGTGCGTGCGCGTCATCCTCCGCCAGGTAATCCGCCACCCCGGAAAGCCGCGTATGCACGTCGCCGCCGCCCAAATCCTCGGCCGTCACGTCCTCGCCCGTCGCCGCCTTCACCAGCGGCGGTCCGGCCAGGAAAATCGTCCCCTGGTCGCGGACAATAATGGTCACGTCGCTCATTGCCGGCACATAGGCGCCCCCGGCGGTGCACGAGCCCATCACCACGGCGATCTGCGCGATGCCTTTGGCGCTCATCCGCGCCTGGTTGTAGAAAATCCGCCCGAAATGATCCCGGTCGGGAAACACCTCGTCCTGGTTGGGCAGGTTCGCCCCGCCCGAATCCACCAGGTAGATACAGGGCAGCCGGCATTCCTCCGCGATCTCCTGGGCGCGCAGGTGCTTCTTGACGGTCATCGGGTAATAGGTGCCGCCCTTCACCGTGGCGTCATTGCAGACCACCATGCAGTCGCGCCCCGCGACGCGCCCCACGCCCGCGATCACGCCCGCGCAGGGCGCTGCCCCATCATACAACCCATGCGCCGCCACCGCGCCCACCTCAAGAAAGGGACTGCCCGGATCCAGCAGATTCGCCACCCGCTCGCGAGGGGGCATCTTTCCCCGGCCCTTGTGCCGCTCCCGCGCGGCCTCGCCGCCGCCTTCCGCGGCGGCACGCGTGGCCTCCTCGACCGTTGCCAGCGCGGCCAGATGCGCCTCCCGGTTGGCCTGGAACTCCGCCGATCCGGTCAGAATCTTAGAGGAAATCTTCATCCCGCCACTCCTTTCGCATTGATCTTCCGGGGCCGCGCCCCCGCCGCACCGCAGAACTTCGTGACATATCCGCAACACCCCGCGGGCTCACCGCGATTTTGACATACATCAAAGAGATTTAGCCCGACCCGAGTCATCTTCCGCTCGAACAACTCAGAAGTGGAAAGACCATGAAACATCTCACCGCCCTCGCACTCGCAGCACTCGTCGCCGGCGCGGCGCCGGCCCTCGCGCAGGAGCGCGGCGACGTCTCGCTCGGCATCGGCCTCGCCGGCGTCATCCCCGAAAGCGGCAACGGCGTGCTCGCCGGCCCCACGCCGATCAGCGTCGACAACGGCTACTCGCTGTCGCTGACCGGCGAATACTTCATCGCCAACAACCTCGGCGTCGAGCTTCTGGCCGCCTGGCCCTTTGCCCATGACGTCGACACCGGCGGCGTGAAGATCGGAGAGGTCAAGCACCTGCCGCCGACCCTCTCGCTGCAATACCACTTCACCAACAAGGGCAACATCACGCCCTTCATCGGCGCCGGCCTCAACTACACCACCTTCACCGAATCCAAGGCCGTCGGTCCGCTCGCGGGCAACGACCTCGACCTCGACGACAGCTGGGGCCTCGCCCTGCACGCCGGCCTTGATTACAGGGTCTCCGACAAGGGCGCGCTGCGGACAGACGTGCGCTGGATGAACATCGAAAGCGACGTCAAGCTGAACGGCGTGGACATCGGCAAGGCCAAGATCAACCCGTGGGTCTTCGGCGTGTCCTACGTCCACACCTTCTGATCCTTCCCGAGGGACGGGGAAGCAGGCGGGGCGGGCCTTCGGGCCGGCCCCGTTTTCGTATGCGGCATCAAGGTCCGGCATCATTCTTCCCGCCTCGCACGCGGCCGCACCGGGTCCGGCGCCGCAATCCAGCCTGCCTCGAAGGCGGGGGCCACCTTGCCCTCGTGCCGCGCCACCTGCCACGCGATCACCGCCGCGCGCAGCCGCCCGTTGGCTTCGCGCGCCCGGCACCACATCTCCATTCGCGGGCTGTGCCCGGCGCAATCGCGCCCCGCCGACATCCCGTGCGCGAGGTGGAACAATTGCGCGTAAAGCACGTCCGCAAAAGGCTTTTCCTCCTCCGCGCCTTCCGCGTCTTCCGGCTCCGGCAACTCCGTCAGAACCCGCGCCCGCCAGATATCCTGCTCCACCGCCAGCGCTTTCTGACAGCCCAGAGGCTCCTCGGACCGATCGCAGATCACGATCCCCACGGTGCCGCAGAATTCCACGCCGGCGACATTGGCCAGCGGATACCCCGCCGTCTCAGCCGGGGTCGGTGCAAAGGCGGTCACCGCCTGTTCATAGCGCAGGATCTCGCCCCGCAGGCAGGTGGCGAAATCCGGCAGCGGGTCCTGCGCCGCGCAAGGACACGCGCAGGCTACGGTTCCGAGCATGCCAAGAATGTCCCGCAGCACCGCCACGGCTACATCCCTCCGCGCATGTCGCGCAGTTCCAGCGACCGTTGCGCCGTCATCCGCATCAGGCAGGTCGCCGCCGCGACCGACCGGATCGTGCCGCCCCGGTTGCGCTCGAAGGCCAGGTTGCACTCGGCGTCGCGATAGGCGATCCAGGCCCGCTGCGCCGCCAAAAGCGCTTCCGAAACAGGCGGCTGGCCGGTATCGGCCTTATCCAGCTGCGCCCGCGTCGCCTTGTATTCGCGGTTCAGGAACCTGTCCCACACCGCTGTCTCGGCCTGCACGCACGCCACGATCCCGATGGTCGAGCCGCCGCCCGGCTGCGTCTGGCACTGGTTCGCGGCATCTCCCACGCAGCCCGGCACCCCGGCGTCGCGCGGGGCCGCATCGAAACAGGCCGCGACCGTGCTCTCGTTCACGCTTGCCTCCTGCGCCCGCGCCACGCCCGAAAGCCCCGCCACGGCAATCGCCACTATCGCCACCCCTCTCGTGATCATCCGTCATCCTCCGTTTCCGCCACGGCCCGTGCCTTCAACTCCTTGCGAATGACCTTGCCCGTCACCGTCATCGGCAAGGCATCCAGGAACGTCACCTCCCTGGGATAGGAATACCCCGCAAGCCGTTCTTTCACATGGGTTTTCAACGCCTCGGCCAGGGCGTCATCCGCCGTCACGCCGTCCCGCACCACCACGTAGGCCTTCACGATCTCGGTGCGCAGGGCGTCGGGCTTGCCCACCACGCCCACCGTCGCCACCGCGTCATGGGTCAGCAGGCAATCCTCGATTTCCGCCGGCCCGATCCGGTAACCGGAACTGGTGATCACGTCATCCTCGCGCCCGACAAAGCGCAGGAACTCCCCGTCCCAAACACCCCGGTCGCCGGTCAGCATCCAGTCGCCGCGGAACTTTTCGGCGGTCTGCTCGGGCCGGTTCCAGTATTCCAGCATCATGCTGGCCGAGCCGCGCTTTACGGCGACATCGCCCTCGTCGTCCGTCGGTTGTCCGTCCGGGTTCAAAACCGCCACCTCGTGCCCCGGCACCACCTTGCCGATGCAGCCCGGTTTCGGGTCAAACAGACTCTGGCAGGAACAGGCCACAAGGTTGCACTCGGTCTGCCCGTAAAACTCGTTGATCGTCAGCCCGAACGCCTTGCGCCCCCAGTCCAGCATCTCCGCACCCAGCGGCTCACCGCCGCTGGCGACCGTGCGCAGGCCCTCGATGCGCTCGTCGGCGGCCTTCAGCATCCGCAGCGCCGTGGGCGGGAAGAATATATTCCGAACAGCACCCTGCCGGATGATCTTCACGCACTCCTCGACGCTGAATTTCGGCAAGCGTGCCGCCACGACCGGCACGCCCAGCGCCAGCCCCGGCATCAGGATGTTGAACAGGCCACCAATCCAGGCCCAGTCGGCCGGCGTCCACAGGCAATCGCCCTCGTGCTGGCCCAGGAAATCATGCGGCATCTCGACCCCCGGCAGATGCCCGGTCAGCACCCGGTGCCCATGCAACGCACCCTTGGGGCTGCCGGTCGTGCCGCTGGTATAGATCAGCACGGCGGGGTCGTCCGGCGCGGTCTCCGCCGGCTCGAACAGGCCCTGTTCCGGCAGGTCCGCATCCTCGGGCACAAACGCCTCGACTTCCGCCAAAGGCGCAAGCATTTCAACACCTTCGGCGTCGGTGATCACGATCTTCGCGCCCGCGTCCCGCACCCGGCTGGTCAGCGCATCCTCGCGAAACAGTTTGAACAGCGGGATCGACACGGCCCCGATCTTCCAGATCGCGATATGCGCCGCGGCGCACCAGCCGCCCTGGCTGCGCAGCACGCCCACCCGGTCGCCCCGCGCGACGCCTTTCGCCACCAGCACATGCGCCAGCCGGTCGGCCATGTCGCGCAGGTCGCCATAGCTCAGATCGCGGTGCATCTCGGCCAGGTCCTTGATCGCCACGCGGTCCGGCGCCCGCGCGGCCCAGTCGTCGCAGGCCTGCGCCGCCATGTTCAGCCGCGCCGGAAGGTCCCAGGAAAACGCACCCTTCAACGCCTCGTAGTCTTTTTGTTCCAGCACCTTACACGCCTTCCTTCACCTCTTCCCGGTGGGCCACCTCGCCGAATCGGTCGACGAAATAATCCACCCGGCCGCCCTCCGCGCCCGCACATGTCACCACCAGCCACAACCCCGCCGACTGCGCCGGCGTCGCGTGGCAATCGGTCCGCGCGGCCCCGGTCTCGGCCACGTAGCGCTCCGCCACCGCCTCGATCACCGCCGTCTCGGTCGTGGTCACCGACCGCCCGCCCAGCAACAGCGCGACGACCGCGCCAAAGGAGACCAGCGCCAGAAGCGGCACGAAGAACCACGGAGCACGCCCGAACCGCATGGAGCTACCCCATCGCCCCCATCAGCTCGCGCCCGATCAGCATCCGCCGGATCTCGGACGTGCCCGCCCCGATCTCCATCAGCTTGGCATCCCGGAAGATCCGCGCCACCGCCGCATCGTTCAGGAACCCGGCACCGCCCATCGCCTGCACCGCCTGGTGCGCCTGCACCATCGCCTGCTCGGACGCATAAAGACAGCACGCCGCCGCGTCCTGCCGCGTCACCTCGCCCCTATCGCAGGCCTTGGCCACTTCGTAGACATAGGCCCGGGCCGAGTTCATCGCCGTATACATGTCGGCAATCTTGCCCTGCATCAGCTGGAAATTCCCGATCGGCTGGCCGAACTGCTTGCGCTCGGCCATGTAGGGCATGATCTCATCGAGACACGCCGCCATGATCCCCAGCCCGATCCCCGCCAGCACCACGCGCTCGTAATCCAGGCCCGACATCAGCACCTTCACGCCCTTGCCTTCCTCGCCCAGCACATTGTCGAACGGCACCTCCACGTCCTCGAAGATCAGCTCGGCGGTGTTCGACCCGCGCATCCCCAGCTTGTCGAAATGCGCGCTGGTCGTGAACCCCGTCATCGCCTTCTCGATCAGGAACGCGGTGATTCCCTTGGCGCCCGCCTCGGGCTCGGTCTTGGCATAGACCACCAGCGTATCGGCATCCGGCCCGTTGGTGATCCAGTACTTGTTGCCATTGAGGCGATAGTGATCGTTGCGCTTTTCCGCCCGCAGGCTCATCGACACCACGTCGCTGCCCGCGCCCGCCTCTGACATGGCCAACGCGCCGACATGCTCGCCCGAAATCAATCCCGGCAGGTACTTCGCCCGCTGCGCGTCCGATCCGTTCAGCTTGATCTGGTTCACGCACAGGTTGGAATGCGCGCCATAGCTCAGCGACACACTGGCCGAGGCCCGCGCCACCTCCTCCACCGCGACCACATGCGCAAGGTACCCCATGCCCACGCCGCCATGCTCCTCGGGCACGGTGATTCCCAACAGGCCCAGCTCGCCCATCTCGGTCCACAGCTCGGAGGGAAATTCATTCGTCCGGTCGATCTCGGCGGCCAGCGGCTTGACCCGCTCCTGCGCCCAGCGATGCACCATCTCGCGCAGGGCATGAACGTCTTCGCCCAGGTCGAACTTCATCACCGCGTCGAACATTCCTCACCCCTCCCGGCATTTATTGAACGCTTGTTCATTTATAGGCCTGCCCTGCCACCCCGTCAATCCCGCGCACCGCGCCGGAACCGATTCCGCGCACCACGGGTTGGCCCCCAGACACCATCAGCATAACAAAGGAGTCATCCAATGTCCGATGATCTGAGAGAGACCTTGTGGAAGCGCCTCGACAAGCTGCAGGCCGGCATGTTGTCCACCGCCAGCGCCCCGCCGCGCCCCATGGTGCCCACCATCACGGATGACGACAACGCCATCTGGTTCATCACCGCCAAGGGCACCGACATCGCCGATGCGGCGGCCAAGGGCGAGACCTGCAAGTTCATCGCCGCCTGCCCCAGCGCGCATCTCTACGCCGATATCGACGGCGCGCTGTCGGTCGAGACCAGCGAGGCCAAGCTCGACGAGATCTGGTCGCCCATGGCCGCCGTCTGGTTCGACGAGGGCCGCCAGGACGACGACATCGTCCTCGTGTCGATGCGCCCCAAGAAGGCGGCCGTCTGGGCCACCGATGGCGACGCCAAGTCGCTTTTCGAGTTCGCCCGCGCCTCGATCAGCAACGACACGCCCGACGTGGGCGAACACGGCACGGTCACGTTCTGATGCGCCGCGCATGTTTCGGGGCCGCCGCGCTGGCGGCTCTCATGGTCTCGCCCGCCCGCGCCGAGCAGGTGGGCGAGATCGGCGTCGACTGGGCCGGCAACGACATCATCGTCGAGGCGATCGAGGATCCCGAGGTGCAGGGCGTCACCTGCCACCTGGCCTATTTCGAGCGCGGCTTCATCGACCGGCTGGCCAATGGCAACTGGTTCGAGGATCCCTCCAACAGTGCCATCGAATGCCAGCAGACCGGCCCGATCACCCTGGGCGACATCGACCGCTCCGAGGATGGCGAGGACGTGTTTCGCGCCAGCCGCTCGATCATCTTCAAGACGCTGCGCGTGAAGCGCATCTTTGACGCCGACCGCAACACGCTGGTCTACATCTCGCACGGGCGCGAACTGTCGCAAGGCTCGGCCAAGGTCTCGATCTCCTCGGTCCCGATTCCCGACGAAACGCCCAACGACTGACCCGCCGAAACGCGGCAGACAGCAGGGGTTTTGGCGCGTGCGGTCCGTTAACCGCCGCACGCTCCATTAACCGGACAGGTTGCGAAAAATCGCACCGACGCGATGCCACCCGGATACCGACGCGATACCGACGTGCCATTTCGGCCCCGGATTCGCCGTTAACCCCGGTGTCTCAGGTCGATCCGGCCTGCTGTACCGCGCCCACTTCCGCTCGGATGATCCGCGCGATCAGGGCGCAATCCTCCAGCGTGAAGGTCAACGGCAGGCGCATGTCCAGGATGCCTTTCAGCACCCGGTCGCTGGCGGGCATCGGCACGCTCGGCGCATAGCGCCAGCTGTCATAGCGGCTGGTGAACCCCACCGGCTCGGCGCCCCCGAACCACTTCAGCTCGACGCCGCGTTTCCCGCACCGTTCGACCACCTCGGCAATGGCCCCGTTGCTCCAGTCCAGCAGAAGGAACTGGATCGACGAGCCGACGTATGTTTCCGCCTCGGGCCGCTCCACCACCCTCAGGCCGGGCGTGCCGCGCAGGCCGTCCTCGACCACCCGGTAGCGCGCGTTCCACTTGGCGCATTGCGCGTCCAACGCCTTGAGTTGCGGGCGTAAAATCGCCGCGCGCAGGTGATCCATCCGCCCCGAGACATTGGGCGTCTGGTACTTGATCTTCTCGAATTCCTCTTCCGGCGGCACCGTCCCGTGCCGGCCATAGAGCATGTAGGACCCCGACAGGATCGCCGCCTTCGCCATGACGCTTGGGTCGTCCGTCACCAGCAGGCCGCCCTCGCCCGAATTCATGTGCTTGTAGGTCTGCGTCGAATAGCAGCCGATCAACCCGTGCCGCCCCGACGGCACCCCGTTCCACGCCGCCCCCATCGTGTGGGCGCAATCCTCGATTATGGTCAGCCCGTGGTCGCTCGCGATCTCCACCAGCCGGTCCATGTCGCACAGGTGCCCGCGCATGTGGCTCAGCATCAGGATGCGTGCCTCACCCGCCTTGTTAACCAGATCTTCAAGGTCGATGGTCAGACTCTCGGTCACGCCGACGAACACCGGCACCGCACCGACACTGGCAATCGCCCCCGGCACCGGCGCGAGGGTGAAAGCATTCGTTAACACCTTTTCGCCAGGCTGCACGTCCAGCGCCCGCAGTGCCGTGGCCATCGCATAGCCGCCAGAGGCGACGGCCAGCGCGTA